>JBKDZA010000348.1:0-13145 GCA_046308455.1 Fluviicola sp.
ATAATAGCGGACAATAATCCCGTATGTATGGGAGTAAATAACGGATAATAATCCCGTACTTACGGGAGATAATAACGGATAATAACCGCCACTTAAATACCAAGATTATTTATTAAATCCCCGCGCTAGTGCGAAGGCGAACTAGCTTGTTGAAGTTTTTTATCTACTTTGCTCGTATAAAAAGAGCGACCTCAGAAGCTACTTTTTTACGCTAAGCAAAGTTGAAAAAACAAAACAACTAGCAGCCGAAGAACGACCATGACATAAAGTTTTTAAATAAAATATAGATTGTTATTTCAGGGAAGCGCCCATAAAATTATTCAAACAATGGACTACCTTCGTTTTGTGCTGTAAATCCTCTACAAGGAGAAAATACAAATGTAAGTTCGTGACTATAAAATGAACTTGGTCCTAACTTCGATAACACAAAATCAAAACTATACATCATCTTCATTTTTTGGCCTAAACTTGTTCCTAGAAAAAGAATTAATGCATCTGTATTACGGTATCCTAAACCAATATTGAATTTTGATTGGATATCCATTATCGTTTGAAATTGAAAATCTATTGGAGCACTTTTGACATAACTGGCATAAATTCCAGGTAATAAATTCAAATTTTCATTGATTCGAAAACGATACCCACCTGTTAATACTGATTGAACTCGTGATTCTGCATTTTTACCAATGGTATTCCACTTATTTTTTATCAAATCATAAAAAACTAATCCACCATAATAATTTTTACCATTGAACCAAGCTCCGAAAGTTGCCGTTGGAAAAATCTGAGATGCAGAACCGTTGATTACAGGATCTGGATCCAAGGGACGAGCCATAGCTAAATCAAAATTTAACTGTTGAATACCTGAGCTAATCCCTAAAGATAAACGATCGTCTTTAGTGAAATTGAAATGTCCAGCATAACCTAACTGGATTTTATATTCAGAAAAAGGACCAATTTTATCGTACAATACATTCCCGGAAATTCCATGTCTCGCTTGTAAATATTTGACGCGTTTCATTTTTAATGGTGCACTAATTGTTAGCACTCCAGAAATTGGTGAACCTTCAACCCCAATCCATTGTCCACGTGTAGTTCCACGAACATCAATACATTTTTTAATTCCTGAATGAGCCGGATTAATTGCCATTTGATGACTTGCCCATTGACTAAAATGTGCTCGTTGTTGGCAAATTACTGACGAACTGATTAAAATGAAAATTATAAAAAGTAAATGTTTCATCGGATAATAGTTACGTTTCCTTTCAATAATTTAGAGCTAGATTTATCATTTAAATCTATAGAATAAAAATAAACTCCATCACTTAATGCTTTTCCATTATTAGTTCCATTCCAAGCACGATTTAAACTATAACTACTCACTGAAGCGACTTCTTGTCCCCAGCGATCATAAATCCAAACTAAACAATTTGGATAGTTTTCAATCCCTTCAATAATCCATTTGTCATTTACACCATCTCCATTTGGTGAAAAACTACCTGGAATAGTGAGTAAATTATTCACTGTAACAGTAACTTCATCCGTTAAAATACACCCATTTTTATATGCCGTTAGAATATAAGTTTCCGTTTCATATGGTATAACAGTTGCTACTAGTGTATTTGAATTAAAAATTGGATTTTCACCAACCCAAAGAACGGAATCTCCATCAGAACTTCCAATTAAACTAACTTCAGAACCAACTGATGTTGATTGATCCGGACCTGCATCAACACTAAATGCCACTTCATTTATACTGACTAAATTCGAAGTCAAGTTTACTGGACAATCTGTAAAACAAGAACAGCTTACAGAAACAACATCTCCTTGATCTAAAGAACTTGTTGTCCATGTGTTTAATACATTACTTGAGGTTAAAGTTCCATTTACATACCAAGTAAACTGACTAGTATCTTGACAATTCGTAAGATACGCTGCAAGATAAACTGGGTAATCAGGACAAATTAAACCTGGATTACTCATCGTTAAATCAAGAGCAAGCCGGTCAAAACCTGTTCCACTTACTAATAGGTCAAAAGTTGCATTTGCAGGTAAAGTTGCTCCACCATTTTTAGAACCATTAACAATTATATAATAGGTTGTATTTGCTGGAAGTCCGACTGCATTAATTTGAAAATTGGATGTTAATTCAAATGCACAATTTCCAATTTGAGTAAATGTTCCAGCATCACATGGAACAACTGCTTGAACAAGAACTGCGTCTAAAGCTGAACCTCTAGTAGCTTGTGGAATAAAATTTAAATTTGAAAAATTTATTGAAACATTTCCTCCAATCGTATTGGTTTGAAATTCATACCAAACTGAATTTGAACTTGTAAAACAGAAACCAAAATCATCTTCACAATTTGGACATGCAGTTGCTGTAGCACTAACAGTTGTGCCAGAAATTAATGTGCTTGGACAAATTTTCTCAGCATTAAAACATCCATCGTTTATAGGTTGAGAGAATGAATTGAAAGAGAAAAGCAGCATTAACAAGAAATTAACGCTATAGATTAATTGATGATTTTTTTCTCTGAACATATCGTAAAATTAATACTTTCCTTTAATTTGACATTGTTTTTTTTATTACTTTAACACCTCGAAAAATACTATTAGTCGAAGATTTATGAAGTTTTGGCACAGTTCCTGAATTGCGCACACTACTATTAAACGAAAAATTATGAAGAAAATTTTTACATTTCTATTAAGTCTAATTTTTATCGGTAGCATTTCTGCTCAATCACGATTAGATTATGACAATGACTCGCGCTGGTTTTGGGGACTCAATGTTGGAGGAACCTGGTCAACTGCTGATGTGAAATACAACACCAATGTTGGTTGGGGGATTGTATTAGGGAAATCGTTCAATTATCAAGAAGGAAGAATCGCTTCTTTTGATATTAGAGGACGTTTCTTGACAGGTAATTGGGAAGGTCTCAATTCTAGCTTAACAAATGTTGATTCTTTAAGTCCATACAGTGGATTAGGAACCGACACTGTTAAATTAAATCACTTAACACGTTCAACGTCTTTAGACTTAGAATTGGTTTTACATGCAAATCGCTTGCGTGCTAGAACTGGTTGGGATGTTTATGTTTTTGGAGGTGTTGGTCTGACATTCTACAAGTCTAGAGGAGATTTGTTGAATGAAAATAATACCGTTTACGATTATTCTTTTAATCAAGTCAATTTAAATGAAAGCTTTGAAACAGATTTGAATTCAAATGGATTTAAGACTGGATTTATGCCTAGCTTAGGTTTTGGTATTGGTCATCAATTAGGAAAAAGAGCATCTTTTGGTATTGAACACAAAACTTATTTTGCTCGTGTAGATGATTTTGATGGTTATGTGAGCGATGCTAGTACACGTCCAAATGATATATTCCACTATACAAGCGCATATTTACGTTTCCAAGTTCGTGCTTATCGCCCTGAATACGTGAATAATACAGTGAATAATAACAATAATAATGTTACTAATCCAGTAAATGTCCCACCAATTGTTGACTTTACTGCTCCAGCAAATTCGGGAACAACAGTTAATTCTGCTCAATACATTATTAAAGGGAAAATTCAATACGTTTCTTCTCCTAGTAAAGTTGTATTTAGACAAAATGGAAATTATGTATCTAACTTCCAGTTCAATCCTTCAACTCAAATGTTTAGTGTGGCTGTAACATTACAACCAGGACAAAATGTGTTTGAATTGTCTGGAACGAACGATTTTGGAACGGATCAAGAACAAACGATTATTAATTACCAAGAATTAAGAACTCCTCCAGTTGTTACTTATTCAAATCCTTCTGTTAATCCTACAACTGTTCAAATAGCTTCATATAATGTTGTTGCAAACATCACAAATGTGACGCAATTGAATCAAGTTACAATGACAATTAATGGTCAACCTGTAACTGGTTTAACATTCAATGCTTCTACTGGTTTAGCTTCTGCTACAGTGAACTTAATTAATGGAACAAACACAGTAACAACAACTGGAACAAATGTTTATGGTACAGATTCTGAGACTACAACATTGATTTACACTCCAGTTCAAACAGTTCAACCTCCATTGGTTTATTTCGTTGATCCAAATGTAAATCCATACACTGTTTCTACTCAAAACTATACAATTAATGCAGATGTATTGAACGTTGCAAGTCAACAAAACATTGTATTCAAACAAAATGGATCAATCAATAATAACTTCTCGTACAATCCAACAACTCACCGTTTGATTTCAACTGTTGTGTTGGTACCTGGACAAAACGTATTTGAAGTTATTGGTACAAATCAAGCAGGAACTGCTCAAGCAACGACTGTAATTCTTTACAATAGAGTAGCACCAATGCCTCCTGTTGTAACGATTACAAATCCTTCAATTAATCCATACGAAACGGCGAATCAAACATTTAACTTAAGTGCAACTGTTTTAAATGTAACAACTGCAAATCAAGTAAATGTAACATTGAATGGTCAAGTAATCAATAACTTCACATTCAACGCTTCTAATGGTGGTGTAAATGTTTTATTAAACTTGATTAACGGTTCGAATATAATCACGGTTAAAGGAACAAATAACGATGGTACTGATCAAAAACAAACTGTAATCATTTACAGACCAGTTCAAACAGTTCAGCCACCAGTTGTACAGTTTACTGTTCCAAACATGGATCCATTTACTACAAATACACAAAATTATACAGCTTCTATTTCAGTTTTGAATGTGACTGCAGCGAATCAAATTTTTGTAATTGTTAATGGACAAAACACAACGAATTTCTCTTTTGCAAATTCAGTAGTTACTTTACCATTGAACTTAATTGACGGAGCTAATACGATTAATGTTTCAGCTACAAATACTGCTGGAACTGCTTCTGATGCTCAAACAATTATTTACCAACGTCCAAATGTACAGGTTCCTCCAACTGTTTCGTTTATCGATCCAGTTACGAATCCAATGACTGTTTTCACGAACAATTACCTTGTTAAAGCACGTGTTCGTTTTGTAAATAACGCAAGTCAAATTACATTAAGAATCAATGGTGTTCAAACTACGAATTTCACTTACGTTCTTGCAACTGAAATAATGGAATTCAACACTATTTTAGTGAATGGTGCAAATACAATTGAAATTACAGCAACAAACCCTGCTGGAACAGATAGTGAAACAACAACATTGATTTATAGAGAATTGACTCCAGTTGTTCCTCCTGTTGTTACAATTACAAATCCAGTATTGAATCCAACAGTTCAAACTGCAAATACAGCAAATGTTGTTGCAACTGTTTTAAATGTGGATGGTCCGCAAAACATTCAAGTTACTTTAAATGGTACTGCAATTACTAATTTCAATTACAATACTTCTACGAAAGTGTTAACGTTCACTGTAAACGGATTGGTTCTTGGAAACAATACAGTTATGGTAACAGCTACAAATTCAGCTGGTCAAGCTTCTGACAATACAGTTATTGATGTAAAAAGAGAAGTAATCGTTGTTCCACCAGTTGTGACAATTGTTAACCCTTCTTCTGCAAATACAAATACGACAGTTCAAAACTTAGCATTTAAAGCATCAGTTATGAATGTAACAGCTCAAAATCAAATCGTTGTTACACAAAATGGTCAAGTATTGAATTCAAGTTTATGGTCTTTCAATCCTGCTACTCATGAAGTGAATCTTAATACAAGTCTTGTAATTGGAAATAACTCATTCTCAGTAACAGGTACAAATACAGGTGGAACGGATTCTAAATCATGTTATGTAAATTACACACAACCAGTTGTTGCATGTGATAAGCCAGTTGTAACGTTTACAACTCCTGTAAATGGAGGAACTTCAGTTTCAGTTTCAAGTTATATTGTTTCTGCTTCAATAACAGGTGTTACTTCTCCAAACTACATTAAAATTTGGTTAAACGGTCAATTGTTAGGAGCTGGAAATTATATTTCTGCAACTTCAGTATTCTCTAAAACGATTGATTTGGTTGCAGGAATGAATGCAATTGAAATCGAAGCTACAAACAATTGTGGAACAACTAAAGTGAGTACTACAATTCAATTTGCTCCTGTTGCTCCTCCATGTATTCCTCCAGTTGTTACGCGTATTTTACCTACAATTCAAAATATCACAGCAACAACTACAACGGAAATGATTCAAGCTTCAGTTGTGAATGCACAAGTATCTCAAATTTCGGTTACTGTTAACGGAGTAAGTGTTCCATTTACTTATGATCCTGTAACTCACATCGTTTCTAAAGATGTGCCTTTAGCTCCTGGAACTAGTTCAGTAAAAGTTACTGCGTCTACAGATTGTGGTGTTTCAGTGGTTGAATGGATCGTGAACTTAGTTCCTTGTCAACGTCCAACGTTAACTGTAAATTCTGCAAGTTCTCCAGATAATTCTACGGTTTTAGTACCTGGAATTACTATGGAAATCGCTGTGACTGGAATTACAAATCAAAATCAAATTACAGTTTCTAGAAACAATCAAGCAATCGGGTTTGTATTCAATGCTAGTTCAGGCCTAATCTCAATTGATGCTGCTTTAGAAGTTGGAATGAATACGTTCTCAATTACAGCTACAAATGATTGTGGAATGGCGAAATTAGGATACAATGTTAGAAGAAATCAGCAAGCAACAGTATTGCCTCCAACGATTAACATTACAAATCCTCAGTCTACTCCATATGCTACAACTCAAAGTGGAATGACTGTTCAAGGTAATGTTACGAATATTACTTCTGAAACACAATTGTCTGTTACGTTAAATGCTTCACCAGTGAATGTTAATTTTAACGCAACATCTGGTCAATATTCATTCAATGCAACATTCAATGTTGGAGCAAATGTTATTAATGCAACAGCAGTGAATTCTGCTGGTACAGCAACAGCGACTAAAACAGTTGTTTACACTGAGCCAGTTTTGGTTTCACCTCCAGTGATTACATTGATTAATCCTGCTGCTTGTCCAGCTCAATATCCAAGAGGTGTACAAACAATTACAGGAACTGTAACAAATATTTCTGATCCAAATCAGTTGACTATTTTGTTGAATAACTCTCAAATGCAGTTTACTTCAACAGTTACAAATAATATATTGACATTTAGTTTCAACACAAATGTTTCTAATTTGACTCAAAACTTCCCGTTAATTATTACTGCAACAAACGCTGCTGGTACAGATGTGGAAAATTGTACAATTAGTATTTTAGCTGCAACGAATAATTCAAACGGAAATAACGGTCACGGAAATAATACTGATGGAAATGATGAGTCAAATCCAGGACAAGGATCTGGTGGTCCAAACGGTCAACAAAGTGGTGGAAATGACGATGAAAACACAAATGGGAATGGCGGAAATGGAAATGGAAGTAGAGGTACGCAAACAAAACCGGCTACAACAACAAAACCCGCTACAACAACAAAACCTGTTACGACAACGAAGCCAGTGTCAACAACAAAACCTGTTGTTAAACCGCAACCAATGGATCCAATTAAACCTGCTGCAACTGACACTTCAAAAGTGAAAGTGATGAAAGTTGGTGGAGGAATGTAATTTGCAATCCAATAATATAGTAAGAAAAGGTCGTGTTTTTATACGACCTTTTTTATTTTCAAGCAACCTTTGTTACTAAATCGAGTTTATACTATAAACGAATAAATAATTAATAATGAAAATAAGCCTCTTTTTATTCTTTACTTTGACCTTAAATCTTGTTTTTTCACAAGAAATAGACCAACGATTAGTTATCAATAAAGGTGATGGAATCAACGAAACGTTTAAACATAAACGAAATGCCTATAACTTTTACCTCTATGAATTAGATTCAAGTTATTATACTGTTAACATCAAGTCTTTAACAAAGGATGAAAAAAAGCTTTTGCGTAAAGACGTTCAATTTTCCCCTGAATTAATTAAAAAAATTAATACTTCTGAGTTTAATTTCGCTCAATTAGGAATACAATTATTGAAAGATAAACGTCAGTATTTTAAAGTGGATAAGGAAACGGTACTTGTTTTCTATACACTGCCTGAAGTAAGTAAAAAATTCACAAAATCACCATTATACACAAAATAATGAAAAATTATATCCTCTCGTTTTTTCTTTTAATAACAGTATCAGTTTTTTCACAAACTTCTATTGTTATGTCAGCTGCAAGTAACAACCAAACATTTAATACATGTAATGGATTCATTATCGATTCAGGTGGTCAAGGTGGTCCCGGTTATTCAAACGGAGAAAACGTAACGATTACAATTTGTCCAGATACTCCTGGAGAAATCGTATCTATAGTTTTTAATTTATTTGCGTTATCAAATACCGACGATAATCCCGCTGCAAGTGTCACAAATGTCGACTACATGGATGTTTACGATGGACCTTCAACAGCTTCTCCGACTTTAGGAACATATACTGGTAATCAATTACAGGGTGTTGTCATTAATGCAACTGCATTAAATGCTTCAGGTTGTATTACTTTACGTTTTCGTTCAAATACTATTGGAACAGGTCAATTTACAGCTTCTGCAACTTGTGAAACGCCTTGTGCAACACCAACTGCTGGAGGTATAATTGTTGCTGGAATCACTCAGGATAGTACTGTAACTTGCGTTGGTACTCCTATAAATTTCTCCAACTTTGGTTCATCAGCTCAAATGGGTTTCAATATCGTTGAATACAAATGGGATTTCATGGATGGAAATCAAGCATTTGGACAAAATGTAACGCATTCATTTGATGCTCCTGGTCAATATTTAGTTCAATTATTTGTAACAGATGACAATGGCTGTGGAAATACCAATTTGATTGACCTACAAGTCCTCGTTGCTACTATTCCAACGTTTATTGGCTTTCCAGGTGATACAACGCTTTGTTTAGGTGAAAGTGCATCTTATTCAATTGATCCAAATACCTACGAAGTACTTTGGGACGGTTTCCCAGGCTCAGCAACTATTGACGATGGATGTTTACCAGATACACTTTTGGGAGTTTCTCAAGATGTTGAAATCATGCAAACTGGATTCATTCCAGGTTCAACACTTCAAAATGTTAATGATGTCGAAAGTCTGTGTATTGATTTGGAACATACGTTCATGGGTGACTTAGTTATTCTTGTTCAATGTCCAAATGGACAAACTCAAATTTTACATCAACAAGGTGGGGGTGGAACTCAATTAGGCGTACCTGTTCAGTCAGATGACGTGGATTGTTCTGATCCAACCACTCAAGGAACTCCTTTTACCTATTGTTTCACACCAACCGCTCCAGATACATGGGTAGATTGGGTGAATGCTAGTGGTGGATTTGGACTAACACTTCCTGCTGGGGATTATGCACCAATTGATCCGTTTTCAAATTTATTGGGCTGTCCTTTAAATGGAATTTGGACTTTAACTGTAATTGATAACTGGGCGGCAGATGATGGAACTTTATTTGCTTTTGATATCAATCTTAATCCAGCATTGTATCCTCCTGTTACAACTTTCCAACCTCAAATTGGTTTAGGATCTGATTCTTCTTATTGGAATTTACCAGCACCTTTTGGAACTATTTCGAATAATAACGATGATTTATTGGTTGTCCCAACAGCTGCAGGTTCATATACATACACTTACACAGTTGTAGATAATTTTGGATGTGTGAACGATTCTTCCATGACAATTACTGTGAACGATAATGTACAAGCAGATGCTGGACCAGATGTGACTGTTTGTGATGGTTCACCTGTTCAATTTGATGGATCTGTTGGTGGAGGATCACCAAGTTGTGATTATACCATCAACTTAGAAGATTTATTTGGAGATGGTTGGAATGGAGATGTATTAAATGTCACAATAAATGGGGTCACAACTCCATATACAATTGCTGGTTTTGGTTCAAATGCTACGTTTACATTTAATATAACACATGGAACGCCATTTACTGTTCAATTTCCTGGAATAGGAGCTTTTAATAGTGAATGTTATTACCAAATTTTGGATGGAAATGGAAATTTACTATTTGAAGATGGCGGTGGTTTTACTGCTCCATCTACTGTAATGCATAATTTTGTTGCAGATTGTTACGGTGGTTTACAATTTGCTTGGACTCCAAGTGCGAATCTAAACGATGCAACTATTTTGGATCCAATTGGAACTTTTTCTGCACCAACAACTTTAACATTAACAGTCTTCCCAACAGGACATCCACTATGTGCGACAACTGACCAAGTAAACGTAACTTTATCTGCTTCAGCAAATCCTGGAAATGATGGATTTACTCAAGTTTGTGCGCAAGGTGCTCCAGTTGATTTATTCCCAATTTTAGGTGCAGGCGCTTCTCCAAATGGAATATGGACAAATCCAGCTGGCGCAACGATTGTGATGCCTTACGATCCTGTAACGATGAATCCAGGAATGTATACATATACTGTTGATTCAAATGGGTGTGTTTCTTCTGCAATTATTACGGTTTCTGAAATCAATACAACAGTTGCAACGACTCCAACAAATGTTTCATGTAATAGCGCAAACAATGGTTCCGTTTCGGTAACATATACAAACGGTACAAATTACATTCTTAATGGTGGAGCTTCAACTCCAGCACCAGCTTCTCCTTTTGTATTGAACAACTTAGCTCCAGGTAATTATACGATAGAAATAGTTGGGGCAAGCGGTTGTTCAGCGACTTCAAATTTTGTAATTACAGAACCAAATCCCTTAGCAATTACATCAACTTCATTACCTGTAACAATATGTCCTGGTGCAACAACCAATTTAACTGCAGTAGCTTCAGGTGGATCAAGTCCTTATATTTTTACATGGATTGGTTCT
The DNA here is from genome assembly GCA_046308455.1 of Fluviicola sp. Classification (GTDB taxonomy): domain Bacteria; phylum Bacteroidota; class Bacteroidia; order Flavobacteriales_D; family Crocinitomicaceae; genus Fluviicola. Next base: position 10,817 of record JBKDZA010000348.1, read on the forward strand.
GATGGTTCTGTTACTGTTGGAAATCCAGCTGCAGTAACTCCAATAGCTACAACAACCTATTTACTTGTTTTAACTGAAACGTGTGGTTCTCCAGCAGATTCTGCAAGTGTGATTATTACAACTCCTCCAGCAATTAATTTGAATTTAATACCTGATGATGCAAATGGATGTGTACCTCATGCAGTTAATTTCACAAATACATCAGCTAATGGAACTGTAGTTTCAAGTGTAATTAATTTTGGTGATGGAACTACAGCGAATACTTTAGGTTTAGCTCCAATTTCACATGTTTATGATACTCCAGGAATTTATACGGTTACTATAACAAGTACTTCAGACATCGGATGTGTTTACACGAAAGTATACACAGATACGATTGAAGTTTATAGCATTCCAAACGCTGCTTTCACAATGAATCCAAATCCAGCTTCGATGTTTAATCCTGAAGTGAATTTGATCAATAACAGTTCTAGTGATGTGGAATTTTACAACTGGTTGATAACTGGTGGAACTCCTTCGACTTCAACTTTGGAGAATTTAACGGCTCGTTTTCCTGATGGAATTGTAGCAAATTATCCGGTTACTTTAGTTGTTACAAGTGAAAATGGTTGTGTAGATACAATGACTCAAATTGTTCAAATAATTAGTGAAGTGATTTTATACGCTCCAAATACTTTTACTCCTGATGGCGATGAATTCAATCAAGATTGGCGAGTTTACATCGATGGAATCGATCAATTCGATTTTGAATTATTGGTTTACAACCGTTGGGGTGAAGTTGTATGGGAAAGTAGAGATTCTAAAGTAGCTTGGGACGGAACGTACAAAGGTAAATATGTTCAACAAGGAACTTATACATGGACAATCCGTTGTAAAGATGCAACTAACGATAGAAAATATACTTTTGAAGGTCATATGACAATCATTCGATAAATTTTGGCACACAATTTGAATTAATCTTCTCAGAGGTTAGTTTTTATAAGTAAGTGTGTTAGGTAATAGTAGAGGAGTTTTATTTTAAACTCCTCTTTTTATTTGAAGTTGAATGATGAAAAAAGGAATCCAAGAGTTATTTAAAAATAAACTAAAAATGCATTCTTTTTTCACAATTACAAATCATAAATGTTAAAAAAATACGTTTCTTTATAAAACTAAGTTGAAGAACTAGTATTGAAATAATTACAAGAAGAGTGTAAAACAAATGAAAGTTAATAAGAATAAAAGTTTGTCATTTAAATGCTTAAGCGCGATAAGGCTCCTTGTTTTGTTTGCGTTTTTGTTTTTGGCAACACGTTCTTTTTCTCAGTTTCCTGGATGCCCTTCTGTAGATGTTGGAAATGATACTTCCTTAACATGTACCCAAAATTGTGTTGATTTAACTGCAACAGCTTTTCAAACTGGTTTAACAACTTCTTATACAGCAAGTTCAATTCCGCATAATCCACCAATTGCATACAATGCAGCAGGAGGAACAGCAGTTTCAGTAGGTTTGGACGATGTGTGGTCGCCGCCAATCATCATTCCTTTTAATTTTTGTTACTACGGTTCCAATTACAATGTAATTAACGTAGGCTCAAATGGATCTATTCGATTAGGAAATGGAACTCCTGCTGGTTCTTTTCAAACGTATGTCATTACAAATCCATGTCCTCATCCATCTCTAGTAGATGGAGGTAATATTTTTGGTGTTTACCATGACATCGATCCAACTGTTTCAGGAAATGTAAAATGGCACATTCTTGGAACTGCTCCATGTAGAATTTTTGTGGTTTCTTTTAATAATATTGGTCATTTTGATTGTACTGACTTAAGAAGTACAAGTATGATTGTTTTGTACGAAACAACAAATGTGATTGATGTTTATGTTCAAGAAAAAGAAACATGTACTTCTTGGAATAGTGGATTCGCAATCATCGGAATTCAAAACCAAAATGGTTCAGCTGGATTAACTGCTCCTGGAAGAAATGCAAATGCTATGTGGACCATTTCAAGTCCTGAAGCTTGGAGATTCACACCAAGTGGACCAACAAATTATACGATTAATTGGTTTGATGGAGCAACTCAGGTTGGAACAGGAGAAACTATAAACGTGTGTCCAACAACAACGACAACCTATACTGCAGTATGCACCTACACTATGTGTAATGGTTCGACTGTAGTTGAAACTGATCAAATAAATGTAAACGTAAGCGGTTTTCCAAATGCGGGTCAAGATAGTTCTATCTCAGTTTGTCAACAAGCTCCACCAATCAATTTATTCCCCTTACTTGGAAGTGGAGTTTCTCCAAATGGAACATGGAAAAATAATTTAGGTCAAGTTATCACAATG
>JBKDZA010000349.1:0-5758 GCA_046308455.1 Fluviicola sp.
GTTAGGCTATTTAATTTAAAAAATCATTTTGTTCGTTAATTTTAATCGAAATAGCCCGCTATTCCTCGTAAAATTAAACTCCAAACTAACTTTTTAAATTAAATTCTGATGTGAATTTAGAATCGAACTGAGGTTATTAACAACTGAATTCACTACAGGTGAAGGGTTAATTGTATAGGTAAAAGTTACAGGAACAGCATTACAACCTGCTGAAGTAGCATTAAGTGTAATTGTTCCAGTTGTAGTAGTAGCAACATTTGCTGAAGTGAAACTTGGAATATTTCCTGTTCCACTAGCCCCAAGTCCAATTGCAGTATTTGAATTGGTCCATGAAGGAGTAACTGTTGGAGTGACAGTAACAGTTGTTGCTACAACTGTTGAATTTGCACACGCAGTTACATTTGTAATTGGCGAAATAATCGGTGTAGGATTAATCGTAATTGTAAAATTGATAGGTGTTCCAACACAACTATTTAATGTTGGTGTTACTGATATTGTTCCAGTAATTGGAGCTGCACTACTATTTGTACCAGTAAATGAAGCAATATTTCCAGTTCCACTTGCACCTAAACCAATTGCAGTATTGGAGTTTGTCCAACTTGTTGTTGCTCCAACTGGAGTTGAAGTGAAATTAACAACTGGTGTTGCACCTCCACATTGTGAAATATTTGTTACAGCTGTTAAAACAGGTCTAGGTTTAATTGTGATTGTAAAAGTTATTGGAGTTCCTGCACATCCAGCAGCTGTTGGAGTTACAGTAATTGTTGCAACTAAATCTGTTGAACCTGTATTTGTTCCAGTAAAAGCAGGTAAATTTCCAGTTCCACTTGCCGCTAAACCAATTGCTGTATTTGAATTCGTCCAAGCATAAGTTGTACCAACGATATTCGATGAAAAAGTTGTTGCTGCAACTGCTCCCGGACAATGAGTTTGATTTAGAACAGCTGTCATTACAGGCGAAGGGTTAACTGTAATGGTCGCAGTTTGAACATCTGTACAACCAGACGCTGAAGTCGCAACTAAAGAAACGATATATGAACCTGGTGTTGAGTATGTTTGAGTAGAGTTAGCGGATGTTGCACTTGAATTACCATTTCCATAATCCCAATCATAGATTGCTGTTGCAGTAGAAGTATTTGTAATTGTAACATTTAAAGGGGCGCAACCAGAAGCTGGTGTTAAAGTGAAGTTAGGATTTGGAGCCATTTCAAATGTTCCTCCCCATGACATCGTGAAACCAACGTTATTATCAGAATAGTTATCAATTACAATTAAATAAGTATTTCCTGCTACAACATTTGCTGGAGGTGAAAATTCTCCTGGAGCGCCAGCAAAACCTGATGTACCACATGCACCGGCTCCTCCAGTTGCCATACCTACAGGCGAACCATTTGCACTAGCATAATTAAAATTACAACAAACATCTGTACCTGGACATCCTCCAGTAATATCGTACATAACCCAATCATATTCAGCATTTCCAATTGGATCAACTGTCCAAATACATGTTCCAGATTGACCAACAGTAAATTGATAAAAAACAGGTCTTTGGAATGGAGATGGAAAACAACTAGGAGTAATTACATTTGAATTAATAGGGAATGGAGTAACAGTAAACGTGTTTTTGGTACAAATTCTTGTTGCAGTTCCACAAGAGTTACCTGGAGCTGGAGGTTGACTAATACTTGAAACACAAACTTGATATGTTCCATCCGTCCCATTAGTTTCCACAGAAAACCATACTTGTGTTCCTACAGGATAACTAAATGAAGTTGTTGCAGCAGCAGCACCAGTAGCGGCATTACATGCACTAAAAACTCCTCCACCACATGGATTATTTCCCATACTAACAACTACAGAACTTGCAGGAGTTGCACCATTTGGTGTAATCGTAATTGAGTTTGCACCACCTGTTGAAACAAATGTGTACCATACTTCATTTCCAGGTGCACCAGTATCACAAATGTTTGTTGTCATATCACTTGTTGCACCAACGTTTGTACTGTTGAAACAAGTTGATCCTGAAGAAGGAATTGTTACTACTTGTGCAGAAACACAATTATCGTTTGCAGGTTGAGCTAAAGCTGAAAAAGCGCCAATTAGCACAAGCAATGTTGAGAATATTTTAGTTTTCATCGATTGTGATTTCTTGGTTAAACTTAATGCCAGCATTAATTTCGTTTTGAGATAACAAAACGATTTTTAAATAAGGACTATATTGAATTGTTTTTCTTTCGTTTGGAAGTCTTTGTGATATGAATTCATCACAAATTGTAATGGGTAAATTCACTATTCCTCTTTGCTCTAAAACAATTTGATATGTTTCTTTCGACGATTCACACATCCATGTAGATGTCTGATTTTGCGAATAGCTAGTGCTTAAAGCACCAATAAAAAGCAAAAAAAGGAGATTTTTTTTCATTTGTAGCATTTTGTAGTTTTAACGTATTTATAGCAAATAGTTGCCTCGAATTTAAATATATTTTTTAAAACTTTAAACCAAAAGTGATTTTTAAGACAAATTCTGAACAAAATGAATTGTTATTTAACAAAAAAAGTCGCTCCAATTGGAACAACTTTTTTGTATTTCTAATTTGAAATTTAAAATTTAGGGCAAGAAACTGTTCTAAATTGTTTCGTTTGAATACTTTGAGTTTTAGGATAACGAATCGTATAACCCAATTCTAAAGTTTGATTTTGACCAGCAGTAAGATTTAAATCGTAAACAACTTCACCTGTTAGTTCATTTTTTGTTCCTGTTCCAGTTGTTTCTGTTGAAATTGTTATTTCACTCATACGAGTTAAAGGAATTTGATCGTATACAATTAAATTAATTGGAATATCGTGATTGTTTTTTACTAAAATATCATAGTAATAGGTGTCTTTTTTTGTTGAACCTGCAACTTTTTTCACACTCATTTCAGATTTTAATTTTCGAATGACTTGAATTTTTGGATCACGACCTAATGATAAAGAAAGCGTATCTGAAACATTATCAGTTGCAATAAAACTTTCACCAACATAATTTCCTGCAAAATAAACTTTTGTTTTTCCTGGAAGTAAATCTAAATCTTGCCATCCAGTAATATTTGCTAAAACATATGCACCTTGATCCAATTTAGGAACAGAAATAAAGCTGAAATTTGCTTTTAAGTTATAGTCTCTAATATCAACCATATATGGTTTTGCATCTGAGGGACAGCTAAATAAACTTGCTATTTCAAAGGTTGCACTCATTGCAGATATTTGCATTGTTGTCGTTTGATTTCCTCTTATTTGTAAATTTTTCTCTTCTAATTTTCCTTTTAAAAAGTTCTTATCATTATCTAAATTATCCAATTCATTGTTTTGAACTAAATCGTACACACGACCATTTTCAGTACTAATTTTCTGAGCAACTTCACTTCTATAATCATAACTTACAATTTGTGGTGTATTGACTCCTCCATAAACATCATTCTTGTAATCATATGCGGCATTTTGATAGTCAACATAAAACGGGTTTAACTTTGGAGCAGAAGCAGAAAGTAAAGGGTCAGCCGTTGAAAGTGTTAATTGTACATTGTTCCAATCGTTTCCAGTATTATTGTAAACTATAGCACGATATTTCAAATTGATTGGTTTACTTAAATCTGTAGCTAGTAAATCATATGAAGCAACCCACCCACAATCACTAACTAAATACTTTAATTCGCCTTTAATTGATTGGTTTTCATCACAGTCAATTAAAATGATTACTTGATTTGAACGTTGGTTTTCGTTGTAATTCAATTCAATAAGTTGATTTCTTGTTTGATCAATTTTCGCATCAATGATTCGTTTTTCTTTGTTGATAGCGGATATTTTGGTGTTAATTTCAAAAGTTCTAGTTCGATAAAAATCTGCAACAGCTTTTAATTGTTCAACAGTTAAATTTTGATCTTTACCTTTAATATCACGATTCGTGTTTAAGATTCCGATTTCTGCTTGATAAGAGCTCAGTAAATCAATTTTCGCTTGTTGTTTATCTTGTAAAACTTCTAAACTGTCTTTTAATTCAGTGATTTTTGGATTTACATTTTCACCAGCCATAAAATCAATTTCTGAATTCACTGAAACCAAACGGTAATTTCCATTTGCGGTAAATTGAATTGAACGAGGATCTGCAAATGCTGATATTCCTGCGAAAACTATTTTATTTCGTCCTTTTGTGAGTTTTAAATCTGATTCATGAGTCATCTCACCAGAAGTTAAAAACAGTTTTATTTTTTTTATATCAGTTCGAATGATTAGTTTATTTTGCAGTTGTGCAAATAAAGAACTTAAGCCAAAAAGGCAAGAAATCAACATTAAATAGGGCTTCATAATTTGTTTTTTATAGTGTACACTCAATATTCTACTTAGTTCAAAGTAAGTGCTTTTAAAGTTATTATCAGCTATTTATAGAATCATTTTTTTAAGTTGACGGTTTGTCTATTTTTGTGAAAAAAATACACGATGAAAAAAGCACTAACAATTTTACTGATTATATTGAGTCTGAATTTTTATTCTCAAAGTAATTATCAATGGTACACGAATAAAGGTGAAAAAGTTGACTTTAAATTAGTCGCAGAAAGTTGCCTACAAAAAGATGTTACATTATTTGGTGAATTACATGATAACCCAATCGCACATCAGTTTCAATTAGAAATGGGGCGCTATTTTTTTGATAAAATGGGTTCAAAATTAGCCGTTGGTTCAGAAATGTTTGAAAGACATCAAGTAGAATTCTTAGAACAGTATTTGAAAGATGGAGATGTTGAAAAGTTTAAGAAATCAACTGAATTATGGTCGAATTTTCAAACCGATTATTATCCTTTGTTATCCTATTGTCAACAAAATAAAATTCCTTATTACGCAACAAATATTACAAGACCATACGCGAATTTGGTGTTTAAATACGGACAAGACACTTTAAAAACATTGAAACGATCAATAATAGATAATCTATGTCCATTACCTTTTCCAATGGATACAACTGGTTCACAATTCAAAGAACTCTATAAAATGGGAAATGAAATGGGAGGGAAAGGGTTGAATTTTGCAGCTGCTCAATCAGTTAAAGACGCTACAATGGCTTGGTTTATACTCCAGAATTTTAAAGATAAAAGTAAGTTTTTACATTTAAATGGCTCTTTCCACTCAGATTTTTATCAAAGTATTTGTTTCTATTTAAAGTATTACAAACCATCAATCACTTTTGCAACAATTTCAGTTGTTGAAAGTAAAAAAATCAAGAAAATAAAAAAGGAAAATTTAGCAAAAGCAGATTTTATTTTGGTAACAGTACCAACAAAAAGAGAAGAATAAACTTACATTAAACCCATAGGTGTTTTTTGTCCTTTTCTTCCATCACATTTTTTAGATGAGTTTTTTGTACTTGCGCAATTAGATAAAAGTAAAATTGTGCAGATAATAGCAACAGTGAATTTTAAGATGCGTTCCATTGTAAAAGAATTAAGTTTGACAAAATCAAAACTATAAAGATTAAACTTCCAAAAGGTTACAATTGATTATTTTTTTAAGAAAATTTGATTAAAATATTGTAAGCGTGGTATTTTTTCTTTAACTTAGTTCCAGCGTTACATGCATCAGAAGCATGTATCAACTAAAAATCAAACATATTTTATGGCAAAAGTAATTGGAATAGGTGGAATTTTTTTCAAATTCAATGATCCTCAAAAAATGAAAGATTGGTACCAAAACGCACTTGGACTAAAAACAAACGACTACGGTGTAC
>JBKDZA010000350.1:0-9353 GCA_046308455.1 Fluviicola sp.
TATTACGCCTATTTGCCTGCAGTTTTTATTTATCAAGATGCCACATTTTCTTTTCAAGAAAAAATAGAAAAGAAGTATTATCCAGCGGATGGAAGTTTGCAAAAAAACTATATGAATCCCTTGGAAAATGGACGAAAAGTCAATAAAACATTTCCTGGTTTAGCTGTTCTGTATGCTCCTTTTTTCTTTTTAGCGTGGCTTTTCTCCGCAATTTTTGGATTCGCAACGGATGGATATTCGCCTCCGTTTCAATATGCTATTGCACTTTCACATATCGTTTATTTTGTTTGTGCACTTCGTTTGTTATTCGGAATTTTAAGTCGTTTTGAATTAAAGAAATCAACCATTTATATCTCACTTCTAACACTTACTTTCGGAACAAATTGTTGGTATTATTTGGTTTACGATTTTTCAGTTGGACATATTCATGCTTTTTTTCTTGTGAGTTTAATTGCATGGTTATTCATCAACTGGTTGGAAACGAAACAAACGAAATTCATTTCATACGCGTTGTTATTTCTAGCTTTATTGGCAATTCTACGTCCAACTTCAGTCTTAATCGTTTTGTTTCTTCCCTTGCTGATTTACATCAAAAATTCAAACTTGAAAACTGAATTCAAATCGATTTTTGGACACATCAAGAAATTTAGTTTTGCTTTAATTGGTGTTGGACTTATTTTTTTAATTCCTTTGTTGTTGTGGAAATGGCAAACAGGAAATTGGTTCGTTTATTCCTATTCAAATGAACGTTTTTATTTCTCTAAACCTCATCTGTTTGAATTTCTATTTTCCGTTAAAAAAGGTTGGTTGTTTTGGTCGCCAGTAATATTCCTTTCCTTGATTTTCATACTGATTCGTTTTAAAAAGGAGACGCAAAGAGTTGTTTTGAGTACAGTTTTACCCATTTTATTGATAACATACATTTTCTCGTGTTGGTGGATTTGGACATTTGGAATGGGCTTTGGACAACGACCAATGATTGAGTTTTTACCGTTTATTCTCATTGCTTTTGCTTTCTTATTCCAATCGATAAAGCGAAAAATTAGTTTTGCTTTTATTTTTATCCCATTCATTGGATTATCGATTTTACAAGGATATCAATTTGGAAATTTCATCCATTTTGGCGGACAAACAACAGTAGAGGACTATACTTCACGTTTTTTCCAACTAAATGTTGATGGTCCACGAGTAAAACTTGGAAACAAATATATATTGATCAAAAAAACTGAAAATCTAATAGAAAGTGGACTATCTGAAACAAACATTTATTCAACAAATTGCGTCTTATTTGTCTCGAAGAAAACGCAGCAAATTAAAGTTAGTGCAGAAGTATTAAGTTTGACTGATAATCCGAAATTCGATTTGGTTTTGTGTAATAAAAATGCTTCTTACTTTCAAAGCTTTCAATTACCGAAGGAACATCTTTCATCAGAATTTTCCTTATTCGAATATGGAATTGAAACGAAAGGTGAAATTGAAGACAGTTTGATTTTGTATGTCTTAAATGCGGACAAAAAAAGCACTGGAAAAATTCGGAATTTAAAAATTGAATTATTTTCTAAGAAACGATAGGAATTTGCGCGATTAATTCAGGAAGTTCCTTCAAATCTCTAATTCGTTTTACAGTTCCGTCAGAACGGTATTTTTTCTCTGGATCAAAATGAATCGCTGTCCAACCTGCGTTGAGTGCACCTGTTACATCCGCTTTGAAATCGTCGCCAATCATAAATGCATCTTGTGGTCTACAATTCGTCAATTTTTCAGCTTCACGAAAGATTTCGACATGTGGTTTTGTATGACCAACTTCTTCCGAACAAAGAATCACATCAAAGAAATCGAGTAAGCCACTTTTTTCCAATTTGATAAACTGCACTTCTTTGAAACCATTAGTAATCAAATGCATGCGGTAATTTTCTTGTTGTAAACTTTTTAGAACATCCAGCGCATTCGGAAACAAAGTCGTTTGATGAGGAGAAGTTGAAATATAACCATCACTCATTTTTTGAGCAAGTTGATGATCATTTACACCTAATTTTGAAAGAGTTTGTACAAATCGTTGGTCGCGCAGTTCTTCTTTGGAGATTTTCTTTTTTCCATACTTCTGCCACAAGTCTGCATTTACTTGAACGTAAACATGATGAAATTGTAAGAAATGTTCGATTTCATCTTCTAAGTTGTATTCGTGAAAAAGCGCATACAATGCATTTTTAGAATTTGTTTCAAAATCCCAAAGTGTGCGGTCTAAATCAAAAAATAATTGACGGTTTTTCACGCTTAATTGAAGATAAAATACGCTAAACCTGTAGTTATCAAACCATTGACTCCAATCCCTAAAACAATCAAGGGGAACGTTCGTTTATCTTTTCCAAAGAATTTTGCTGAAATAATCGAACCAATTGGAACGGATAAGAAAAATGGAGCATAGAAACAGATACCGACAATTCCAAGACGCTTCATTTTAACGATAGCTTTATTTGTTTTGGTAAATACTTTTTTACGTTTCAATTCTACACCTTTTTCTTTTGCTTGTTGAATGAGTAATTTACGTTTTTTGTGTGCACGAATCATGAAAAATTCAGCAGAAAAGTAAAAAATAATTGCACAAAAAATAGCTCCAGAAACACAACTTAAATAAGTCTCGATAAACGTAAGTTTTGCAAGTGGTCCACCAAAAGGTGCAAACAAAAACTTGATCATTGCTAAGCCAAAAAAGCCAAGATATGCACCCCAATTCATCGTTTAAATTTTAGTTCCAAAAGCTAAATCACCAGCATCACCAAGACCTGGAACAATGTATGATTGAGCTGTTAATTCTCGATCAATTGCACCCACCCAAATTGATACCGTATCTGGAAGATGTCTGCGGATAAAATCAAGGGCTTCAGGCGCTGCTATTGCAGAAACGATGTGTACTTTTGAAGGCTTCCCGTGAAGCAATAAAGCTTTATAAACCATCACCATTGAACTTCCTGTCGCCAACATGGGATCAGAGATGATTAATGTTTTACCATTGATATCTGGAGCAGCTAAATATTCTACATGAATATCAAAATCTTCAGCAGTTGTATGTCTACGGTATGCAGAAATGAAAGCACTTTCAGCACGATCGAAATAATTCAATAATCCTTGATGCATTGGAAGTCCTGCACGCAAAATAGTCGCTAAAACGGGTTGTTGACTCAACAATGGTTCTTCCGCTATTCCAAGAGGAGTTGTCACTTCAACAACATCATAAGTTAATGTTTTGCTGATCTCATACGCAGCTATTTCTGCAATACGTTCCAAATTTCTTCTAAAACGAAGCGGATCTTTTTGAATTTCAATATCTCTTATCTCCGCTAGATAAGTTCTAAAAATGGACGTTGTTTGACTAAGATTGTGAATCATCGAGGAATATTTTTATCTTATCTACAAAGAAAGGCATTGAAAAGCGATAATAAAAACTCTTCGCCTAGTTTTTTTTCATTTTTTAATCTTTTTTATGGATAATAGACAAATAGAAAGTAGTAAATTTGTAGCCTCATGTCCAAAAAAGGAAAAATTGATTCGCGCATTTTCTTGCGTTTATTAAAATTTGCGAAACCATATCGTAGATTACTCATCTCTGCATTGATTTTCACGATTGTATTAGCTTGTTTATCAACGATTCGTCCGATGTTAATTTCTGGCAGCGTTCAAAAATTCATCATTAAAACTCAAAATCCTAATTTATTTTTGAGTGCGATGGCTTTGATTTTGGGCTTACTGTTATTGGAAACTATTCTACAGTTTTTCACAACTTATTTCTCCAATTTACTCGCTCAAAATATTATTCGTGACATTCGCATTCGCGTTTTCAATCATATCCTTGAATTTAGAGTCAATTATTTTGACAAAACACCTGTTGGTTCGCTTGTAACACGAGTTGTTTCAGATATTGAAGCAATTTCCGAAGTTTTCTCATCTGGATTGATTGATTTGATTGGTGATTTCTTGATGTTGATTGGAGTTTTAACCTTTATGTTTGTTCTCGACTGGAAGTTAACTTTATGTACACTTGCACCAGTTCCAGTTTTGATTTTTGCTACTCGAATTTTTGCGAAAGCGATGCGTAAATCGTTCCAACAAGAAAGTTCAGCAGTAAACAAACTAAATACTTTTGTTCAAGAGCGTTTGACTGGAATGAATATCGTTCAATTATTTGGTCGCCAAAAACAAGAAAAAGCAGCTTTCGAAGAAGTGAACAAAATTCATCGAACGGCTCACATTAACGCAGTTTGGGCATTTTCGATTTTCTTTCCAATTGTTGAAATTCTAAGTTCCTTTTCAATCGCTTTGATTTTAGTGTATGCGGGAATGACTTTTACTGGAAGTAAAGATAATGCTGATGATCATTTTAGTAAAATTCTAGCTTTTGTATTTTATGTGCAAATGATGTACCGTCCGATTCGTCAATTAGCGGATAAATTCAATATTCTTCAACGCGGAATTGTGCGTTCAGAACGCGTTTTTGAAATCATTGACACGAATGAAAATGTTCAAGACACTGGCTCAATTTCTGGGATAGATTTTGGTGTTCCAATTGTTTTCAAAGATGTTCATTTTGCATACAACGAAGAAAATTGGGTGTTAAAAGGAATTGATTTAACGATAAAACCAGGAGAATTGATTGCATTTGTTGGAGCAACTGGTGCTGGAAAAACTTCGATTGTAAATTTACTTTCTCGTTTCTACGAATACCAAAGAGGAACGATCCATATTGGGACCACTGAATTGAAAGACATCGAGTTGAATTATTTGCGTAAAAATATTGCAATTGTTTTACAAGATGTGTTTTTGTTTTCAGATACATTACACAACAATATTACTTTGGGTAATCCAGACATTACACGTGAACAAGTGATTTCCGCAGCGAAAAATGTGGGTGCGCATGAGTTTATTGAAAAACTTCCTGGTTCATACGATTATCAAATTCAAGAACGCGGCGGCGTTTTATCTGTTGGGCAGCGTCAAATTTTAGCATTTATTCGTGCATATGTTTACAATCCACATATTTTGATTTTGGATGAAGCAACGTCAAGTGTGGATTCAGAATCTGAGCAAATGATTCAACGTGCAACAGAAGAATTGACAAAAGGACGAACTTCGATTGTAATTGCTCACCGATTATCGACTATTCAATCTGCAGATAAGATTGTTGTTTTGGAAAAAGGTAAAATCGTTGAATCGGGTAATCATTCTGAACTATTACAAGAAAAAGGTTATTACAAACGTTTGCATGACATGCAATACAAACATCATTAATGAAAGAAGTTGGTTTAAAAATAGGCGGAGTTCCTGAGCATTTCAATTTGCCTTGGAGATTAGCGATTGAAGAAGGTAAATTCAAAGAAATCGGGTTGGATCTTCACTGGTCAGACTTAGGTGGAGGAACAGGACAAATGTTACGCGGTTTAGAAACTGGTTCGATTGATGTAGCAGTATTGTTAACAGAAGGAATTACGAAAGCTATTTTAGAAGGACTTCCTGCTAAAATTTTGCAAGTATATGTTGTTTCGCCACTTTCTTGGGGAGTTCATGTTCCAATCAATGAAGCGATTCATTCAACAGACCAAATTACAGATAAGAAATTCGCGATTTCACGTTACGGATCGGGTTCACACTTGATGGCGTACGTGATGGCAGATCAGCATAATTGGCCATTAAACGAATTGGAATTCAATGTCGTTGGAGATGTTTATGGAGGTTTGTGGGCATTACAGAATGACGAAGCAAACATCTTTTTGTGGGAGAAATACACAACTTTTCCGCATGTTGAACAGAAAAAATGTAAACACATTGGCGATGTTGTAACTCCGTGGCCCTGTTTTGTGATTGCGGTTCGTAATGAAGTTTTGGAAACAGAAGGAATGCTTGATTTATTGAAGCAGATGTGTTCGATTGTGAATCAAAAAGCAGTTGAAGTAAAAAACGACTCAGATTCAGTAGAAATCATTTCATGGCGATACAATCTACGTCACGACCAAGTTGAAAAATGGTTGTCGGACGTGGAATGGAATTTCAAAGGAATTGAATATCCGTTGGCATTTGAAAAAACGACACATTATTTAAAAAAACTCTATTTACTTTCTGAGGAAAATGCTGAGAATTGGCGCGAGAAACTTTTTATTTAGACTACAAGACGAAAGACTTAAAGACGATAGACTTTAGACGAAAAGACTTAAAGACGATAGACTACAAGACAAAAGACTTTAGACGAAAAGACGATAGACTTAAGGACAAAAGATGTTAGACAGTAGACTTCAGACAAAAGACGAAAGACTACAAGACGAAAGACGAAAGACGAAAGACTTACTTTCTTGACTCTAACAGTCTTTTAGTCCTGACTCTAGAAGTCTTGAATTCTTGACTCTAACAGTCTTTTAGTCCTGACTCTAGTATTCTCGCAGTCTTGACTCTCCTAGTCTCTACTTCTTACGTTTTCGAGCAGCTTTTTTCTGACGTTTAGCATTTTTCTTCACGCTTTTTTTCGCTTCTTTGGATTGACGGTCCCAGTATGCTTTTTGAGCTTCTTTCTTTGCTTTTTTAGCCGCTTTTGCTTCTTTCTTACGACGCTTTGCAATGTTTTTCTGTGCTTCTTCCACTGTAGCAGCTTCTTGCGCATAAACTGTTTGGTATACAGGCGTTAAAATAAAAAACAGGCACAATATCCAACTGTAAAATTTCGTTTGTATCTTCATGGCAAAATTGTCAATAATATATTTTTACAAAACTAGTAACTAAAATAAATAAGTAATGCTGAAAAAAATAACTTTATCTAAAATACTCTTTATTTTTCTTTTGGTTACAATCATTAGTGGATGTAAAAAAAACAAGGATTATCCGTTACCTTCGGTACCATTTGATTTCACGATTGATTTATCACTTCCCTCCTATCAACCAGTGAGCGCAGTTGGCGGCTGGTGTTACGTTGCTGGAGGATTGAAAGGAATTATTGTTTACCGAAGAGGAGTGGATGAGTTTGTAGTTTGGGAACGACAATCACCCGAAGACCCAAATGGAGTTTGTGCGGATGGCTTAATTCCAAAAGACGCAAATTTCTTAGAAATGGAAGATCCATGTTCCGAAGCAGTTTTCTCGATGTACGACGGCTCACCTTTACAAAATTCAGAATGGGGTTTGCGTCAATACCGCTACGAATGGAATGGTGCGAATGTTTTGAGGTTGTATAATTGATTTTGTTTCTACACATAAGATAAATATGAAAGTGAATTCTATGATATTATCTCTCCACTCAACTCGATTCAAAGTTTACTAAAATAAACTCTTTTAATTCAAATTCTCATTATTTTTTATTCCCCGACTTTCACTACCTTCGCAAAAAATAATTTCAAATTAAATGATTCCATTTTCGCCCCCAAGAATTGACCAAAAAGTAATTGATGAAGTAACTGCTGCACTCACATCTGGGTGGATTACGACAGGACCGAGAACCAAACTTTTTGAGAAAAGATTGACTGAATACTGTGGGAACAAATGTACAGTTGCCGTAAATTCTTGGACAGCTGGAATGGAACTCGTTCTCCGTTGGTGGGGAATTGGTGAAGGTGATGAAGTAATTCTTCCGCCTTACACTTATTGTGCGAGTGCAAATGTGATCGTACACTTGGGTGCAAAACCCGTTTTCGTTGACTTGAATTCAGATGATTTCAATATCAATGTGGAGAATATCCGTAAAGCTATTACTCCTCGAACAAAAGCAATCATGCCGGTCGATATTGCTGGTTTTCCTTGCGATTACGACGCGATTTACAGCTTAATCAATGAACCAGAGATCAAAGCGCTTTTTCAAGCTAATTCGGAAAAACAAGAAAAATTAGGACGAATTTTAATCGCTGCAGATGCTGCACATAGCTTTGGAGCAGATTACAAAGGTAAAAAGTCAGGTGCTTTAGCTGATGTGAGTTGTTTTTCGTTTCATGCTGTGAAAAACTTAACTACTGCTGAAGGTGGAACGATGTCGATTAATCTTCCAGATGATTTTGATCACGAAGAAATTTACAAAGATTTGTGTATCCAAATTTTACACGGTCAATCGAAAGACGCATTGGCAAAAGCTCAAAAAGGAGCTTGGCGCTATGATGTTTTATATCCAGGTTATAAATGTAACATGACAGATCTTCAAGCCGCAATCGGATTGATTGAATTGGAACGTTTCCATGAAAATGTAAACCGTAGAAAAACAATTTGTGAAGTATACAATACTGCTTTTGAAAATGAAAAATGGGCGCTTTTACCAAAAATGAAAGACGACAAGCGTGAAACATGTTACCATTTGTATTTATTGAGAATCGCTGATGCATCAGAACAACAACGTGATGCAATCATGCAAGCGATTTTCGATCAAGATGTATCTGTGAACGTACATTTTCAGCCACTTCCATTGTTAACAGCTTATAAAAACTTGGGCTATAAAATGGAAGATTATCCAGAAGCTTGGAACAAATATTCGAACGAAATCACACTTCCAGTTTATTTTGATTTAACAGATGAACAAGTTCAAATCGTTGTTTCAGCGGTGAAAAGTGCAGTTCAAAAAGTGATGGGATGAAACGTGTTTTCGATTTTCTAGTCTCTTTAATCATATTAATTTGCTTTTTACCTTTCGGGATAATTTTGGCAGTTTGTATAGCGATTGAAAGTCGAGGTGGCGTTTTTTATCGTCAGGAACGCATTGGAAAAGATGAAGTTCCATTTAAGCTTTGGAAGTTTAGAACGATGCGAAAAGATTCAGATAGATTGGGTAAGCTGACAGTTGGTATGCGCGATCCACGAATTACACGAGTAGGATATTTTATTCGCAAATCGAAACTGGATGAATTTCCTCAATTTTTGAATGTGTTTATTGGACAAATGTCGATTGTCGGTCCTCGTCCAGAAGTAAAAGAATACGTGGATTTATATAACGAAGACCAACGTCAGATTTTGAAAGTCAAGCCAGGAATTACTGATTTCGCATCTTTAGAATTTTTCAATGAAAATGAGTTGTTAGGTAATTCCAATGATCCTAAGAAAACCTACATTGAAGAAATTATGCCCGCGAAAATTGAATTGAATAAGAAATATATTCAGCATCCAAGTTTGGGAACAGATATTAAAATCATGTGGCGGACATTTGTCAAAATTATACGATAGATTGTAATTATTAATTCTGGAATTATCAATTATAAAACAAAATGCTTGTCGGGAACTTTGCCACAAGTTTTTTAATTCCATTGGTATAATGCTGAAGCTAGAACAAGTCTATTGAAAACATTTACTCCGAAACTTCTCCTGTTGTATTTAAAACAATACTCACTTAAATAGTTTTGCAT
>JBKDZA010000351.1:0-38866 GCA_046308455.1 Fluviicola sp.
AATAACGGATAATAACGGATAATAACGGATAATAACGGATAATAACGGATAATAACGGATAATAACGGATAATAACGGATAATAACGGATAATAACGGATAATAACGGATAATAACGGATAATATAATTCGTAAACAACTATTTTTAAAAAAAAATCAATCAAAATTTGATTATTATTTAATCTTTTTGTAATTTCATATTGAAATCAAAGAATAATATTAATTCAAATGGAAAATAACAACTCAACTAAATGCAGAAAGTGCATCCAATGTAAAACTCAAATTCAAGGGAGATCCGATAAAATATTTTGTGGAATCAATTGCAAAAATGACTATCACAAAAACCAAAGAGAATATAGAAAGGCCAACTCTGAATCTGTACTTCAAATTCTTCAAAAAAACTATACTATTCTTGAAGGTATCTCAGAAGGTAAATCAGAGCCTTTCGAAATAAAAAAATCATATTTAGCTAAGTTAGGATATGCTTTCGACTATTTTACCAGTAATAATAGTATTGGTCAAAAGACATGCTTCAACTTTTATATGGACTTAAATGATATTCGAAAAATTAAAATTCATCCTCCAAATAATAGAAAATTACACGACCATATTTTTTACGATAGATGGAAATTCGAACTTAATAGATTAATGAACAAAAATGTTTCTTGAAGATGATGAACGAAAAATATTTACACTTAATCTGGAAGTCGAAGCGTTTACCTTTTCATCAACTTAAAACAACTTGCGGAAAACAAATAAGCATTTTAGATATTGGAACTTATAATTTAGCATCTGGACCTGATTTTTTCAATGGTAAAATTGAAGTTGATCAAGTTAAATATTCTGGTAATATTGAATTGCATGTAAAATCATCTGATTGGTTTTTACACGGTCATCAATTCGATAATGCATATAATAACGTCATCCTTCATGTTGTTTTTGAACATGATAAAGATGTGATTTTAAACGACAGCAATTTGTTAACAATTGAATTGGAAAATTTCATTGATTGGAAGCATTTCAATTATGTAAATACGGATCACTATTTTCAAAAATCCATTCCGTGTATTAATTCCTTTGAATTAGCAAACTCAATTCAAATTTGGTCACAATTTCAATCGTCTTTAGTTAAAAGAATTGAACGAAAATTAATAGTAATGAATGAGTTAAATAATCTTGTTCAAGACATTAAAAAAGTGCTTTTTATAAAAATTGCCAAAACATTTGGAATGAAAGTAAATGAATTGCCCTTTGAAGAACTAGCACTTTCAATTCCATTAAATAAATGGTTGAACTTAAGTTTGAATGAAAAAATGGTGCTTGCATTTGGTGTTGCTGGATTAGAAGATAATCTATCGTCAAAAGCAAAATTAGAATGGGCTTTTTTAAAACATAAATACGAATTAACTTCATCAAATACTTTATCATGGAAATTTAAAGGTCTAAGACATTTTGGCTATCCAACAAATAGATTATCTCAGTTCGTTGTTTTTTGCCATTTATTCAAGTGGGATTTTACTTTTTTTAATCAAGATGTTAAATCGATGAAAGATGAATTGTATGCAATTCTTAAATCTCAAAGTAAATTAGAATTTGACTCACTATTTTGTAAACCAATTTACACCGAAATAAAAAAAGATATGATAGATTTGATTATTATCAATTCATTTGTTCCCTTTTTCGTTTATTTTCAAAAGTTTCAAGGCAAAGAAATGTCTATTGAAAATGGAGTTCAATTACTTGAGCAAATTAATCCTGAAAAAAATAAATTAATTAATTTTTGGAAAGAACTAGGTGTTAAATTTAATACTGCAGCAGATTCTCAAAGTGCTTTAGAACAGTACAATGAATTATGTAGCAAAAAAAAATGCATGGATTGTCAAATTTCAAGTGTTATATTTCAACAAAAACCGTAATTTCGAATCAGTATTAAAATTAATGAAAAGAACACTTCAAAAAATTGCATTTTATTTCGAACTCCGATCTTTTGGTGTCTGCTCTTGGATTGCCAGAAAATTAGGTATTCAACTCAATAAAGTTCGTATAGGCTTTATTTATGCAACTATAATAGGTCTTGGGTCACCATTGATTTTGTATTTAACACTTGCTTGGTTATTGGAACATAAACACTACTTCCAATTTAAAAGAAGAAAAAGAAAAACAATTTGGGAACTCTAGGATTTAAAATATTAATCACTGGTTCGAACGGTCTACTCGGTCAGAAAATTGTAAAAAGATGTATTAAATATAATATACCTTTTATTGCAAGCTCACTGGGAGAAAACAGAAATAGCAAATGTCCTTCTGAAAATTATTGTTCACTCGATATTTCTGATGTTGATCAAATTCGAAATTTATTTGAAAAATATCAATTCACTTCAATTATTCATACTGCAGCAATTACAAATGTAGATTATTGTGAGTTAAATGAAGCTGAATGTAAAAAGGTGAATGTCGATGCAACGAATTCATTATTTGAACAGGCAAAAAAATACGATTGTCATTTTCAATTATTATCAACTGATTTTGTGTTCAATGGTGAGAAAGGAAATTACTCTGAATCAGATAGTAAAGCCCCACTTTCAATATATGCAAAGTCAAAAGTTGATGCAGAAGATTTATTGTTAAATTCAACTTATCAAAATTGGTCTATCGTCAGAACAATTATTGTATATGGTACTGGAGAGTCTTTAACGAGATCAAATCTAATTTTATGGGCTCTTGAATCACTTCCTAAAAATCAGGAAATGAAACTGGTAAATGATCAGTTTAGAGCACCAACTTGGGCGGATGATTTAGCATACGCATGTGTGGAAATTATTCTGAAAAAGAAAAAAGGAATTTATCATATCTCTGGACCAGTTACACGTTCCGTAGATCAAATTGTACTTGAAGTTGCTGCTGAACTTGGAATTCAAAACCCTATAATTGAAACTATTTCTTCTCTTAGCCTAAATCAGCCAGCTAAAAGACCACCAAAAACTGGTTTTGATTTGACTAAAGCAAAAAATGAGTTGAATTATCATCCAAAAGATATTCGTGACGCTGTAAAAATTCTTATTAAAGAATTAATTTGAAATGAAACTAATTGATGTGCCTACTAAAAAGACCTTAAGGGGTATGATTATTTTTGTAATCGTTCTAGTCATTTGTTTTATTTTACCTGATATAATCCATTTTTTTGATAAAGAAGAAACGTTTCAATTAACTCAATTAGATATTCAACAAAAAGAAAAAATCAATAGATTAACAAACTATAAATCTCGCAGTTTTTCTTTTAATAAAAAGCAAAGACAATATAACAAACCACCTTCTAAATTCAATCCAAATGATTATTCAATTCAAGATTGGATGAATTTAGGATTGTCTGAAAAACAAGCTGCAGTTGTACTCAAATTCACAAGATATCGCTTGAAATCAAATGAAGATTTAAAAAAGATTTTTGTTATTCCAGATCAATTATATGTTTTGATAAAAGATTCAACTGTTTACGATGTAAATAAATCTCAAAGTGAAAGCTATTCTAGTTTTAGCAACAATGAATCCGACAATCAAAAAAGCCCAAAATCAAAAGTCGATATAAACTCTGCAAGTCTAGAAGACTTAATGAATGTTAGAGGAATTGGACCTTTTTTCGCCAAACAAATCATCAAAAAAAGAGATGAGTTAGGAGGCTTTTATACGTATGAACAATTATTGGAGGTGTGGAAAGTTGATGAAGAGAAATTAGCTAACTGGTCTCCATTTTTAGAAGTAAATACGTCTAAAATAAATAAGTTAAATGTGAATGTAGCAACAATTGAAGAACTCGAAAAACATCCATACATTTCTTGGAATTTAGCAAATTCAATTGTAAAATATAAAGAACAAAATGGAAATTACACCAAAATTGAACAATTGAAGAAATCAGCATTAATGACCACAGATTTGTTTGAAAAATTAAAACCCTATTTATCTTTGTAAAATGTTAGAAGAAAAAATTAAATCAATTATCAGAGATGTTCCAGACTTTCCAAAGGAAGGAATCATCTTTAAAGATATTACACCTATAATGTTGGATGCTCAACTGTCTAATCAAATTGTCGATCACTTGGCCGATTTTTATAAAGACAAAGGTTTAACTAAAATAGCTGGAATAGAAAGCAGAGGCTTCCTTTTTGGGTATCCTTTAGCAATGAAGTTAGGTCTGCCTTTTATTTTAATTCGTAAATCAGGTAAATTACCATATCATAAAATTAGTCATTCTTACGATTTAGAGTATGGATCTGCAACAATCGAAATGCACATTGATGCAATCAATAGTTCAGACAAGGTTTTGATTCATGATGATTTGCTTGCAACAGGTGGATCAGCTCAAGCTGCAGCTGAATTAATTAATAAATGTGGAGGAGAAATTGCTGGTTTTAGTTTTCTAGTAGCACTTAATTTTTTAAATGGTAATGAAAAATTAATACAATACTCTAAAAATATAACTAATTTAGTCGCCTATTAATCGAAAAAATAGATAGTTAATTATTAATAATAAATGTTTTAACGGACACCCCAATACTGTTAAAAATGAACTTTGAATACAACGAAAACCAAAAAATGATTGCGCAAATGGTGCGCGATTTTGCAGAGAAAGAAATTCGCCCAAACATGAATGAATGGGACGAAAAAGAGCACTTTCCTGTTGATGTAATGAAGAAAATGGGCGAACTTGGCCTTTTAGGAATTTATATTCCTGAAGCTTATGGCGGAAGTGGTTTCACGTACTTTGAATATGCTACAGCATTAATGGAGCTTGGGAAAGTATGTGGTGGAATCGGTTTATCCGTAGCTGCTCATAATTCTTTGTGTACTGGTCACATCTACTATCATGGAAGTGAAGAGCAAAAAAAGAAATACCTTCCTAAGTTAGCTAGTGGTGAATTTATTGGAGCTTGGGGTTTAACTGAGCCAAATACTGGGTCTGATGCAATGCGTATGAAATGTACTGCAGTAAAAGATGGAGATCATTGGGTAATTAATGGTGCGAAAAACTGGATTACTCATGGTTTGTCTGGTGATGTTGCTGTAGTATTAATTCGTACTGGTGAATTACTTGATTCTAATGGAATCACAGCTTTTATCATTGAAAAAGGTACTCCAGGATTCTCTGCTGTGAAAATTAAAGACAAGTTTGGTGTTAGAGCTTCTGAAACTGCAGAATTGATTTTTGAAAACGTTCGTGTACATGAATCTCAAGTAATCGGTGAAGTTGGACAAGGTTTCAAACAAGCGATGCATATTTTAGATGGAGGTAGAATTTCAATCGCTGCACTTTCTTGTGGAATAGCAAGAGGAGCATACGAAGCTTCAGTTAAATACGCGAAGGAAAGAGAACAATTTGGTCAGCCAATTGGTAAATTCCAAGCAATTGGTTTCAAATTAGCAGATATGGCTACTGAAGTTGAGGCAGCTGAATTATTGACGTTTCAAGCAGCTTATTTAAAGAATGAAGGTAAAAAAATGACTTCACAAGGAGCATTTGCGAAATATTTCGCATCAGAAGTTTCGGTTAAATGTGGAAACGAAGCGGTACAAATTATGGGTGGTTATGGCTACACAAAGGAGTACCCTGCTGAGAAATTTCTACGTGATGCTAAATTGATGACAATCGGTGAAGGGACCTCTGAAATACAAAAAATAGTTATTTCTCGAGAAATTTTGAAATAATCATTGTGGAAAAAAAAAGTTGTGTATATTTGCACCCCGTAATAAAGCAAAAAATAGAATTAAGATATGTTAATTATTCCAGTTAAAGAAGGCGAAAACATCGAAAAAGCGCTTAAGAAGTACAAGAAAAAGTACGACAAAACTAACGTAATGAAAGAATTACGTAAGAGAAAAGAATTCGTTAAGCCTTCTGTGACTTTACGTCAAAGTAATATCAAAGCAGCTTACGCTCAAAAGATGAAATCACAAGAGATTTAATTTTTTTTCTTAAAAAAATATAAAGGAATCCAATTGGGTTCCTTTTTTTGTTACATTTATTCAAACGATGCGAATGAATTACGATGTAGCTTTCATACAATACTTAGAGGTTGAAAAAAGATTCTCTCAACACACTGTTAAAGCTTATCAATTAGATTTAACTGAATTCAAAGCTTTTGCAGAAGTTTCTATAGATTCTGAATGGCTTGAGGTGGATCATCAATTAATTCGAGCTTGGATGGTTGAATTGCTAGAGAAAAAACTGACAAATAAAACGGTCAACAGAAAAATCTCAACTTTAAGATCCTTTTTTAAATGGCTAAAGAATGTTGGGTTATCTGAAGTTAATCCTGTTTTGAAAGTTAAACCACCGAAAATTGAAAAACGCTTGCCCCAATTTGTTAAATCAGGCGAGTTAGAAGATCAACGTATTTCACCTGTGTTTAATTCTGATTTTGACGGTCAAAGAGATCGGTTAATGCTTGAATTGTTTTATCAAACAGGAATACGTCTTTCTGAATTAATTGAGTTGAAAGAAATCAATGTTGATTCTCAGCAAATTAAAGTTCTAGGTAAAAGAAATAAAGAAAGGATTGTTCCAATTTCTAATGAACTTTTTATCCTTATTCAGAAATACAGATTGATTAAACCTAAAAGCCAAAATTCATTAGACTTTTTCTTTTGTCAAAAAAACGGAAAAAAAATTAATCCAATGTTTGTTTATCGAAAAATAAATAATTACCTTGGAACTGTATCGAATGTGCAAAAAAAGAGCCCACACGTATTAAGACATACTTTTGCAACTCATATGTTAAATAATGGTGCGGGTTTGGAGACGCTAAAAGAATTGCTTGGTCATGCAAGTCTAGCAGCAACTCAAGTTTATACACATAATTCGTTCGCTCAAATAAGTTCTATTTATTCATCCGCTCACCCACGTGGGCAAAAAAAGTAAAAACCATGGACGTAAAAGTGCATTCAATTCATTTTAAAGCAGATCAAAAATTAATTGATTTTATTAATGAAAAATTAGGGAAATTACAAACTCATTTCGATCAAATAATTGTAAGTGAAGTTTTTTTGAGGTTAGATAATGATACTGAAAAAGAAAATAAAATTTCAGAAGTGAAAATTCTCATTCCAGGAAAAGAATTATTTGCAAAAAAACAATGCAAATCTTTTGAAGAAGCAACAGATTTATGTGTAGATGCATTAAAAACTCAAATACAAAAATATAAGGCTAAAATTGCGAGTTAGCCTGATTATTAACTATTTATTGTGAGCAACTAAATTGGTTGCTCATTTTTTTTTAATTTTTTTTATAGAAAGTATTGCAGATATGTAAAAAGTCACTACATTTGCAAACCCAAACGGGAAAAACACAGACAAAAAAGTTCTTTTACATTAAAATACCAATTTTAACGCCGGTGTAGCTCAGCTGGCTAGAGCAGCTGATTTGTAATCAGCAGGTCGGGGGTTCGAGTCCCTCCACCGGCTCAATTTTTTGGGAGTGTCGCATAGTGGCTATTGCAGCAGACTGTAAATCTGTCACCTCACGGTATCGCTGGTTCGAGTCCAGCCACTCCCACAAAAAATAAATGCGTTAAAATAAGCGGGAGTAGCTCAGTTGGTAGAGCGTCAGCCTTCCAAGCTGAGGGTCGCGAGTTCGAATCTCGTCTCCCGCTCTTATTTTATAATGGTGATTTACTGTGAAGGTCCCTGCTGCCGGTGTAGCTCAGGGGTAGAGCGCTTCCTTGGTAAGGAAGAGGCCACGAGTTCAAATCTCGTCGTTGGCTCGAAAGAAAGTTCACTCATGAGTATGGGTGAAATTTTGTATTAGATAGGAATAAAGTTTTATTAACTCGTAACAAATAAGAACAAATGGCTAAGGAAAGTTTTAATCGTTCCAAACCGCACGTTAACATCGGTACTATTGGTCACGTTGACCACGGAAAGACTACGTTAACTGCTGCGATTTCAAGTGTGTTAGCAGCAAAAGGATTAGCTGCAGTTCGTGATTTCTCTTCAATTGACAATGCTCCTGAAGAAAAAGAACGTGGTATTACAATTAACACTTCTCACATTGAGTATGAAACAGTAAATCGTCACTACGCACACGTTGACTGTCCAGGTCACGCGGATTACGTAAAGAACATGGTTACTGGTGCTGCGCAAATGGATGGTGCTATCTTGGTTGTAGCTGCAACAGATGGTCCAATGCCTCAAACACGTGAGCATATCCTTTTAGGAAAACAAGTTGGTGTTCCTCGTTTAGTTGTATTCATGAATAAAGTGGATATGGTTGATGATGCTGAGTTGTTAGAATTAGTAGAAATGGAAGTGCGTGAATTGTTGTCTTTCTATGATTACGATGGTGACAATGCTCCAGTTATTCAAGGTTCTGCATTAGGAGCATTGAATGGTGAGGCTGCATGGGTTGCAAAAATCGATGAGTTGATGGATGCTGTTGATACGTACATTGAATTGCCTCCACGTGATGTTGATAAGCCTTTCTTGATGCCGGTTGAAGATGTATTTACGATCACTGGTCGTGGAACTGTAGCAACAGGTCGTATCGAAACAGGTGTAATCAACTCTGGTGAGCCAGTAGAAATCTTAGGAATGGGTGAAGAGAAATTAACTTCAACTGTAACTGGGGTAGAGATGTTCCGTAAGATCTTAGATCGTGGTGAAGCTGGTGATAACGTAGGATTATTATTACGTGGTATTGAGAAAACTCAAATCAAACGTGGTATGGTTATCTGTAAACCAGGTTCAGTTAAACCACACGCTGATTTCAAAGCTGAAATCTACGTATTGAAAAAAGAAGAGGGTGGTCGTCACACACCATTCCACAACAAATACCGTCCTCAGTTCTACTTCCGTACAACTGACGTAACTGGAGAGATTTTCTTAACAGATGGTCGTGAGATGGTTATGCCTGGTGATAACGTAACTATTACAGTTAAGTTGATCGTACCAGTAGCAATGGACAAAGGTTTACGTTTCGCTATCCGTGAGGGTGGACGTACTGTAGGTGCTGGTCAGGTTACTGAGATTTTATAATCAGAAATAAATAAAAAGGATAGGGGGGCGAAAACTCTCCTATTTTTTACGGGCGTAGCTCAGCTGGTAGAGTAGTGGTCTCCAAAACCATTGGTCGTGGGTTCGAATCCTACCGCCCGTGCAACACTTAATACATATTAGTCGTGTCAAAGTTTAGAAATTATATAAGCGAAACAATTACGGAAATGACCCAAAATGTTTCGTGGCCAACATGGAAAGAATTACAAAGTAATGCCTTACTTGTAGTTGTTGCTTCTGTGATTTTCTCATTAATTGTATTCGTTATGGATACTGTAGTAGGGATTTCTCCAGCAAATAGTGCTTGGAAAGGTGTGGTTGGTTTTATTTATTCTTTCTTGTAAGAAATGAGCGATATTAAAAAACGTTGGTACGTAGTACGTGCTGTCAGTGGTAAAGAGAAAAAGGTGAAGGAATATCTTGACCTTGAAATTTCTCGTTTAAAACTTGACGATTTCGTTGCACAAGTACTAATTCCAACTGAAAAAGTATTCCAAATCAGAAACGGTAAGAAAATTTCGAAAGAAAAAGCTTACTTGCCTGGTTATGTTTTAATAGAAGCTGCACTTTTAGGTGAAGTGCCTCACGTTATTAAAGGTATTCCAAATGTAATTGGCTTTCTTGGAGCTGAAAAAGGAGGTGATCCACAACCAATGCGTATTTCAGAAGTGAATCGTATTTTAGGTAAAGTAGATGAACTTCTAGAATCAGAAGAAGAAGTTAAAATTCCAGTTGTAATTGGTGAGTCTGTTAAAGTTATTGACGGTCCTTTCAATAATTTCTCTGGTGTGATTGATGAAATCAACGAAGATAAAAAGAAATTGAAAGTGATGGTTAAAATTTTCGGACGTAAAAATCTTCTTGAGCTTAGCTACATGCAAGTTGAAAAAGAAGGATAAAAAAGTGTATTAACCGCAGAAGCGAGTATGATGATTAAAGCTTCCCATCAAAAGTACTCGTGTTTGACTGCATAATTTAAATAAACAATGGCTAAAGAAGTAGCAGCATTGATCAAATTACAGATCAAAGGTGGTGCAGCCAATCCAGCTCCTCCAGTTGGTCCTGCACTTGGTGCAAAAGGGGTCAACATTATGGAATTCTGCAAGCAGTACAATGCTAGAACGCAGGATAAGCCAGGAAAGGTGTTACCATGTGTGATTACTGTGTACAGTGACAAGTCGTTTGACTTCGTTATTAAAACTCCTCCAGCAGCAATTCAAATTATTGACAGCGTAAAGCTTAAGAAAGGTTCTTCTGAGCCTAACAAAAGCAAAGTAGGTACGATGACTTGGGATCAAGTTCGTGCTATCGCTGAAGATAAAATGCCTGATATGAACTGTTTTACAGTTGATTCGGCAATGTCTATGGTAGCTGGAACAGCGCGTAGTATGGGTGTAACAGTTAAAGGTGGTGAAGCACCTGCAACTAAATAATCGTTTTTATCATGGGAAGAATTTCTAAAAAAAGAAAAGAGGTTTTAGCAAAATTTGATTTGGCTAAACCGTACACTTTGGTTGAAGCGTGTGATTTAGTAAAGCAGATCACTACAACTAAATTTGATGCATCTGTAGATATCTCTGTAAGATTAGGAGTTGATCCACGTAAAGCGAATCAAATGGTTCGTGGTACTGTGGCTTTGCCTCACGGAACTGGAAAGGATGTTAAAGTACTTGTACTTTGTACTCCAGACAAGGAAGCTGAAGCAAAAGCAGCAGGAGCTGAATACGTTGGATTAGACGAATACATCGACAAAATCAAAGGTGGTTGGACAGACATCGACGTAATTATTACGATGCCGTCTTGTATGGGTAAAGTTGGAGCATTAGGTCGTGTATTAGGACCTCGTGGTTTAATGCCAAACCCTAAGACTGGTACAGTAACAATGGAAGTTGGTAAAGCTGTTGAAGAAGTAAAAGCTGGTAAAATCGACTTTAAAGTTGATAAATACGGTAATATTCATACATCTGTCGGAAAAGCATCTTTTGAAGGTGGAAAAATCCGTGACAATGCATTTGAATTGATTCAACAGTTAATCAAATTGAAACCGTCTGCAGCTAAAGGAACGTATATTAAAAGTATTTACCTGAGCTCTACAATGTCTCCAAGTATCCAAATTGATGCTAAGTCGGTTGTAGCTTAATAATCTTGAAGTATGAATAAAGATCAAAAACAACAGTACATTGACGATCTTGCTCAAGATTTATCTCAAGCAAACGTCTTTTATTTAGCAGATACTGCTGAACTTACAGTTGAAACTATCAATCAATTGCGCCGTCGTTGTTTCCAACAAGGAATAACATTACGTGTTGTAAAAAACACTTTGTTGGCAAAAGCAATGGATAAAGTAGAAGGTAGAAATTACGGTAACTTAACTGATGTGTTAGGTGGTCCAACTTCTATCATGTTCGCTGAAGTAGGTAATGTCCCTGCTAAATTAATTAAAGAATTCCGTAAGAAAAACGATAAACCGTTATTAAAAGGAGCTTACATTGAAGAAGCAATCTTTATTGGTGATAACCAGTTAGATGCGCTTGAAGCAATCAAGTCTCGTGAAGAATTAATCGGTGATATCATTGGCTTACTTCAAAGTCCTGCTAAGAATGTTATTTCTGGACTTTCAGGTGGTGGTCAAAAAATTGCTGGAATCCTTAAAACGCTCTCTGAGAGAGCATAATGCTAAAACTGTTTATTCAGTAAAGCACAAGTAAAAAATAATTAGTAAAAAACCTTTTTAAATTAAAATAAAATGGCTGATTTAAAACAAATCGCGGAAACGTTAGTAAACTTAACAGTTAAAGAAGTAAACGAACTTGCAACTATCTTAAAAGATGAGTACGGAATTGAGCCTGCTGCTGCTGCTCCAGTAATGATGGCTGGTGGTGCTGCTGGTGGTGGTGAAGCTGCTGCTGAAAAAACTGAATTCGATGTAATCTTGAAAGCAGGTGGTGCTAACAAATTAGCTGTTGTTAAGTTAGTTAAAGAATTAACTGGTAACGGATTGAAAGAGTCTAAAGACATCGTTGATGGAGCTCCTGCTACATTGAAAGAAGGTGTTTCTAAAGACGAAGCAAATGCATTGAAAACTCAATTAGAGGAAGCAGGTGCAGAAGTAGAAATTAAGTAATTATTACTCAATTATACAGGAAAGGTGTCCCGGTTTTATCGGGATACCTTCTCCTGTTTTTCGGCGTTAAGCCAAAACAAAAGTCCTTTTCAAAATTAAATTTTAAGAGCCTTGGCAACAACAAGCAATACACCAACAAGAATTAATTTTGCCTCAAGCAAAAATCAGTTCGCATATCCAGACTTTTTGGATATTCAGCTTAAATCCTTCCAAGAGTTTTTCCAACTAGAGACAACTCCAGAAAATCGCGAAAGCGAAGGATTGTTCAAGGTATTTGCAGAGAATTTCCCAATTACGGATACGAGAAATCAATTCGTTTTGGAATTCCTGGATTACTTTATTGATCCACCTCGTTATACAATCGAAGAATGTATCGAACGTGGTTTAACTTATAGCGTTCCTTTAAAAGCAAAATTGAAATTGTATTGTACAGATCCTGAACACGAGGATTTCGAGACAATCGTTCAAGATGTTTATCTAGGAACAATCCCTTACATGACACCAAAAGGTTCTTTCGTAATCAATGGTGCTGAACGTGTTATTGTATCCCAATTACACCGTTCTCCAGGGGTATTCTTCGGACAAAGCCGACATGCAAATGGTACTAAATTGTATTCTGCTCGTGTAATTCCTTTCAAGGGTTCTTGGATTGAATTCGCAACAGATATCAACAGTGTAATGTATGCTTACATCGATCGTAAGAAAAAATTACCTGTTACAACTTTGTTCCGTGCAATTGGTTATGAAACTGATAAAGATATTTTAGAAATATTTGGATTAGCTGACGAAATTAAATCGAATAAAGCTAACCTGAAAAAATGCGTAGGTAGAAGACTAGCTGCACGTGTATTGAAGTCTTGGATTGAGGACTTTGGAGACGAAGATACAGGTGAAATGGTTTCTATCGAACGTAATGAAGTTATTCTTGAGCGTGAAACAATCTTAGAAGATCACCACATCGATGCTATCATTGATGCAGGTGTGAAAACTGTTATCTTCCACAAAGAAGATGCAAATTCTGCAGATTACACAATCATTTACAATACACTACAAAAAGATACTTCCAACTCTGAAAAAGAAGCATTGGAACACATCTACCGTCAATTACGTAATGCTGAACCACCAGATTATGAAACGGCGAAAAGTGTATTCGATAAATTGTTCTTCTCTGATGCGCGTTATGACCTTGGTGAGGTTGGACGTTACAGAATGAACAAAAAATTGAACCTTGATTCAAACGAAGATTCTCGTGTTTTAACTAAAAACGATATTCTTTCAATCATTAAATATTTAATCGAATTAATTAACTCTAAAGCGGATGTAGATGATATTGACCACTTGTCAAATCGTCGTGTTCGTACTGTAGGTGAACAATTGTTCTCTCAGTTTGGAGTTGGTTTAGCTCGTATGGCGCGTACTATTCGTGAACGTATGAATGTTCGTGACAATGAGGTCTTTACTCCAATCGATTTGATTAACGCGAAAACACTTTCGTCTGTTATCAACTCGTTCTTCGGAACAAACCAGTTGTCTCAATTCATGGATCAAACAAACCCGCTTTCTGAGGTAACTCACAAACGTCGTTTGTCTGCACTAGGGCCAGGTGGACTTTCTCGTGAAAGAGCAGGTTTCGAGGTACGTGACGTTCACTACACGCACTACGGTCGTTTATGTACAATTGAAACACCAGAGGGTCCAAACATTGGTTTGATTTCTTCTCTTTGTGTGTTCGCGAAAGTAAATAAATTAGGTTTCATTGAAACTCCATATAGAAAAGTAGATAATGGTATCGTTGATGTTAAAAACGAACCAATTTACTTAACTGCTGAAGAAGAAGATTCAAAAACAATTGCTCAAGCAAATGCACTTTTGGATGATAAAGGAAACTTCCTTTCTTCTTTAGTAAAAGCTCGTTATGAAGGTGACTTCCCATTGGTTGAACCAACAAAATTAACGTTAATGGATGTTGGTGCTAACCAAATTGCATCGATTGCCGCTTCATCTATTCCTTTCTTGGAACATGATGATGCCAACCGTGCATTGATGGGATCTAACATGCAACGTCAAGCGGTTCCTTTATTACGTCCACAGTCTCCAATTGTTGGTACTGGAATTGAGCAGTTGGTGGCTCGTGATTCTCGTGTACTTATCAATGCTGAAGGAACTGGAGTAGTAGAGTACGTTGACGCAAATGAAATCGTAATTCGTTATGACTGGTCAAATGATGACCGTTTAGTATCTTTTGATTCTGAAGTTAAACGTTATACATTAACTAAATTCCAAAAAACAAATCAAAGTACAACTATGAACTTGAAACCTATCGTTAAGAAAGGTGATAGAGTTGAACGTGGTCAAGTACTTTGTGAAGGATATGCAACTCAAGGTGGTGAACTTGCTTTAGGTCAAAACTTAAAAGTAGCATTCATGCCTTGGAAAGGTTACAACTTCGAGGATGCGATTGTAATCTCTGAAAAAGTTGTTCGTGATGATATCTTTACATCTATTCATATCGATGAATATGCGTTAGAAGTTCGTGATACAAAACGTGGAATGGAAGAATTAACTTCTGATATTCCAAACGTATCTGAAGAGGCAACGAAAGATTTAGATGAAAACGGATTAATTCGTATCGGAGCTGAAATCAAAGAAGGTGATATCTTAATTGGTAAAATCACTCCAAAAGGTGAAACTGATCCTTCTCCAGAAGAGAAATTATTACGTGCAATCTTTGGTGACAAAGCGGGTGACGTAAAAGATGCTTCATTAAAAGCAGGTCCTTCTTTAAGAGGTGTTGTTGTTGGTAAAAAATTGTTCTCTAGAGCAAATAAAGACCGCAAAACAAAAGCTCAAGACAAACCAGTATTGGAAGTTTTAGATGCTGAGTTCGAAAAAGATAGCGCTCAATTAAAAGAAGTGTTAGTTGATAAATTAATGACAATTTTAGGTGAACATAAATCTGCAGGAGTTTATAATAACTTCAAAGAAGAGGTCATCAAAAAAGGGACTAAGTTTAACGCTAAAAATTTATTAGCGATAGATTATTCAATCATTAATCCAACAAATTGGACGGGTGAAACTGCTTTAAATTCTTTAATTTCTCGTTTGTTACACAACTATACGATTAAGGCTAACGATATTTTAGGAGCATACAAACGCAAGAAAATTCACATTTCAGTTGGAGATGAATTGCCAACAGGAATCATGAAAATGGCGAAAGTTTATGTTGCTAAAAAACGTAAATTAAAAGTAGGTGATAAAATGGCTGGACGTCATGGTAACAAAGGAATTGTTGCTAATATCGTTCGCGCTGAAGATATGCCTTTCTTAGAAGATGGAACACCTGTTGATATCGTATTGAATCCACTTGGGGTACCTTCTCGTATGAACTTAGGTCAAATTTATGAAACAGTTCTTGGTTGGGCTGGAGAAAAATTAGGAGTGAAGTTCGCTACGCCAATCTTTGATGGTGCAAAACCAGAACAAATTAACGAATGGACGGAGAAAGCAGGAGTTCCTAAATCAGGTAAAACGTACTTGTACGATGGAGGAACAGGTGAACGTTTCCACCAACCAGCAACTGTTGGAGTTATCTACATGTTGAAATTATCTCACATGGTTGATGACAAAATGCATGGACGTTCAATCGGACCATACTCATTAATTACGCAACAACCACTTGGAGGTAAAGCTCAGTTCGGTGGTCAGCGTTTTGGTGAAATGGAGGTTTGGGCATTGGAAGCATTTGGTGCGGCTAACATTCTTCAAGAAATCTTGACTGTTAAATCTGATGACGTGATGGGTCGTGCGAAAGCATACGAAGCAATCGTTAAAGGAGATAACATTCCTGAACCAGGAATTCCAGAATCATTCAATGTATTATTACATGAATTGAGAGGTCTTGGATTGAATGTTTCAATGGACTAATTGGGAATCAGCGAATTTTGACAAATATTTTAAAGAAATAAAAAAAACATGGCTTTTAGAAAAGAAACACCGAAAAAACAAAGTAGCTTCAACAAGATTACGATCTCGTTGGCTTCTCCTGAGGTGATTAGCGACAACTCCAGTGGGGAAGTCCTTAAGCCGGAAACGATTAATTATCGTACCTATAAACCAGAACGTGATGGATTATTCTGTGAGCGTATCTTCGGACCAGTAAAAGATTACGAATGTCATTGTGGTAAATACAAACGTATTCGCTACAAAGGAATTGTTTGTGATAGATGTGGTGTTGAAGTTACTGAAAAGAAAGTACGTCGTGAGCGTATGGGGCATATCGCTTTGGTTGTTCCAGTTGCACATATCTGGTACTTCCGTTCTTTGCCTAATAAAATTGGTTACCTTTTAGGTTTACCAACAAAAAAATTGGATCAAATTATCTATTACGAACGATACGTTGTTATTCAAACAGGTATTGCGACTAAATTAGATGGTTCATCTTTAACAGAAAAAGAATTTTTAACGGAAGAAGAGTATATCGATATTTTGGAGACTCTTCCACGTGAAAATCAAATGTTAGATGATTCAGATCCAAACAAATTTGTAGCAAAAATGGGAGCAGAAGCTCTTTACGATTTGTTACGTAAATTGAATTTGGAAGTTTTAGCTGCTGACTTACGTCACCAAGCAAATAATGAAACATCAGTTCAACGTAAACACGAAGCTTTAAAAAGACTTCAAGTTGTTGAGCAAATGCGTGAGTCTCAAACACGTATCGATAACCGTCCTGAATGGATGATCGTTCGTGTTGTTCCAGTTATTCCACCTGAATTGCGTCCGTTAGTTCCTCTAGATGGAGGTCGTTTCGCAACTTCAGATTTGAATGACTTATACCGTCGTGTAATTATTCGTAACAATCGTTTGAAACGATTGATCGAAATCAAAGCTCCTGAAGTAATCTTACGTAATGAAAAACGTATGTTGCAAGAAGCTGTGGATTCATTATTCGATAATTCACGTAAAGCATCTGCTGTAAAAACAGAATCAAATCGTCCTTTGAAATCTCTTTCTGATTCATTGAAAGGTAAACAAGGTCGTTTCCGTCAAAACTTACTTGGTAAACGTGTGGATTATTCTGCTCGTTCGGTAATTGTTGTTGGACCAGATTTGAAATTACACGAGTGTGGTTTACCAAAAGATATGGCTGCTGAGCTTTACAAACCGTTCATTATTCGTAAGATGATTGAGCGTGGTATCGTGAAAACAGTTAAATCTGCGAAGAAAATTGTTGATAGAAAAGAACCAGTTGTTTGGGATATCTTAGAAAACGTATTGAAAGGGCACCCAGTTTTATTAAACCGTGCACCAACTCTTCACCGTTTAGGTATTCAAGCATTCCAACCAAAATTGATTGAAGGAAAAGCAATTCGTCTTCACCCATTGGTTACAACTGCATTCAACGCCGATTTCGATGGTGACCAGATGGCGGTTCATTTACCTTTAGGTAATGCTGCAATTTTAGAGGCACAATTGTTAATGTTGGCTTCTCACAATATTTTGAACCCAGCTAATGGTGCTCCAATTGCCGTACCTTCTCAGGATATGGTCTTGGGTCTTTACTATATTACAAAAGGGCGTCGTTCAACTGATGAGCATATTGTAAAAGGTCAAGATTCAATTTTCTATTCTCCTCAAGAGGTAATCATTGCTTACAATGAGGGTAAATTGGATTTACACGCACATATTCAAGTAAAAACTTACGACTTGGATTTCAATGGTGTTCCAACGATCCAAATGATTAAAACAACTTGTGGAAAAGTTCTATTCAACGAAGTAGTTCCACGTGAAGTTGGTTTCATTAATGAAGTTTTAACGAAAAAAGCATTAAGAGATATTATCGGTCACGTATTGAAAACATGTGGTACGGTGAAAACTGCTAAATTCTTAGATGATATTAAAGAATTAGGTTATACAATGGCCTTCCGTGGAGGTTTGTCGTTCAACTTAGATCATATCATCATTCCTAAGGAAAAAGAAATTTTAGTTGCTAAAGCTGAAGACCAAGTTAAAGAAGTAATGGAAAATTATAACCTTGGTTTGTTAACAAACAACGAGCGTTATAACCAAATTATCGATATCTGGACAAAAACAAATAATCGATTGACTGCTACTTTGATGGATCAGTTAGAAAATGACAATCAAGGATTCAACTCAATTTATATGATGTTTGACTCTGGAGCACGTGGTTCGAAAGAACAAATTCGTCAGTTGTCAGGTATGCGTGGATTGATGGCGAAACCTCAAAAATCTGGTGCTTCTGCTCAAGAAATTATTGAAAATCCAATTCTTTCTAACTTTAAAGAAGGTTTATCAATTCTTGAGTACTTTATTTCAACTCACGGTGCACGTAAAGGTTTGGCCGATACTGCCTTGAAAACTGCCGATGCTGGTTACTTAACGCGTCGTTTGGTGGATGTTGCTCAAGATGTTATTATTAACGTTAAAGATTGTGGAACATTAAGAGGTTTAGTTGCTACTGCATTGAAGAAAAATGATGACGTAGTTGAACCATTATATGACAGAGTATTAGGTAGAACTACAGTTCACGATATTTATCATCCAGAAACTGAAGAATTAATCATTTCTGCTGGTGAATTAATTTCAGAAACTGTAGCGGAAGCTATCGATAATGCTGGAATTGAAGAGGTTGAAATTCGTTCTGTTTTAACATGTGAAATGCGCCGTGGTGTATGTTCTAAATGTTATGGACGTAACTTAGCAACTCACAGATCTGCTCAAGAAGGTGATGCAGTAGGTGTAGTTGCAGCACAATCAATTGGTGAGCCTGGTACACAGTTAACATTACGTACATTCCACGTTGGGGGTACTGCATCTAACGTTGCTGATGTATCTGACTTAAAAGCGAAAGCTACAGGACGTTTGGAAATCGATGAGTTACGTACAATTGTTCGTAAAGCTGCTGATGGAACTGAAAAAGTTATCGTTGTTGGTCGTTCAGCTGAATTGAAAATTATTGAAAAGAAAACAGGTGTTACTTTAATGACTTCAAACGTACCTTATGGTGCTGAAATGATGGTCGATAGTAATACGGATATCAAAAAAGGTGACGTAATTTGTAAATGGGACCCCTATAATGCTGTAATCATTACGGAGGTTAAAGGAAAAGTCTTATTTGAAAGCGTTATTGAAGGTGTTACTTTCCGTGAAGAAGTCGATGAACAAACAGGATTTACTGAAAAAGTAATCATTGAATCACGTGATAAGAAGAAAAACCCTGCAATTCACATCATTGATCCTAAAACGAAGGAAGTTTTACGTGAATACAACATTCCAGTTGACTCACATATCTCTGTAAACGAAGGTGATATGGTTGACTTAGGGGTGATTTTAGTAAAAATTCCTCGTGTAGCTGGAAAAACTGGGGATATCACAGGAGGTCTTCCACGTGTAACTGAGTTATTCGAAGCACGTAACCCATCAAACCCTGCAGTTGTTTCTGCAATCGATGGTATCGTTGAATTCGGAAAAATCAAACGTGGTAACCGTGAAATCCAAGTAACTTCTAAAGGAGGTGATGTACATAAATACTTAGTTCCACTTTCGAAACATATCTTAGTACAAGAGAATGACTTCGTTCGTGCTGGACAACCATTATCTGATGGAGCAATTACTCCAAACGATATCTTGAATATTCAAGGTCCAACTAAAGTACAAGAGTATATCGTAAATGAAATCCAAGAGGTTTACCGTTTACAAGGGGTGAAAATCAACGACAAACACTTTGAAGTTATCGTACGTCAAATGATGTTGAAAGTTGAAATCATTGATGCTGGAGATACACGTTTCTTAGAAGGTCAATCAGTTCACAAAGCTGATTTCATGGAAGAGAACGATTCAATCTATGGTATGAAAGTAGTTGTAGATTCTGGTGATGCGGAAACACTTCGTCCAGGTTCAATTGTTTCTGCGCGTAAATTACGTGATGAAAACTCTCAATTGAAACGTGCCGACAAGCGTTTGATCGAAGCTCGTGATGCAGTTCCTGCAACGTCAACACCTTTGTTACAAGGAATTACACGTGCGTCATTACAAACACAATCGTTTATCTCTGCGGCATCGTTCCAGGAAACAACGAAAGTATTGAATGAAGCTGCTATTTCAGGTAAAGAAGATCATTTATTAGGATTGAAAGAAAACGTTATCGTAGGACACTTAATTCCTGCAGGTACTGGAGTTCGTAAATTCCAAAAAGTGATTGTCACAAACAAAGAAGAGTTAGAGTCGATTTCATAATCGAATCCAATAGAAAATAAAAAATCCTTGTTCGAAAGAGCAAGGATTTTTTTTTGAATATTATTTTAAAAAAAAGAATCTATTTTTGGTCAAGTGCAAAAATATGTTTTTCAGCATGGTAACTAGAACGAACCAATGGACCACTTTCTACAAAACGAAAGCCCATTTCTAATCCTAAAAGGCGATATTTTTCGAAACGTTCAGGTGTTACGAATTCAACTATAGGTAAGTGTTTTGGTGTTGGTTGTAAATATTGTCCTAAAGTTAAAATGTCAACATTCACCGAACGAAGATCTTGCATCGTTTCAATGATTTCTTCATCCGTTTCTCCTAAACCTAACATCACTCCAGATTTTGTTCGCATTCCACCTTTTTTCAAGCGGAATAAAACTTCTAAACTACGGTCGTATTTTGCTTGAATTCGAACTTGTTTCGTTAATCTACGAACTGTCTCTAAGTTATGTGAAACGATTTCTGGAGCTACTTCAATTACTTGTTGTAAATTTTCCCATTTCCCAGCAAAGTCAGGAATCAAAGTTTCCATCGTAGTTCCTGGTGATTGATGACGAACAGCTTTAACTGTTTGTACCCAAATTCCAGCTCCTCCATCTTTTAAATCATCGCGGTCAACAGAAGTAATTACAGCATGTTTAATCTGCATTGTTTTGATTGAATGCGCAACTTTTCCAGGTTCAAATTCATCAACTTCATCCGGACGTCCAGTTTTTACAGCGCAAAATCCACATGAACGTGTACAAATATTTCCAAGAATCATGAATGTAGCAGTTCCTTCACCCCAACATTCACCCATGTTTGGACATGAACCACTTTCACAAATTGTATGTAATTTATGCTCATCAACCAATGATCGAACTTTTTTGTAATTCTCACCAATCGGCAATTTTACACGCAACCAAGATGGTTTTTTGATTCGAATCGGGTTTTCAGATGTTGAAATTTCTTCTGACATATTTATTCAATTTGGAACTTTATTATACCGTATTGCAAAAGTACAAAATACCAACAAGTAATTGAAAATTTAGTTCTAACGATTGTTTAATTTTCACTTGTTTTTTTGGTCTTTCTATTCAATATCCAAACTGCTGAAATTCCGAAAATTCCCCCAACAATTGTATACCAATGAATCAATTCTCCAAAAACAAAATACGACGATATTGCTGCTGTAAATGGGACGGTAAAAATAAAAGAACTCGCTTTTTCAGCACCAATTTTACTAGTTGCATAAAAATAAATCGTTGTCGCTAATGAAGTTGTAATTACACTAGAAAACAACAGATTACCCCAGAATTTCATCTCTTTTACATGAATGATGTTGTTCACTTCAGCATAATCAACTAAAGGTAAAAGTGTTATGATTGTTACTAGATACATCCACCAAGAAAAAGCAAAAGGAGATCCATAATTTCCAGATTTTGAGGTGAATTTGCTCATAACTGCCCAAACTAATGCACAGCTTAAGAAAAATAAATTCCATTTTTTCAATAAATCAGATGCGCCGTCCCAAATTTGTAATAAAAAACACGCTCCAACAAGTCCTAAAAACAATCCAATTGATTCATTCACTAAAGGTTTTCTTTTGGCCACTAAAATTCCTATTCCATAAGCCATGATTGGGTTTAAAGTTGTAACAAGAATTCCACCTGCACCAGGAGTTCCTTTATCTAAGCCCATCAAAAAAGTGTAATTATACAATGCCATCAAAACTCCTGTAATTAAAACAAAAGGAATTGCTTCTTTTTTGATTTTTATAGGAACTTTTGCAATTATTAAGATTAAAAACAAACTAATAACAACGAAAAGATTACGGAAAAATGCTAATTCTAACGGATTTCCAAACTCTTTCATGACTTTATTTGAGGGCCAAGAAATTCCCCAAAGAATCATTGAAATGATCATGGCAATTGTTAAAATTTTAGAGCTAGAATTTTTCATTTGACAAAAGTACATTTTTCAATACATTTGACTAGTTAAATTGAAAAATAGGTTCTAAATTCGTGCTATGGAAAATAACGAAAATCAATTGAATATCGAGTTAAACGAAGAAATGGCTGAAGGCGTTTACTCTAATTTAGCTATTATAACTCATTCACAATCAGAATTTATTACTGATTTTGTTCAGATTATGCCTGGAATGCCAAAAGCAAAAGTTCGTTCAAGAGTAATTATGTCTCCTCAAAGTGCAAAACGTTTATTACAAGCTTTGAGAGATAATATTCAAAAATTTGAAGCTCAAAATGGAATTATTGTAGACGATAATAATCCACCTTTTCCACCAATGAATTTTGGAGGAACTTCAGGAATGGCTTAAAAACAACTTTTAATAAAATAACAAGTTTTACGTATATTAATGATTAAAATTGAATAGTATGAAAAAGTTTTTCTTCTTAAGTGTACTATTATTAGTAGTTATTGCTTCGTGTAAAACAAAAACGACTCCTAGAAAAGTTGAACGATATTTACCTGGAGAATTTTGGAAGGTTACAAATTTTACGGATAATGGAGTTAATTTAACTGCGAATTATTCTGATTATCTTATTGGATTTAGTGAATCTGGAAGTGCAAGTGTGAAAATTTCAGGACAATTTGATCCTGTAAACGGCGCTTGGTCTGTTGGAACAGGAAAAAATCCAGCAATTTTATATCTTAATTTTCCTTTAACAACACCCATTGATACAAATATCATGTTGATCACTGATGATTGGCAGGTGAATTCAATTACAGATAAGGAAATTAAATTAAGTAGAAATTCAACGAGTCAAAGTGCTTCAAATGTGGTGCTTACACGTTAAACATTGAAATGTTGATTTAAAGTCATTAAAAAATCGACTACTTAAACAGAATTTCTTTTAAATTTGTACAAAAGCTTTTCGAATGACTTCTGAAATTAAAGCGTACATACAGGAAATAACGGATAAAACTCAATCTTTGCATCAAAAATTGGTTGCGGAGCGTGAGCGTTGTTCTGGTATGGATGCAGAGATTTCTCGTTTGAATGCCGTTATTGCTCAACACGAAGAAGCAATGGAAAACGTGAAGTTGGAACTTCAAGAGTTGAAAACGGCACAACTAGCGAAACAAGATGCGCAAGAATCCAATGATGAAAATGTGTCAAATGTATACATTGATGGATTGGTGCGCGAAATAGATTTTTGCATTCAACAATTAAAAATAGCGAATGAGTAAAATATCTTTAAAAGTAGTTGTAGGTGGACGTCAATACCCATTAACCGTACAAGAGTCGGAAGTGGAGAAAATTCAACGTGCTGCTGAAGACATCAATAAAGCAATTAAGCAATTGCAAGATAATTTTGCTGTTCGTGATATGCAGGACTTACTAGCGATGACAGCTCTTCAGCTATCATCAAAAGGTTCTTCAAAAACAGTTTCAAATTCAGTAACAACAGGTGCAGATTTCTCTGAAACTGAAAGTGCATTGAAAAAACTGTCTGAAAATTTAAATGAGTTGAAGTAAAATCTAGTTAGAAATTCTGAAAAGCTACTGTTTAATTATAAATAAAGTAGTATGTATTTAATTATTGGCGCTTTATTGGGTTTAGTTGCTGGGGGAGTTGTAGTATTTGTTTTACTCAACACCGCTCTAAAGTCAAAGCGAAATCAAATTATTAAAGAAGCGGAACTTGAAGCCGAAAATATCAAAAAAGATAAAATGCTTCAAGCAAAAGAACGCTTTCTAAAACTGAAAGAAGAGCACGAAGATGCTGTAAAAGAACGCGAAAAACGAGTTCAATCACTTGAAGACAAAGCTAAAAGCAAAGAAAAATCATTAACGCAAAAAATCGAAGAAGTTTCTCGTAAAGAAAATGACCTAGAGCGTTTGAATGGTGAATTGGAGTCGAAAGTTGCAAACAACGAAGTACGTCAACAAGAACTTGAAAAAATGCATCAAAAACGTGTTGCTGAGTTGACCAAAATCACAGGAATGTCTGTTGATGATGCGAAAAACTTATTGATGGAGTCTTTAAAAGACGAAGCAAGAACTGCAGCAATGTCTCACATTAAAGAAATCACGGAAGAAGCAAAGCTAAATGCAAATCGTGAGGCTAAAAAGATTGTAATTCAAACAATCCAACGTGTAGCTACAGAACATGCTGTTGAAAATGCGGTTTCTGTTTTTAACATTGAGTCGGATGAAGTTAAAGGAAGAATTATCGGTCGTGAAGGTCGAAATATTCGTGCTTTAGAAGCTGCAACAGGAGTTGAAATTATTGTTGATGATACTCCTGAAGCAATTATACTTTCTTGTTTTGATCCAATCCGAAGAGAGATTGCTAGATTAGCTTTACATCAATTGGTTTCCGATGGTCGTATTCACCCAGCACGAATTGAAGAAGTTGTTTCTAAAACAAAACGTTCTTTGGACGAAGAAATCGCTGAAACAGGTCGCCGTACATGTATCGACTTAGGAATTCATGGATTACACCCAGAATTGATGCGAATGGTTGGACGTATGAAATACCGTTCTTCTTACGGTCAAAACTTATTACAACACAGCCGTGAAGTAGCAAATCTTTGTGCGATAATGGCTGCTGAATTAGGTCTAAACGTTAAGTTAGCGAAACGTGCAGGTTTATTACACGATATTGGAAAAGTTCCAGACGAAGAGCCAGAATTACCGCATGCAATCTTAGGTATGAAAATCGCTGAGAAATTTGGCGAAAAACCAGATGTATGCAATGCAATCGGTGCTCACCACGACGAAATTGAAATGCAAACATTGATTGCTCCAATTGTTCAAGTATGTGATGCCATTTCTGGTGCACGTCCTGGAGCGCGTCGTGAAATCGTTGAAGCTTACATCAAACGTATCAAAGAATTGGAAAACTTAGCTTTATCTTACGATGGAGTTCAAAGTGCATTCGCAATTCAAGCAGGTCGTGAGTTACGTGTTATGGTTGAATCTGAAAAAGTTACCGATTTGAAAGCGGATGAATTGTCTTTTGCAATTTCTCAAAAAATTCAAACGGAGATGACATACCCAGGTCAAGTAAAAGTAACTGTGATCCGCGAACGTAGATCCGTAAATTACGCGAAATAAAATGAAGAATTATCCTGAAAGTATACAATCACTTAAGGGTAAAAAAATACTCGTAACCGGTGGAGCAGGCTTCATCGGTTCAAACATTGTAGAAGCATTATTGAGTTTAGACGCAAAAGTTATTGTACTTGACAATTTATCTACTGGTTTTAGAGAAAATGTATCCATGTTTATGGAACATCCTAATTATAAATTCATTGAGGGAGATATTCGCGATTTGAACACATGCATTCAAGCTAGTAAAGAAGTTTATGCAATTTGTCACCAAGCAGCATTAGGTTCTGTCCCAAGATCAATTGAATTCCCACGCAATACGCATGAAACGAACGGAACAGGATTTTTAAATATCCTCCACGCTGCTAAAGAAAATGGAATAAAACGTTTTGTATTTGCAAGTTCATCAAGTGTGTATGGAGATATTTCAATTTCTCCAAAAGTTGAAGGAGTAGAAGGAAGATTATTATCTCCTTACGCGGTTTCAAAACAATTGAATGAGGAATATGCTTCTGTTTACAATCAATTACACGGTATAGAAACAGTCGGCTTGCGTTATTTCAATGTGTTTGGTCCAAGACAAAACCCCAATGGGGCATACGCAGCTGCAATACCAAAGTTTTTAGATGCTATGATTAATAGTGGTGAAATTGTAATCAATGGAGATGGAGAACAAACGAGAGATTTTACCTATGTAAAGAATGCCGTTTTTGCAAATCTTTTAGCACTTTCTACATTTAATGAGAAAGCATTTGGTGAAGTATTTAATGTTGCTTGTTCAAGAAGTTTAAGTTTGGTTGAAATAGTTGATATTCTTATACATGGCTTAAAAGAACTCAATATTGACCCATGTCATCAATTAGTTTTTGGACCTGATAGAAAAGGAGATATTCGAGATTCTTTAGCAGATATCAGCAAAATAAAACAGGTATTATCTTATGAGGTAATCAATAATTTTGAATCAGGAATTCAAGAGTATTTGAAATTTAATTTTGACAATTAAAGTAGTGTGAAATTAAAACTATCAAATCTGTTTCAAAATGAATTGATTAAATCAATTTTAACCTTATTTACTGGAACTGTTCTTTCACAAGTAATAACATTTTTACTGTCCCCCATCTTTTCTAGATTATACAA
The DNA here is from genome assembly GCA_046308455.1 of Fluviicola sp. Taxonomy (GTDB): domain Bacteria; phylum Bacteroidota; class Bacteroidia; order Flavobacteriales_D; family Crocinitomicaceae; genus Fluviicola. The sequence continues at coordinate 26,624 of JBKDZA010000351.1, forward strand.
TGAAACTGATTTCGCTGATTTTGGGTTGTACACTCGTGTTGTCGCCGTGGTAGGTATAATTTGTACATTCAGGTATGAAAACACCTTACCGCTTCCAAAAAAAGATGAAGTAGCTAAGTATATTTTTAGGTTTGTTATAAAACTTTCTTTTTTTATAAGTCTTGCGTTTTTACTTTTAGGTTTTATTACAATAAATATTATTCCTCAACTAGACCTTTCCTATACTTTTATTCTATTGGTAAGTTTAAGTACTTTTTTTATCAGTTTAAATTTAATTGGTGTCAATTGGTCATTAAGAAAAAAAGAGTTTTTAGCAATATCCAGTAATAAATTATTAACCTCTATTTCGGGGAATAGTTTAAGGGTCCTGTTTGGATTTTTGAAGTTAGGAGGTTTGGGACTGATTTTTTCAAGTACCCTTTCTTACATTATTGGAATCTTTAATTTCAGAAAGTTATTCCCGCTAAAAAAAGAAGAATGGAAGATCGAAGAATTAGAGAAAAACCCAGTTAAAGAATATAGAAGTTTTGCAGCTGTTGGTTCAATTCATGCTTTGGTTGATTTTATGCGAGACTTAATTCTAGCTTTACTTATAACCTATCATTTTGGGAAAGCACAATTCGGTCAATATGCCTTTTCTTTAACGATGTTGGCGATACCTTTGACAGTTGTAGGACAGGTTGTAGGACAGGTTTTTTATAAAAAAATGATTGATTTATATAATTCTAAACAATTGATCACTCCTTTTTTAATAAAAACAATACTTGTATTAATTTCGATTTCGTTTATTCCTTTTTTACTGTTGTTTTTTTATGCAGAAGATCTATTTGTAATCGTGTTTGGTGAAAAGTGGTCTGATGCCGGGAATATAACCCAAATATTAACTATTTGGTATTTCTTTAACTTTATCATTTCTCCAATTTCAAACCTTCCCCTTGTAATCAAGAAACAAACTTCTTATTTTTTCTTAGGTTTAATCTCTAGTTTAATTCAAGTATTTTGCTTAGGCGTATTACCTTATTTTTATTCTAAAACTGAATTTGATTTTCATTTTTTATTAGAATTAACAAGTATCGTGATTAGTGTGTTTTTTATCTTTTGTTGTTTAATCTTGATATTCTGGTCGAAACAAAAGGACAGAAATCTAGAAACAAGATCGATACATCAATAATTCAATCATTCAAAAGCTTTGAATAAATTGAAAGGAATTTTTCTCGATTAACACTTTTCGTTGCTTTTTGATTGATAATTTCTTTGTTTTTTTCTCTTACAATTTCTTCATCCAATTCGATTGCACTGTTCAATGCTTCAAAGATAGAAACTGAGTCGACAACAATACCGTTATCTTTTGACACAATCCATTCCTTATTCGCTGGTAAATTTGAGACAACTGGAATTGTCCCATAGGCCATTGACTCGAGTAAACTTATGGAAGTTCCATCAGTATTTGGAATAGAAATATAAATCCTTGACCTTAAATAATAATTTGTATTTTCTTTTCGATTCAAAAATCCAACAAATTTAATTTGCTCTTTTACATTTGATTTATTTGCAATTTCAATCAATTTGTTTGTGAGAATTCCAGTGGCAGCAACTACTAAAATCCACGATGGGTTTTTTTCTAAAAATGGAATTGTACCTTCAATTATTTTATCAATATTATACAAGGGATCATGTAAGCGATTGGAATATATAATATTTTCTTTAGGTAGTAGCTTTGAGAAATCAAAATCGATTCCAAAATTCGCAATAACGGTATCTTTTCTACCCGTAAATTCAGCGATTGCTGTGCCCATTATTTCAGCATCAGCTGTAAGTGCATCTGAATATTTAATGGAAGTTTTGGTTAAAAGTCTAAAAAAGAAATTCTTTTTAGGGAAAATTAGGACATCATCGCCCCAAGTAGTTAATACTTGAGGAAATCTTTTTTTGTTTGCTAAAGATGTAATAAATCCAATTGAATTTGCTTGATGTACATGAATGAAAGTTGGATTATAAGTCTTAATTATTTTTCTTAATCGAAGGATGTTTCCAATAAGTTTAATTGGATTGCTAACTTGAAAATTAATGAGATGGTGTTTACAAAAATCAATTTCATGCGATCCAACAATTTCAATTTCATTGAAGTGATCTTTAATTAAATAAAAATAATTCTTTACGTGAACTGGATTAATAGTACTTCCAATTAATAACAGTTTGTCAAATTTTTTGTGAGTCATTTTTTCTAATTAATGTTTGCAAGCAAAACCCAAAAAAGAAACAGAAAACAATTTGAATATTTCTCTCCGTAAATGGATTGTTTGTTAAAGCAGATACTAAAATAATTAGAATAGGAATAATTAGTAAATTATTTGTGTTAAGTTTTATTTTTTTATAGAAACGCCATATTGGAAATAGAAATATTCCTAAATAAAAAATCAAACCAATTACACCATATCTATACATGTATAAGATGTATTCATTTTCTGAATACAGATTTTTAGTGTAGAAAAATGATTTATTTGGTCCATGACCAAACAATGGTTTTTGGAAAATGTGTTTTCCAATAAATTTCCATGATTCAATTCTGCCAAGAACCGAATTGCTTTTTATTCCTACTCCATTGAAAAGTGAATTGCTATAAATATCGACTGTAAAAAAGCGTGAACTTAGCATCCATGCAATAAAATAGGAAGCTACTATTATAAAAAGATAACTCCATAATTCTTTTTTGCTATGAATCGTTTTATAAATGCTGAAAAAAAGAATCAAAACTCCAACACAAATCAATATTGTTCGCGATTGACACATAAATGTCATTGTCATAGCTATTAGAAAATAAATCAAATTTTCTTTAGATTTATTTAAACAGAAAAATGCACTTGAAAAAAACAAAAAAAGCAATGCGTTATTATTCGGATTTCCAATTAATCCAACCATTCTTTTGGATGTTAATTCTCCTAAAGTGTTTCTACCAAAATAGGTGATGTTTAATCCTCCGTTGTAGTATTTTTCTATAATTCGATTGATTCCAAATAATTCAAAAAAGTGAACCAGGTTGACAATAACTAATAGAATAAAAATTGGTTTCAATACTTTTGAAATGAAAAAGTTAACATCAAGTATCAAAATAAAAAGTAGTACAATTAGATATTTAAAAAACTTATACATCTCCAAGTAATCACTTATCGAATTGATGGAGAGATTAATAAGGATTGTAAAAAGTATATAACCAATAAACAGAAGAATGAAATAAGAATAAAACTTCAACAATAAATATCCTTTTTTAATAAATAAAAAAATCATCAAAATTGGAACAATAAAATCTGAGAGTTGAAAAGATGGTAGGTTTTTTGAAACTGTTATATCTGGAAAGAAAAGTACAGATATGAGTAACAGAACACCAATTAAATTTGTTGTTTTATCAATTGTTTGCCCACTCATTGTAATAGGTTTGTAGCTCAGGATTTTGATTTAAAAATTCATTGTCTTTTGTTCGAGTATCTCCAACAATTACCGCTGGATTACCACTGATTATTGAAAAATCAGGAAAGTTTCCTTTTACATAACTGTAAGCTGAAATGATACATCCTTTTCCAATTGTTGTATTCGGTAAAAGGGTAGAATGAGGACCAATAAAAGTAAAAGCACCAATTTTTATTGGACCTTTAACATAAGCTTTCATATCCGCTCCAGCATAATGTTTCCCATACATGCGGATAGAATTATGCGAAGACTGTGTTGTTATAGAAACGTAAGTAGTGATTTGACAACCTTCAGCAATTTCAATAGTATTGCTTGCTTCGATGAAATTAAAATGTCCAATAAACACTTTTTCACCTAAAATTAAGTTCTGAGGATAATCAATGAAAGTTGCTGTAGAAATAGATGTCGATTTTATTGGTTTCCCTTCTCTGCCAACATAATTGTTAATCATTTTAGGCATTCTTCTTTTAGAAAGAAAATTTCTCCAATGAGTTAATAATGTCCGCAAAATATTCACAAATAGTTAAAAAAGATTGTTTCAAATATAAGGAAAAACCTCAGTTTAATGCATATAAATATTGATTTTTATACGAAACTGTATTATTTTAAAGCCTAATTGAAAAGTGAAGCTTTTTTTTGGTTATTAAAAAGATCAATAATCTAACTCAGCAGAGTAGGAATTCAATTTAAAAAAAGGATTGTACTACTTATTTTTTAACTTTGTAAGTCAAAATTAACGTATTATTAAGAATTTGGTATGTGTGGAATAAGTGGAATAGTAAATCGGAATAATCAAGCAGTTGTAGCTGATTCTATTCAAAAAATGAATGATTCTATTTCACACCGTGGACCCGATGGAGAAGGTTTTTATTTTGGTGAAAACTTCGCTTTTGGACATAGAAGATTATCAATTTTAGATCTTTCCATTGCTGGAAAACAACCAATGGAGTTCGATTCTGATTTCATCATCACATATAATGGTGAAGTTTACAATTTTATTGAACTTACAACAGAACTTCAACTTTTAGGATATACTTTCAAATCTAAAACAGATACAGAAGTAATCTTAGCTGCATATAAACATTGGGGTAAAGATTGTGTAAATCATTTCAATGGAATGTGGAGTTTTGCTATCTATGATAAAAAAAATGAGATCATTTTTTGCAGTAGAGACCGTTTTGGAGTTAAGCCTTTTTATTACATAGAATCAAACGATTTTTTTTGTTTTGGGTCTGAGATTAAACAGCTGTTACCTTTTTTAGAAAATGAAATAAAAGTAAACAAAAATGTACTGCTGGATTTTTTGGTGCTTGGGATTGAAGAATATACAGAAAACACTTTTTTTGAAAATGTATTAAAACTTTCACCTGGACATAATCTGATTTATAATTTAAAAGATCATACCTATTCAATTGAGAAGTATTATCACTTGAAAGATAAGATTCAACCAAATTCATTTAACATTGAAAAAGCGGTAGATGAATATCAAAAAACGTTTATTGATGCCGTTACTCTTCGAATGAGAAGTGATGTTGAAGTTGGATCATGCCTGAGTGGTGGATTAGACAGTTCCTCAATTGTTTCAATTTCTTCGAAAATACTTCATTCTGAATCAAACAATAACATTAAAGCTATTCATGCGAAAGTAAACCAGACTGAGATTAACGAAAGTCCTTTTGCTGAAAAAGTAGCTGAATTTTGCTCCGCAGATTTAGTACTCGTTGAACCTACTATTATTGACTTTAAGGAGAATGTTGAAGCAATCATAAAAATTCAAGAAGAACCTTTTGGGAGTCCATCAATCGTTTTACAATACTTTGTCCTTAAAAAAGCACGAGAAATAAATTGTTTGGTTTTATTAGATGGACAAGGAGGGGATGAGACCTTAGTTGGTTATGAACGTTACTATCCAGCGTATTTGAAACAACAAAAAGGGTTTAAGCGATTTAAAGATTTTTTGAAATCGAATCAGAATTCGCGCTTGTCTAAACTTGATTTAATTAAGTATTACTTTTACTTTACAAAAAGTAAATTGCGTTTACGAAAATTGAAAAAACGCCATTCTTATTTAAAAGATTCTGTTCTCAATAATTACCAACCAACTGTTTTAGATGAAATTGCAAAAAGATATCTAAATATTGAAGCTCTTCAATTGTTTGAAATATCCCATACTCAATTGCCTCATTTATTGAAATATGAAGACAAAAATTCAATGGCTAATTCGATTGAAACTAGGCTTCCATTTTTAGATTATAGATGCGTTGAGTTGGCTTTATCGATTAATAATCAATTCAAAATCAAAAACGGTTGGACAAAATACATTCTGCGTAAAGCAATCGAACCATTTCTTCCAAAAGAAGTTGTTTGGAGAAAAGAAAAATTGGGATTTAATGCTCCAGAAAACTTGTGGTTAGCAAGCATGAAAAATGAAATGGAAAGTGAGATAAAAGGTTCTAAAATTTTAAATGAGCTAGTTGATTTCAAGAGTTTTAATTTTAATTCCTTAGATTTAAGAACACAATGGAGGTTGTACAATATTGCTAAATGGGAAGATATTTTCAAAATAAACTATTGATTCAATGAAAGTTTGTCATTTTACTTCCGTTCATAATTGGAACGATATCAGAATTTTTCAAAAAGAATGTGTTTCACTTGCAAAAGGAGGTTATGAAGTTCATCTTGTAGCTGGTAATTGTTCTAATGAACTTATTAAGGGTGTTCATATCCATGGTGTAAAGTTAGCTCATAAAAGTCGCTTTGACCGTATGTGGAAATCTTCGAAGCTGATATTTCAAAAAGCATTAAGCATTGATGCAGATATATATCATTTTCATGACCCTGAATTATTGCGTTTTGCATTGAAGTTAAAACGAAAAGGTAAAATTGTTATTTATGATGCACATGAAGATTTGCCTAAACAAATAAAAGGAAAATATTGGATCAATAAGTACCTAAGAAGTAGTGTAGCATTTGTAATAAGAGCCTATGAAAATTTTGTTTGTAAACGAATTGATGGGGTCTTCACAGCCACTCCATTTATTGCAGATAGATTTCTGAAAGTAAATTCCAATACAATCGCTATTAATAATTTCCCGATGTTGAACGAATTAGAAAATTTCACACCGTGGAGTGAAAAAAATAACTTCATATGTTACATTGGTGGAATTAGTGAAATTAGAGGTTTATCACAAGTTGTTGACGCTCTTGAGTTGCAAAATCAATTTCATTTACAACTAGCTGGTCCAATTACTAATGGTTCTAATAACTTTGAGAATCAATTGAAATCTAAAAAAGGTTGGGAATTAGTAAACTACTTAGGCGTAATTGATCGTGAAAGTGTTAAAAAAGTAATGTCTGAGTCGAAAGTAGGATTAGTTACTTTTCTTCCTCTTCCTAATCACGTTGATGCTCAGCCCAATAAAATGTTTGAATATATGAGTGCTGGCATTCCAGTAATTGGTTCACATTTCCAATTGTGGAAAGATATTTTAGAGAAAAACAACTGTGGAATTTGTGTGGATCCAGAAAGTCCAGAGCAAATCTCAAAAGCTCTTAAACAAATTTCAGATGATGAAGAATTAGCTCAAAAAATGGGACAAAATGGACGTGAAGCAGTTTTAAAACACTACAACTGGGAATCAGAATCAACTAGATTACTTTCTTATTATTCTAAATTCACTAAATGTTAAATAGTCAAACAAAATTTCAACAGTTATATTTTTGGGTGGCAATTTTTACGTTGTTGGTCTTTTTTATTATACCTAAATTGAGCAATTTTGGGCTCATTTTTTTGCTTCTTTTATTTATTACTGGTTTGATTAAAAGACAATTGACTTTTCAATGGAACAAACCTTTATTTTTTGGGACATTATTGTACTGTTCTTATGCTATTGGTTGTTTTTTTACCTTTGACAGCAATGATAGAGCACATTACTTAGAATCTAAACTAAGCTTTGTCTTGATTCCATTGTTATTCTCGATTTCTTTTAAAGAATTTAAACCAAACTTTAAATTAGTAATTATATTTTTATGGTCATCGATTCTTTTTGCGACTATACTTTGTTTTTTTCATGCATTAAGTTTAACCATTCAAGAGACGAATGGTGAATCACCTTTTTTTGGTGTATATTATTCCTACATTCATCACCCAACTTATTGGGTAGCAATGACTCAAATAGTTCTGCTTTTTACAGTAGTCGCTAATCGAAAATTTCATTTAAATCTTTCATGGTTGTTTTTTTTAGGAGCAATTCTTTTAGTATTAATAAACACTTATTTATCAGGAAGTTTAGCTGGTGTTATTGGCTTACTTATTTGTTTTTGTTTACTTTTTTTATACAAATTGGTTCATTGGATTGGTTGGTTAAAATCACTTGCTTTTGGTTTTATTTGTTCGATTGCCTTTTTTTTAGTTTTATTAAATGTAGGTTTTGTTAAAACTGCAATCAAACCGATTAAAGTTGAGTTTGGATCTTATTTTGAAAACCCACAACAATTTGTTAGAGAGAAATTAGGAAGCAAAACGGGTGATCAAAAAAGAATGATTATGTGGTGGGTCGCAATCGAGCTCATTCAAGAAAATCAAATGGGAGTCGGAACAGGAAATGTAGATTTTTACACAACTAAAAAATTAAATACATATCAACAATTTGAACTTGCTAAAGAAGAGCTAAATCCCCATAATCAATTTTTACAAATAGGTGTTGAACTTGGAATCTTAGGTATTGTTTTGTTACTTATCATTTTTTTAGCAATAATCATAAGCGGTATTATTAATAAGGATTTGTTCATTTTTTCGATAGGTTCAATCATGTTTGTAAATGCACTTTTTGAATCAATTTTACAAAAGTCTTCTGGAATATTCTTTTTTACATTTATGTTGTCTTTGAGTTTTTTCTTAATAAAAAATAAAAGCAATTTCATACCTCTTAAAAACAAATGAAAAAAATCATAACAATAATTGGAGCTAGACCTCAATTTATTAAAGCTGCGGCAGTTTCAGCTGTGTTTTCAAAGTATTTTAATGAATTATTGGTTCATACTGGGCAACATTACGATGCGAATATGTCGGATGTGTTTTTCGATGAATTAGGCATTCCAAAACCTACATATCATTTAAATATTGGATCAGGATCTCATGGTGAGATGACAGGGAAAATGTTGACTGAAATTGAGAAAGTATTAATTGCTGAAAAACCAGATTTCGTCTTGGTTTACGGAGATACCAATTCAACCCTTGCTGGAGCTTTAGCAGCATCGAAATTATTGATTCCAGTGATTCATGTTGAAGCAGGATTGCGATCATTCAACAAAGCAATGCCCGAAGAACAAAATCGAATTTTAACAGATCATATTTCTGATTTGTTGTTTGTCCCAACGCAAACAGCTGTCGATAATCTAAAAACAGAAGGAATTGTAAAAGGTGTTCATCAGGTTGGTGATGTGATGTATGATGGGATTTTGCATTTCACAAAACTAGCAAAAGAGAAGAGTACTATTTTAGACCAATTAAATTTAGCAGAAGAATCGTTTTTATTGTGTACGATTCACCGAGCAGAAAACACGAATGATCCAGAGCGATTGAAAGAAATCTGTAAAGGATTGAGTGAATCTGGTGAGCAAATTGTACTGCCATTACATCCTCGTACACAAAAATTCATCGCAGATTATGGAATCCAATTAGGAAGTAATGTTCGTGTGATTGAGCCAGTTGGATATTTAGATATGGTTCGCTTGGAAAGTGCTTGTAAGAAAATCGTTACGGATTCAGGTGGTGTACAAAAAGAAGCTTTTTTCTTAGCAAAACCTTGTATCACAATGCGTGATGAAACAGAATGGGTGGAAACCGTTCAAAATGGTTGGAATGTGATTGTTGGTGCTGATTCAGAAAAAATCAAAGATGCGATAACAAATTTCAATCCAACGAATGAACGTAAAAATTATTTTGGAGAAGGGAATGCGTCGGAGTTGATGATTGATATTATTAATAAATTTTAAAAAGTGACTGTAGTTTCAGTTGTAATTCCTTGTAGAAATGAAGAAAAATATATTGAAGAATGTATTCGTGCAATCTATTCTTCAAAATTGGACTCTTCTATTCATTTCGATGTGTATGTCGTTGATGGAATGTCGGATGATACAACAAGATTGATAGTTAACAAATTGAAATCTGAATTTTCTACTTTAAATTTAGTTGACAATATAAAAAAACTCACCCCATATGCTTTCAATCTTGGTATTTACCAAAATAAAAAAGCTGATTACATTCAGATAATAGGTGCAAGACATATTGTAAGTGATAATTACATATCTAAAAGTCTTGAAGTTCTAAAAAATGATACTTCAGTTTGGTGTGTTGGAGGAAAAATTATCAATGAGTATACAAACGAAACGAGTGAAATCATTTCAAATGCAATGGGCTCAAGTTTTGGAATGGGGATTGGGAATTTTAGAACGTTAACAAAATCAGGTTACACAGATACAGTTACAAGTCCACTTTATCCAATGTGGGTTTTCGAAAAAATCGGTTGTTTTGATGAAGAGTTGATTCGCAATCAAGACGATGATTTCAATTTCAGATTAACGAATGCTGGAGGTAAAGTATGGTTTGAGTCAGAAATAAATTTACGTTACTATGTTCGTGCAAGTTATAAAAATGTTGCAAAACAATTTTTTCAATATGGATATTGGAAGGTTTACGTAAACAAGAAACACAAAGCAGTTACAACATTACGACAGCTGGTTCCACCATTATTTGTTTCCTATCTTTTTCTACTTCCATTTACTTTTCTGTTCTCGTCAACTTTTGGAATAATTTCTTCCATTCCGCTAATTATCTACATATTATTGAATGGTTTTATTTCATTAAAAAACAATCTAAAATTGGTTTATACATTCCCAGTACTGCATGTTAGTTATGGACTTGGATATTTAAATGGAATCATTCATTTTATCGTATTAAATCGTAAGCCTTCTAATAAGAGTAAAGAGCTAAGTAGATAATTTTTCAAGTAATTCTTTCCAGTTTTCTAGAATAGAATCAAGAATCTGGACCTTCTTATTTATAAAAGGATGAATGAAATTCAATTCTTCCGCGTGCAAAAACAAGTTCGTAATTCCCAATTCATTTTCAAAAAAATGATTGTGATGTCTGTCACCGTGCTTGGGGTCGTTGATGATTGGATGTCCGATTTTCGCACAATGAATGCGCAATTGATGGTATCTTCCCGTTTTAGGACTTAATTCAACCAAAGAATAGCGTTGTGTTGGATATTTTGAAAACGCAAAAGGCAATTCTAATTGTTCGATTGTTTTGAAATGGGTCAATGCTTCTTTGTAATTCCCACGTTCGTTTTTAACAGGTGAATCGATTACTCCAGATTCAGGAATCCAACCTCGAACCAAAGCGGTGTATTTTTTCTCGATTTGATCACTTTCAAAAAGTTGTTGAAATGTAGAAACGAATTCTTTTTCTTTAGAAAACAATAAACAGCCACTTGTTTTTCGATCCAATCGGTGAACTGGAGATGCGTTTGGGAATCCTTTTTCGCGCACTAAATCGGTCAAAGATGTTTCTTCAATATTTCGTGCAAAAGAGGAATGATGAACAATTAAATTAGATGGTTTGTTGACCACCAAACAGTATTCATCCTCATAAAGAATTGGAATTTCCATTTGTTAAAATTACTGTTTTCACAATAAAAAAATGGGAATATTATTTTTTTGAAATGAACTTTTTCACTAACTTAATTAAAAAACGACTCAATTTTAAAAATATGGGAGCAAGAAAAACAATTCAAGTCAACAAAGAAAAAGTAAGTGCATCAACAATTTATTTAGCGATTTCTCATCCAGCGAGGTTGCAGATGATTGAAAGTATTCGAAAATCACATTTTATTCGTGCTAAAGAACTAGAAAAAGATTTAGGAGTTTCAAGGACTTCTTTATTATATCATTTGGATATTTTAAAAGAGTTAGGGATTGTACAATATGATTATGATACACATCATTATTTATTGTATATAAATGAAGCGCCACTTGAAGAAGCACGGGATTTTTTATCTAATTTGATAGGTCAATAATTGTGACAGATGTCTAGATGTCTAGATATCTAGACATCTGTCAAAACCCACCCTTTGTAACTAGTTAATCCTTAGGTCTTTCACCTGTGTTAGCACCAACTGGAGGCCAACTTCCCTGATATTTATATGTTATCTTGCTGTAAAAATCATCACTATAAAAACCAACTTTATCAATGATATAATCGATTTCTTCTTGATTCAATCCTTTTGCAGGACGATAAGAAAGCACATAATACCATTCACCTTTTTTTACAATCCCACAATTACACATATCAAAAGAAACCTCTAATAATTCATGGGCAATTTGTTCTTTATTTGTAGCAGGAACAGCAAACAATGGACTCATCACTTGTACATAAAATATCCCAGGATTTGTTGCAGGAAAATCAAACACATCAATCCAAACAGTTGCATTTTTTATTCTTAATGACCATTTTCCAGGGTTTACATCTCGACAAGCTACAGGATCAACTTTTAATCCTCTAATACTTTCTTCAATTAAAAACGAAGCCTCACTTAAGTTCATATTGTAAGTTTTTATTTCAAATATAAAAGAAATTGATTACTCTCATGTTTACCACTAATTAAATTTTGAAAGAAGGATTTAATTTCTACGATTAGTGGCCCTTATGTAGTTTTCGTCAGTAAATAAGCAAATGAAACGCGGGAAAAAGTGCTGTTTGACGACACTTTGTCG
>JBKDZA010000352.1:0-8019 GCA_046308455.1 Fluviicola sp.
ACTAGTTGGCTATTTATTTTAAAAATCATTTTGTTCGTTAATTTTAATCGAAATAGCCCGCTATTCCTCAAAAAATTAAACTTCAAACTAACTTTTTAAAATAAATTCTGAGGTGAATTTAGAATCGAACTGAGGTTAATATTCCATTAAATTGTTTTCGTATATAGTGAAAGACCAAGTTTCATTAAATTCTTTTACAAATTTCACGGTAGATGTTCCAGTTATTTTCTTATTCTTTTTTCCGATTCCATAATAGTCAAATGATATATTTTCAGCATCAATTATTTTCACGTTTTTCCATGCAAATTCCTTTGTTTTTAAGCGAGTGAATAAAGAAATTAATCGTTCATAACTTTCATTACTATAACTTGGGTTTAGAAACTGTTTAATCCTCTCAGGATCTTTGAGGTCAGTACCATTTGATAATATGTCAAGGAGTAAATCATTAAAAGCTTTTGTTCTATTTCTTTGTGAAAACTCAGTCTCAACTTTCACGGATTTCTGATTGTAGATTTTTTCAAAACCTACTTCTTTGTATCCAGCAAAAAGTGTGTCGTAAGTTGTTGTCCCATCACTTTTGAAAATTTCTTGATCTTCAACATCTGAACAGCGAGTCAAAGGAATATTCATGTAGTCCAAAACTTTATCTACTCCATTCACTTTATCTGTTGTAAAAACAATTAACATCGGAGTCCATATTAAACTTTCAGTTCCATTTTTATCCTCACTGTATTTTATTTGCAACACATTTGCTGTTGCTACATTGTCTTTTTTAGTTGCTGACAACATCGCAGTTTTGTAATAAAGCATGCCACAATCAATTCGTTCAACTAGTTTAAAATCTTTCACACAAACGACATCATCATAACCATAAAGTGTAGAAAATAGAAAGTCTTTTTTCTCAGTTTTAAAGTAATTAACTAATAAATCAATTGTTTTTGGATTCAATTTTACAGCATCTGAAGAAACGGGATCCCAAACTTCAGAGGAAACATAGTTCCATTTTGAATCAAGTTTGCAATAATTGTCTACGTTTGAACGACGGTAATGAACCTCAGCTTGAACGGTGTACGTTTCACCAGAAGCCATTTTCTTTGATTTCCCTTCGAAAGTAACAACATAGTAATCCTCAACATTGTATGATTTGATGTAATCACATTGCGTACTGTAACGCGATTCGTTTCCCATAAACGTAAATGTGAAATCAGTTACTTTAAGATTAAATTTTCCCAATCTAGTTTTCAACTCTTCACTTGTTTTTAAAGTAGTTTCAACTGAAGCATTACTTGGATATGGAATTTGTGTTTGAGAAAAACAATTTAAAAAGATAAAACTTAATAAAAGTGTAAGTGTATTTTTTGTTTTCATAGTTAAAAAATTATGGTTCAAATCTATTGCACCGATTCAATTAAAAAAATACCCCTTAATGGTTATCGATGATATAATTTTGATGAAAGAATGTGTACTTTTGCAACTCAATAACAACAATGAAAAACAGCATATTATTTTTTCTTTTCGCCTATTTCAGTTTAACTGCTTTTAGTCAAGAATATCCCAATTTATTATCTCCAACAAAGATTTCAACGATTGCATATTTTAGAAATGGGGACAAGGTTAGGTATAAAATAACAGAGGAATCGACAAAATTTAAAACGAATTCTGAAAAAATCTTATCGACATCTTCGTCCACTTGTTTTTTGGATTTAGAAGTAGTTGACAGTACGGAACATTCGTATGTGTTTGAAGCGAAATATGTCAGTCAAGATTATCAAAGTTCGGATGGTGAATTAGAAAAGATCTTGAGCCAATTGCAATTCGAAAGTGTAATTCGCTATCAAACAGATGAATTCGGTCAATTTGATACCATTCTCAACTTGCAGGAATTGAAAACCGAGCTAATTGAAAAACTAGAAAATTCAAAAGAATTAGCTGCAAGCGAACTAGAGAAAGAAAAGGCTGAAGTGTTTTCTCTAATCATTACGAATTTCATTGATCGCTTTGAGGAATTAGAAGATGTGGAAGCACTGTTTTTAACTGATTTGATTGAAATTCATTCCATTTACGGTTGGCAAATGCAAATTGGAAAACCGCAAGATGTGGATGTTTATTATCCAACAATCGGAGATTTATCGCTTTCAGGTACGGGAAAAATTAATTTGGTCAGCATCACAAAACCAAAAGACGAAGCACGGATTTCAATTTCAACGAAACCAAACAAAGAAGAATTAATGGATTACATGTCTTCTTTTCTTTTATTGTTTGCGTTGGATGGAACGAAACGTATTAAATTTTCAGATGCAAAAGTCACAATGAGTACAAAAACGACTTATAAAATGCGCTTGTCGGATGGTTGGATGCAAGAGATTCAATCGAAGTCACAATCGAATGTTTCTGATGAGAAACACAAGGCAAAGCGTTTGGTTACGAAAACATATGTGTTAGAAGATTGAGAATCAATCGTTGTTGAATGCAGCTAAATAAGTCGTTTTCCAAGCTTCAACACTCCACTTATCTTCGATTGTTTTACGAGCTTTTTGTCCGATTTGGCTTCTTAAATCTTCGTTAACTAATAAGGTTAGAATTGCTTGTTCCCATTCTTCAGATGTTTGAGCAAGAAATCCGTTTTCGTTTTGTTGAATGATTGTTGTATTAACGCCAACAGGTGAAGCAATCGTTGCCATTCCAAGTGACATGTATTGCAAAGCTTTAAAACCACATTTTCCTTTCGACCAATCGTCTTCAATCAATGGCATAACACCTATTTGGATTTTAGAAAGGTCTTCAATTTCTGTCTCTGCTTTCCAGTCTAGATATCGAAACGAATTTAAAGGAAGTTCAGGGTTTTTATTTGAAATGACTAAAAACTCAAATTCAAATTCGGCTTCTAGTTTTTGAAGTATTGGTAGTAGAAAATCCAAATAATGTATGGTCGAATGGGTTCCCGTCCAGCCAAGTACAATTGGTTTTTTAGAATGATCACAGATTTTAGTATGGTGATTTTTTGTATCAATTGTAGTTGGAACAATTCGCACATTTTTATTGAATTGAAGCGCATAATCAGCTAAAAATTGGTTTCCAGCTTGAACTTCATCGGCCCATTGAATCAATTTTTTGACTTTCCAGTAGGATTTTAATTTTTGAAATTTCGCGTTTACTGAGCTGTAATTTGGCATCCAAATCGCATCGTCGAAATCATAATTATATTTTTTACGCAACACTTTCACCAAAATCCACTCAAAAACTGGTGGTCCAATGTGAGCCATTTCTCTGTGCATGAAAATATTTTTCGCAAAAATAAGCTGAAACAACAAGCCCCATCGTCGAATAAAATTCCAGCTCAAATCGAGTCCTTTAAGTATGAATTGACCTTTTTTATACAAACGATTCCAGCTAGAAAGCGAATGAAAACCGTGATACCGAATTTCAAAACCATTTTCTTCCAAATAAGACAAGTACTGCTCGAAACGGAACCGTTGAGAAGGTGCTTCACCTTTTGGATAAGGAGCAATGATGTGAATTTTATTGTTGGTTTTCAAATTTTGGATTAATTATTAAATCGTTCTTTTATTTTAAGAAATGGTTTTTCAAAATAAGAATATGAAATGCTAGAGCATAAAATTGTTAAAACTAGTGTAATTATTACTTTCAAAATAAAAATAAGTAAATTATTGTTTGGAATCATACTATTTACTGTGAAAATCACAATCATGTGGAGAAGATAAATTCCATAACTAATTCGACCTAATTTTTCGAATATTTTAATTGTTCCAAATTTTAAAAATGATTGTTTCGAATATATTTGATCAAGTATTACAAATGAAAAGAAGAAAGTAGGAAAGAAATGCATAATTCCTAGAGTTATTTTATTTAAACTTGAAATCTCGTGAGAAAAAAACAGAGCAATTAAACTTATTAAGTAGACCAGAAAATTTATTTTTTTAGGAAGTTTATTCAGGATTTTTATAATTGATGAATTGAAGTTTAATGCAAGATATGCTATGATACCTCCAAATGCTAGAAAGCGTATGTTTGATAAACTATGATAGTATTTAATTGATTCATTTTCTTGTAGGATATAAAAAAATCGGAGATAAGATAAATGAGAATAAATACAATAAACAGTCTAATCTTTTTCAGTATTAAAAATAAGAGAGGCCAAAATAAATAGAATTGTTCTTCAATTGCGACACTCCACTGAACACCGAGGATTCCGTTTTCTGGTTCAGAATAATAGATGTGTTCAAAATTGGTAGCAAAACATAAGTAATAACTTAAATGAGCACTTTCACTATATGGAGAGTTTAAACAAAATAATACGAAAGGAAAAACAAGAAACCCGATAAATAGAGTGAAATAATATAACGGCCAAATTCTGAAAAATCGTCTAAGATAAAACTTCAACAAGTGAATTCCTTTTTTTTCGTTTTCTAAAAACAGTAAATATGTAATTTAAAAGCCACTAAGAATAAAGAAAAACACGACACCATAATTGCCACCTAGTCCATTAAATGAGATTATTTTTTTAATTAATTGAGATGTAGTTGAATGATTTAATTTAAACCAATTGGAGCAATGAAATAAAACAACAGCTATTGCTGCAAAAAAACGTAACGAATCTAAATTTTCAAAATGTAATTTCTGTTTCATTCAATGAATTACTTTCTAAATTTATATCTGAATAAAAACTTCAAATAAGTAAGACTTGTTTTAAAAGTTTTCATTTTAGATTTTCCAACACGTTTGTCTGAATTTAGAACCATTGGTACCTCAATGATTTTCGCATTTACTTCAATACATTTTAAAAGTATTTCCAGCATACAAATGAACCCTTTTTCTTTAATCAATTGTGGATGTTTACTTTTGACTTTTCGTATTAAATCAACGGTGTAAACTCTGTAGAATGAACTTAGGGTAAGAACTTTAACATTAAATGCAAATCGAAAAAGCAAATTAGCTACTGATGAAAGTAATTTTCTAAAAAAAGAAGTTTTACTAAAACCACCTCCTTGAGCATACACTGAAGCTAGAACCAAATTATAGCCAAGTTTATTGATAGTGAGTAAATCCGTTAAAATGGAAATATCACTTGTACAGTCGGCTTCCATTGTAACAATTCTATCACTTGAATTGGTACTATTTTCAAGTATCCATTCAAAGCCTGAGTTAAAAGCATTGCCTGGTCCAGCGTTTTGTTTTGCTTTTAATACGGTAGTTTTATTAGTTTCAAAAATCGATTGAATCAAGTCAATTGTATCATCAGAAGAACCATCATCAGAAAATACAAAATGAATTACTTCATCAAGATTAATTAATGATAGTTCATTGTATAATCGTTGAATATTTAAGGATTCATTATATGTTGGAATCAATAAATAAATCATTTTTTATCATTTGTTATAGTGTCAATTGTAATTTTTATAGCGTCAGACAACTTATATTTAGGACTGTAACCCAAAATATTCTTTGCTTTTGTAAGGTCAGGAATTCTTCTTTGAATGTCTTTGTATTTACCAAAAACGTCACTCATAGGAACGAAGTTTAATTTGAGTTCATTTGAAGAATTTGAAATCTCATGGATCAATTTTGCGGAATCCAATACACTTAATTCCTCATCATTTCCAATATTTATAATTTCACCAATAGCAGCTTCAGATTCCATCGCAAGAATTGTTCCTTCAACTAAATCATAAACAAATCCCATTGATCTTGTTTGAGAACCATCACCGTGAATAGTGACTTCTTCATTGTTTAAAATTGATCGAATAAACATAGGAATATGTCCACCACTCCAAGCAAAACTACTTCTAGGACTAAATCCACCAAAATAACGGATTACTACAATTGGAACTTTATAATCGTGATAGTATGCGAATGCCATTTGTTCTCCATAGAGTTTAGAAACAGCGTAACTCCATCTGCGAATCATACTAGGACCTAAAAGTAAATCTCCATCTTCATTTAAAGGTAAATCCGGGCTCATTCCATACACATCACTAGTAGATGCGTAAATTACTTTTGATCCCCACATTTTTGCAACTTCTAACACGTTTTCTGTCCCTTTTCCATTAATTGAAAAAGTAGGCATAGCATTTTCAGACTCGCTAATTTTTTTGTAAGCAGCCAAGTGAACAATCATTTCTACGTCTTTACCTAATATTTTTAATGTGTCAAAGTCTAAAACACTAACGTTATAAAAATTAAAATTCTCATTATTAATCACTTGACTTAAGTTTTCAATTTTCCCAAAACTTAAATCATCAATTCCGATTACTAGTTTACCGCGTTTAAGTAATTCATCACATAAATGAGAACCAATCATCCCAGCTGCACCAGTAATTAATATTTTTTTTTGCATACTACTTTTTTGTTAGTCAACTTTTAACTTAGTCAACAATTTTGTTTTTCATCCTATAAATTAGGAAGCGTTTTGTTGTATATTCGAGTCTATAATTGAAATATTTGTATAAACCTTCATTTTCTTTAGTTAAAGGATAATCCTTATCACTTATAATATAATTGATTTTATTTTTTTTAGCAAAAGTGTTAATTAATATTGAGTCAGACAGTTTAAAATTGTTTTCTGACTGATAAATTGCATAAACAGAACTTGAGATTAAATTTTGTTCCCGACTAAAGAATAGACATTCATTGGATCTTTTTATCGTTTCAGTATTAGCAAAAACACCAAAATGATTACTTCTTAAAGACGTTAATTGATTAATTTGTGGATAAGCCAAAAGATTTATTTTATAAATTTCATTTGAACAATTATAATGTCGAAAATAGATAAAAGCTTGTTTTGAATCAGGAATTATTTTTTTAAATATCCGTTGATCAGAATAAAGCTCAGCATGATTATTTACCCAAACAAATTTGTAAAAATCAGTTAATGAAAATAGAAAAAGTAATGCAAGAATTACATGTTTAACTCGATTAAATTTATGATACAAGATTATTAATGAAATTAAAATGAGTGATGTTTTGAGAAAAATATAACCGCCATCAATCAGTAAGGAAATAGAGCCTAATTAATACCAAAGAACTGCCCACGCAATTAAACCAAATGAATAAGCTAAAAAAGATATAGTGAGTATTTTTTTAAATGTATAATTAACAATTAAAGGATCTTTTATCTTTTTTAACCATGAAACAATAAGTATGATTACAAAAGGCAATAAAACTAAACTGACTTGTATTGTTGTTAAAATAGAAATATTGAAAATGGTTTTAAAGTATTTTCCTATGCTAATACAATCTTTAAATAAATTTGAATCATACGTATTGTAACTTGTAAATTTATTTGAGTGATTAACAACAAAGTAAAATAGATAAAAATAAAATAGAGTAATAGCAACACCAATTATTGACGAGTAATTGATTTTCTTGATTTGAATAAATTGTATCAACAATAATGTGAAACATATTGGAAGGAAACTGATAGAACAAATAAATCCAAAAAGGGAAATGAAAATTGAATTAGTTTTAACTTTCCATTCATCGAGAGCTAAACTGTATAAAAGAATACTTGATATAAAAAATGAAAAGGCATATTTTGGCATTAAATAGTAATTAAACTTAAAACCATCTAATTCCTGTCCGATATAAGGTAGACTATTAAGATCTATGAATGGGATTTGGGTAAAAAAAACAACAACAAAAGCAATTATTACACTTTGTAATTTGTTAACACCTAATAACTTTGAAGTTTCGTAAATAAAATATGCTTCTAGACCAATTAAAAATGGGATTGTAATTAATTCTTGAGCAATACCTTCATTGATATTTAAAACGGATGAAAAAAATACGGTTAGCCAGTTTTCACCATAATGATATGGTATTGGAACTCTATCCGCATTAGCGCTGTAGTCAAAAAAATATGTTTCGTTCCCCGTTTTTCTTAAAAACGCTGAAACTTGAGCATAAAATCCTTTATCGTCAACTAAGTTTAAATTTAATTTGAACGTTTTAAAATATTTAATACCATTTAAAAGGATGAAGGAAAAGACCCAAAGTATTGGC
>JBKDZA010000353.1:0-3178 GCA_046308455.1 Fluviicola sp.
AGAAAAAGCAAACTGAGAAACAAATCACAACTGAAACAAACATGTCTGAAAACACTATTAAAACGACTTTTAAATTTGATGACAATTATGAGTCTTCGTGGAAGAAAGTTGATTCCTTGGATCAAAAAGGTTTGTACCGATCAGCACTAGATTTGGTGAATGAGATTTATGCAAAAGCAGAAAAAGAAAATCAAACCCCCGATTTTATTAAAGCGCTGATTTACAGGTTAAAATACGCAAGTCAATTAGAGGAAAATGATTTCAAATCTTCGATTGCTGCTTTGTCGACTCTTTCAGAAACGCAAAAATATCCTGTCAAACAATTGGTTCATTCCATTACAGCTGAATTCTATTGGAGATATTATGAGAATAATCGCTACGATATTTTACAGCGCACAACAACTGTTGAATACAAAAATGACGATGTTGAAACGTGGAATTTTGATCAAATCACCAAGCAAATTCAAAAGCACTATTTACTTTCTTTAAGTGAAAAGAACTTATTGCAAAAGACTGCTTTAAGTGATTTTAAGAAAATCTTGAGTGAAGACAAAGGAATTGAATTGCGTCCAACATTATATGATTTCTTAACTTTCAGAGCAATCGATTTTTTCCAAAACGATGAAATGTCTTTGAATAAAAGTGCAAATCGATTCAATAGCAATCAAAGTGAGTTTTTAGGAAATGTAAACGAATTTATTTCTGCCAAAGTTCCATTCGATTCCTTATCCAATATCGCTTTAGCAATTAATTTGTACCAAGATGTTTTGCGTTTTCATTCAACGGATAAAACGCCAGAAGTGTTTGTTGATATGGATTTGAATAGATTTCAATTTGTACTGAATAATTCAACCTTAGAAAATAAAATTGAATTGTATTATTCATCTTTAAATTCACTTTCTGAGAAATACAAAGGTCAGGCTGCATCTGCTATGGTGGATTACAAACGCGCTTTGTATTTAACAAGTTTAGCGTCTACTTATTCGAAAGAAAATCCTGAAAACCAATTTAAAAACAAAGAAGCCCTAGAAATTTGCGAACGTGTTTCAAAAGATTTCCTTTCTACTGTTGGTGGTACAAATTGCTTTGGCTTGATTTCTCAAATCAAACAAAAAGAATTGCATTTCACATTAGAAAAAGTAGTTGAACCAAATCAAACTAGTAAAATCAATTTGTCCTTTAAAAATCTGGATGAGGTTTATTTACGGATTGTTCGCATTAAAAATCCAACAAAATTTCAACAAGAGAATTATAATTTAAGTGATGAAGAAAAACTTGAAAAGTTATTTGTCTTACCCAAAGAAAAAGAATGGACTGAAAAAGTTCCCAACCAAGGTGATTATTTAAAACATTCAACAGAATTAAGCATTCCGAAGTTGAATTATGGAACGTATTATTTACTGGTTTCTTCTAGTAAAGATTTCCAATTTGATCAAGTAAAAACTTGTTTTCAAGCGCTACAAATTTCTGATATTTCAACAGTTTCTAGTATAAACAAAGACGGAAGTTTAACAGTGAAAGTGCTACACCGTCAAACTGGGAAACCTTTGAAAAATGTAGAAGTAATTGGATCAAAAAGAACGTACAATTATACTGAACGTGAATATGTTTGGGCGAATTCACAGACGTTTAAAACAAACGAAAATGGCGAATACACTTTACCTGTTAAAAACGATTCCTATTCGATGGATTACTTTTTGGGAGAAGATGCGCTAATTGGTGGAGATAATTTCTACACAAGTAAACCGTGGAATGATTATGAACGCACTAACTACGAAACAAAATTCTTTATAGATCGAGGAATTTATCGTCCAGGACAAACAGTTTACTTCAAAGGCGTAATGCTCAAAGAAAAAAACAGTAAATACGATATTGTAACCAACAAAAAAACGAAAGTAAAACTCTTCGATGCAAACTATCAGCAAATTAAAATTGTTGATGTTGTATCCAATGAATTCGGTACTTTTTCTGGAAGCTTCGTTCTTCCTAGCTCTGGACTTACGGGGCAATTTCACATTGAAGAAGCAGATGGTTCTGAATATTTTTCTGTGGAAGAATACAAACGTCCAAAGTTTGAAGTAAGCATGGATCCAGTTAAAGGTTCATACAAATTAGGTCAAGAAGTTCGTGTGACAGGAAAAGCAAAATCGTATGCAGGAGCTGCAATTGACAATGCGAAAGTCGTTTATCGAATTACGCGAAGTTCTTATTTCAGTCCTTGGTGTTATTGGCGTTGGGGATTTTATCCAACAAATCAAAAAACAATTGAAATCAAACAAGGTGAATTGAAAACAGATGAATTTGGGAACATTGATTTGAAATTCATTGCAACTCCAGATGCGACGATCAACGCAAAATACAGACCTTATTTCTCGTATCAAGTTTCAATTGATGTGACAGATGTGAGTGGTGAAACACAATCCACAAGTGAAAGCGTAACTGTTGGATACGAAGCATTAAAATTGGATGTTTCCATTCCTAAAACTGTTTTCTCGAATAAATCGGACGGAAAATTTGGCTATTCAACGACAAATCTAAATGGAGAACCAATTTCAGCTAAAGGAAAAATTACGATCTCTGAATTGATTCAACCAAAAGAAGTATTACGTCCACGTTTACTTTCTACTCCAGATTTACCAAAATATTCCCAAGAAGAATTCAAAAAACTTTTCCCATCAGATGAGGTTTCAAACGAATTAAACGAAGCGAAATTCGAAAAAGGGAAAGTTGTTTATTCATTCGATTTTAATTCTGAAAAAGAAAAAACCTTTGCCGTTGAAAACATTCAAAGTTGGAAACAAGGCTACTACGAAGTAGAAATTACTGCTTTGGATACTTTTGGAGTCGAAGTGAAAACTGTTGAAAGATTCTCAGTCATCAATTCATTGAAAACGGATAATGCACTTACTAAAATCTGGTATTCATATTCCTTGAAATCTATTTGTGAGCCTGGAGAATCTGCTGAGTTTTTAATTGGCTCTGCAGCTGAAAATGCTGAAGTTTACTATGAATTGGACTTAAAAGGGGTTATCTTGAAAAAAGAGAAAATCGTACTTTCAAAAAATCAACGAATCGTCTCTATTCCAATCAAAGAAGAATACCGCGGAAATGTGAGTGTACATTTCTATTTGGTAAACAAAGGGCGTTATTTTGAGGACAATTATACGATCACTGTTCC
>JBKDZA010000354.1:0-32916 GCA_046308455.1 Fluviicola sp.
AAAAGTCAAAATCGTCCTCGGTAACAAAGTTAGGAGTTTCACTTTTTTCAGTGAAATGTCGCGTAATTTACAAGAAAACGGAGTACAGGCCTAGTACCGATTGCTATCGGTATTTTTGGCACCACCTTTTTGTGGCAATGATAAAGAGAAAGTGTAACTTTCGAAGACTAATATTTTGCCAACAGGCAAGTAAATATTAGGTAGGTGGTATGTATGAGTATAATCAAAAAACACTAAAAAAAGTTTGATTATTCAAACTTAGTCAAATACTTAAAAATTCAATGTGGGTAACTTTAATCGGTTACCCATTTTTGTTTTTAATTCTGAATTAATTTCGCTAAAATCTTTTTTATGAATGTTCATTTTATCGCAATAGGAGGAAGTGCAATGCACAATTTGGCAATAGCTTTATCTCGAAAAGGAATTAATGTCACTGGTTCTGATGATGAAATTTTTGAGCCTTCAAGAACACGCTTAGAAAAACAAAATATTTTACCCAATCAAATTGGATGGTTCTCAGAAAAAATCTCTTCAAATCTGGATGCTGTTATTCTTGGAATGCATGCGCGTGAAGATAATCCTGAATTGCTAAAAGCGAAAGAATTGAATATTCCAGTTTTTTCTTACCCGGAATACTTATTCGAACAAGCAAAAAACAAACATCGAATTGTAATCGGAGGAAGTCATGGTAAAACAACAATTACTTCCATGCTTCTTCATGTAGTGAAAGCATTAAACTTAAATGTTGACTACATGGTCGGAGCTCAATTAGACGGATACGATTGCATGGTTAAATTAAGTGAGGATGCAAAATTCATGATTTTAGAAGGAGATGAATACTTAAGTTCTCCAATTGATCGAAGACCAAAATTCCATTTATATGCTCCAAATACTGCATTGATTTCTGGTATTGCTTGGGATCACATTAACGTATTCCCTACGTGGGAAAATTACATTGAGCAATTTGATGTTTTTTGTCAAAAAATTACCCCAAATGGAACTTTAGTTTACAGTCAGGATGATGAAACAGTTAAAATGGTTGCAGAAAGAGCAGATTCAACATTAACTAAAAAGCCCTATTCTGTTCCTAAGTATAGAATTGAGAATGAAAAAACAATTCTGACCTTCCATTCAAAAGAATATCATTTACAAATCTTTGGTGAACACAACCTGCAAAATTTAATGGGCGCAATGTATTTAGCTGAATCTATGGATATTTCAAATGATTCGTTTCTATCTGCAATTCAATCATTTACAGGTGCTGGAAAACGCTTGCAAAAAGTTATTGAAAATGAATCCTTCCTATTATTTAAAGATTTTGCGCATTCACCCTCAAAATTGAAAGCGACAACAAAAGCTGTGAAAGAACAATATGCAGATAAAAAAGTAATCGCTTGTATGGAATTACATACGTTTTCATCTTTGCGAAAAGACTTTTTGCCACTTTACAAAGGTGCAATGAAC
Source organism: Fluviicola sp. (assembly GCA_046308455.1). Lineage (GTDB taxonomy): Bacteria > Bacteroidota > Bacteroidia > Flavobacteriales_D > Crocinitomicaceae > Fluviicola. Next base: position 1,465 of record JBKDZA010000354.1, read on the forward strand.
GCTGCTGATGTTGCATTGGTTTATTTTAGTCATGAAGTGATTGCTCATAAGAAGTTGGCTCCTTTAACAATTGAAGAAGTTCAAGAAAACTTTGGAGGAAATGTTAAAGTTGTAACTAATACAAGTGAAGTACTAGCTTTCATTGATCGTGAAACACAAAAAGATTCAGTTCTTCTGATGATGTCCTCTGGTAATTTTGATGGAATTGATTACGAAAAACTAGGTCAACAACTAGAAAGTAAGTTGTAATTTTTTACTTCACATTTTCTTCACAAAAAAATCACAAATAAATTTTAGATAAATAGCAGTAAGAATTTGATTTTAAAGTAACTTTGCGCCTTATTTTTTTATTAACTAATTTAAGGCGATGAGTAATGCTTTAGGAAACCATATTCTTGTTGAGTTTATGGGGTGCGAACCGCACATTATGAATGATGTATCTGGAATTGAGCGCGACATGGTCGGTGCAGCTCAAAAAGCAGGTGCAACTGTGATTAATTCCACATTTCACCATTTTTCTCCATACGGAGTTTCAGGTGTAGTGGTGATTCAAGAAAGTCACTTGGCAATTCACACATGGCCAGAATATGGTTATGCAGCTGTGGATTTGTTCACATGTGGTGAAATGGATGCGTGGATTTCTTTTGATCATTTAAAAGAATGTTTTGGTGCGAAATCATATTCTGCTTTGGAAATGAAGCGTGGTGCAACTCAGTTGTTAACTAGAAATGATTTCGATATTTCTTCAATGCGTCAAAAAGCTGATGAATGGGAGAATCCAGAATTCTACACACGAAATGTTTGGTTCACAGACAAAGATGAAAATCAAGCATTGTCTTTACGTTACACAGGTGAAGTGTTTTACGATGTTCAGTCGCCATTTCAACGCGTACGTATTTTAGAATCTCCGAAATATGGTAAGTTGTTGACTTTGGACGATATGTTCATGACAACTGAAAAAGATGAATTCCATTACCACGAAATGATTTCTCATCCAGCTATGTTTACACATGGAAATGTGAAAGATGTTTTAGTAATTGGAGGTGGAGATGGTGGAACTGTACGTGAGGTTTTACGTCATGATTCTGTTGAAAAAGTAACAATGGTGGAAATTGATGGGGAGGTTATCAAAGCTTGTAAAGAGCATTTGCCTTCAATTGCTTCTGCTTTTGATCATCCAAAATTGAATTTAATCGTTGGAGATGGAATTGCCTACGCTAAAGAATCTGCGAAAGAATCATACGATATCATTATTGTTGATGGTTCAGATCCAGTTGGTCCTGCGGAAGGTTTATTCTCTGTTGAGTTTTATAAAAATTGCTACGATGCTTTAAAACCAGGTGGAATTTTAATCGCTCAAGGTGAATCTCCGAAATTCAATGAGTTTGCCTTTGCTGAATTAAATGCTACTTTACGTCAAATATTTGGTGCAGAAAATGCAGCGGTTTCATTGTTCTATGTGCCTACTTATCCTTCTGGGATGTGGTCGTTCCAATATGGAATGAAAGGTGCTGCTCAACCAAAAACAATCGAAAAAGCAACAGAAATTGATGCATTCGTTGAAGCGAAAGGTTTGAAATATTATAATTCTGATATTCATAAAGCAAGTTTCGCTTTACCTAATTTTGTGAAAACATTATTGAATGGATAATACAAATTTTGACCCAAATGGGGTAGGAATTGCAAACGGGAATATCTTCGGATTTCCCGTTTCTGAGTTAGAAGCAAATTTGGTGATCATTCCAGTTCCTTGGGATGCTACAGCTTCATACGGAAAAGGAACAAGTGATGGACCTCAAGCAATTTTAGATGCTTCAACTCAGTTGGATTTTTACCACCCACAATTGCCAAATGCGTGGAACACAAAAGTTTTCATGACTCCAATTTCGGAAGATATGAAAGCAATAAACGATCAATTGTGTGAGGAAGGAAAAGAATATATCTCTTTTTTGGAAGAAGGTGGAAGTTTAACTTCTGATTCACCTTATCAAACAGTTTTAAGTTCCATCAACGAAATGCAATTGAGTTTAAAAGAAAATTTAAAATCAAGAGCAACAGAATTGTTGAATCAAGGAAAATTGGTTGCTGTACTTGGTGGTGAACATTCAACTCCATTAGGTTTAATTGAGGCAATTGACGAACAGGGTGAACCATTTGGTTTACTTCAAATTGATGCACACGCTGACTTGAGAGATGCCTATGAAGGGTTTCATCAATCGCATGCAAGTATCATGTTCAATGTTTTAAAAAACTGTAAAAACTTAACTAAACTTGTACAAGTTGGAATTCGTGATGTTGCCAATTCAGAAGTAGAGTTGATTCAAAATGAACCACGGTTAAATACTTTTTTCGATTGGGAAATTAAAAAACGTCAATTTGAAGGTGAATCGTGGAAACAAATTGTTGATTCGATCATTCAATCGTTACCAGAAAAAGTATTTATTTCTTTTGATATTGATGGTTTACATCCTTCGCTTTGTCCAAATACAGGAACTCCAGTGGTTGGTGGATTTGAATTGGAACAAATAAATTATCTGTTCTTTCAATTGGTAGAAAGTGGACGTAAAATCATTGGCTTTGATTTAAACGAAGTTTCCCCAGGAACAGAAGGAGATTGGGACGCAAATGTTGGTGCACGAGCACTGTGGAATTTAGTTTGTGCAACTGAAAAAAGTAGATTATAGAATAATTAATGAATATTTCACTTAATGAAAATCCTGCAACAGAAATTGTTAGCAGGATTTTTTTGTATATTCGTTGCGAGAAATAATAAAAATGAAGGTTTTAAGTAAAATTTCCCTAGTATTCATAGCACTTATTTTCATAGTGCAGTCAGCTAAAAGTCAGAATTTTAGCGACTTTGGAAAAATTCCTTCAAGACATTTTGGAATCAATGACTTTGAAAGTGCTCCTCAGATTTGGTGGGGAACACAAGGTAATGATGGAACTGTTTTCTTTGGAAATCATCAATATATTCTAACTTTTAATGGTGTTGAATGGACAAAAGTTCCTATTGATACAATTAAAACGACTAAATCTTATCAAGAACTTTCTGATTTCACTTCTGTTGACTGTATCAAAAAGTTGTCAAATGGAATTATAGCTGTTGGACGCGACAATAACTTCGGGTTTTTAAATTACAATAAATTTGGAAAGCTATCTTATTTCCCAGTTTTTGCTACAAATGAACGTGAAAAATTAAGTCATGTTTGGGGGATTTATGAAATCCAAGATGGTTCTACGATTTTTATTGGTGAAAATGCAATCTATAAGCATAAAAACAATAAAGTAACTAAGTTAGAGTTTGAAAGTAACTGGAAAGAATACGAAACTAAAACATCTGTTCGTGTAGGAAAAGGTGTCTTAATTATTTATCAACACAAATACCTTCAAGGTAAGGATGGAAAAAAAGAACGTAGATATCAATTTTTAGACTTACAAACGGGAAAAATCAAATCGGTCCAATTACCTGAAAATTGTGCTATTCGTAATGCAAGAGGAAGTTTTCAAGACAATGGTTTTTGGTATATAGTTGATGTTGAATCTGAAGGAGGGAATAGTATCATTCAATACTCTGACCTTTTTGGAAAACACATTTGGTCTAAAGTTTCAATTGATAAATTTCCGTCTTTCAAGATTGGTACTTGTTACAGTTTATCTCAATTTGACAATACCTTATTGATCTCAACTGAATTAGAAGGTTTAATTGTTTCGTATACGAATGGACAAATTATTCGACAGTATAAAGATGAATCTGAGTTAGACAATCCATCCGTAAATGCAGCGTTTTTAGATAAAAATAAAAACATATGGTGTTGTCTGGATCGTGGAATTCAATTTATTGAAACAAATTCACCAATAACATCATTTGGAAGACCTGATGGAATAAATTCACATATTGAATCAATTGACTTTTATAGCGGGGTTCCATTAATTGGAAATCACCAAGATGTATACGTTCCAGCAAAAGATGGATTGAAAAACTATTTTAATAGCTTAAATATTTATTTTCAAAACATTTATGATATTCAAACTTTTGTTACCACTCAAGGTAAGAAAACAATTGTTATTGCAAACGACGGAATCTTTGAATTAAACTCCTCAAATCCTGCGGGAAGCACAAAAAAAGAAATTGCTAAAATATACGCTTGGCAGATGTGTCAATCTCCAATCAATAAAGATGAAATTTATTTTACTTTAGAACATGGTTTAGGAGTTTTGAAACTATCAAAAAATGGTTCATGGAACTTTGAGGAAATTGTTTCAGTAACTGAAGGTGAAACAAATCCAATTACTTCTTTTGGGAATAAAATTTATTTTTCGTCAAAAGGATCTGGAATTTATATTTATGATCTTAAAACAAAGAAAACTAGATTGTTAAAATTTAAAGATTTATTTGACGACAAGAATTCAATCGTAAATATTAACAATACAGAACTTTGGGTTGAAGTGTTTCAAAATCAATTGATTGTTGGGACATACAAGGGACTTTATCGTTTCGATCAGAAAAAAGAAAAACTATTTCCTTTTCATCCAGTTTATTTAAGCGGTAAAGGGAAGATGGAAGACGCAATCCATCGAATTAAAAATATTGACAATCGACAATTATGGGTAGTATTAACAAGACTAAATTCACGAGGTAAATTAGAGAAAATTACTGGTTGGTTTGAACAAACCAAAGGTGGAATGACTTGGGTAACAGCTCCACTTTCCCTATTAAAAACAGGTGGTTTCCCATTTGCTATTGAGAAGAATCCAAATTCCAATGAAGTATGGATTGGAACAGAAGATGGATTGTATATTTTAAACCAAAATTCAGTTGGTAGAAAACATAATACACTTAAAGTTTATTTCGATAAACTTGAAATGCACGGTAAAGTCAAGTATTACAATTTAAGTCATGTTAAACAAAACGTCGAAATTTTATACAAAGACAATTCATTCAAGTTTCACTTTTATTCTAACTCCTTCTCTTCAATTGGTCCGAATTTATATTCCTACAAATTGGAAGGTTATTCAGATGACTGGACCGAATGGTCAGAATTAACTTATGCTGATTTCGTGAAAATTACCGAAGGTGAATATACTTTAAAAGTGAAAGTTAAATCATTTTATGGGGAGGAAAGTGAAGTGGAATCGTTTAAGTTTACAGTTTTACCACCATGGTACAGAACTGTGTGGGCTTACATTTTATATGTTATTATTGCTATTTTCCTTGTGTTCTTAGCAATTCAGATTTCTACTGCTCGAGTTAAAAAACAAAAAACAAAACTGGAAGAAATCGTTGTAGAACGAACAAGTGAAATTGCAGAACAAAACAAAACATTAGAGCAACAAAAAGCTGAGATTGTCCAAAAAACAACGGATATTTTAGATTCAATTCACTATGCAAAACGAATTCAAAATACGATTTTACCTTCTGAAACGCGTTTAACGGAATTGTTTAATGATCATTTTGTGTTTTATCGTCCAAAAGATATCGTTTCTGGTGACTTCTACTGGGCACGTGAAGTTCAAGATACAATCTTGTTCGCTGCAATTGACTGTACAGGTCACGGTGTACCAGGCGCACTAGTGTCTTTTGTTGGAAATAATGGTTTATTACGTTGTGTTTCTGAGTTAAAACTATCTGAACCAGCTGAGATTCTTAATAATTTAAGAGATATCGTTGTGAAAGCTTTCCAAACAGGTGTAAACTACGATGTGAAAGATGGAATGGATATGGCGATATGTTCAATTGATCCAAAAACGAACATTTTAAAATTCGCAGGAGCATACAACGAATGTATTATTGTTAGAAATGGTGAAATAATTGAATTAAAACCAGACAAGCAACCAATCGGATTGTTTGATAATGCAAGAGCGTTTAATCAACATGAGTTTCAATTACAAAATGACGATTGTATCTATATGACTACAGATGGATATGTGGATCAGTTTGGAGGTGAAAAACAAAAGAAATTTAAAGTGAAACAATTCAAAGAAATGTTGACACAGATTTACCAAAAACCAATGAAAGAGCAATATGAAATTCTTGCTACAACTTTCGATAATTGGAAATTGGACATTGATCAGGTGGATGATGTTTGTGTATTTGGGGTGAAATATAAAATGAACCAAGATGCGTAAAATTATTTCAGCTTTTGGAATTCTTTCTATTACAACCGTTTTAATTCTTTTAATTGGCTACTTTCTTTTGAATTGGAAAGTTACAACTGTAATTCCTTTTTCTGTCGTAAGTTTAATTCTGTTTTTTAATTGGTTGTCAATAGTTACTATCAAAACTAAAATAATTGGTCAAATTGGTGCTTTAATTTTCTTTCTTCAAGTTATATTGCTCTCTTTATTTTTATTTGAAGTGACTGAAATTGCGTTAATTTGGAAATGGATGTTTTTATTTTTAATAGCGTCTTTCTTACTGTTTTTACATGATTTAATTTTTCGTTATTCAGCTCTTTCTAAAAGAAAGTTATTCTCGTTGATTTCAGGAATTTTAATGTTTGTGATAGTTTGTTTATCTTTTTTATATCTTCAAAATCAATTTACAAATAATCTAGTTTATGGTTGTGTGATTGCATATTCCATATTTACTTTATTTTGTATTTGGACGAACAAAAAACAAGTTTTATAGTCAATCTAAACGATATAGACAAAAACTTTTTATCTTTATCCAAACAAATAGTGCACTTATGCTTAAGAAAATCGTTTATTTCTCAATTTTTGGCTTTTTGATTTCATGTGGTTCGAATGAAGAAAAGCAATCCATAATTGAATCGGAAGAAAAAATTCAATCAAGTCCATCTTCAATTGAATACAATATTCCATCTCCAGCAGAACAGTTAAAGTTATTTTCAAAATTAAACCTTGAAAAGAATGTGAAATTGTTGAATTCAGCTGAGAATGCAGTTAATTATTCTACTCCTGAATCTAAAGCCTTGAATTTCGGAGTCTATGCATCTGATATTAGCTATTTGTCAAGTTACAAAGACAACAGCAGATTTTTGGATTATTTCAACAAAATGGAACGAATGGGAAATGACATTGGTGTTTCTCAAGTATTCTCAAAAGAATTGACAAATCAAGTTCAAAAATGGGAAGAAAATCCAGATTCATTATTTGTAATTAGCAACGAAGTATATGACAAAACTTTTTCCAAATTAGTTGAAATTAACAAAGGAAAAGAATTGTCGTTAATGTTAATCGGAGGTTGGGTTGAATCAATGTATTTGATCGTGAATTCAAAATCTACGTATGAAAAAGATGCTAAAGTAAATTCAATGTTAGCTGACCAAAAATTAGTCGTTGAAAATTTAATTGATTTCTTAATCGATTATCAAGATGATGAAACAGTTCACGCTTATTTAGATGAAATTTCTTCAGTATTAGATATTTTTAATTCTATGGATTGCTCATCAAGTGAAACGAAAGTGAATAAGCAAAAAGGTAAAATCACTTTAGAAGGTGGACAAACTTGCAAATTGACAGAAAAGAACTTCACTGATTTGAAATCAAAAATCAATCAATTAAGAACCAAAATCGTTAAATAAATAAGAATATGAAGAAAATTGTTTTAATTGCTGCTCTTACTTTGATGAATTCAATGATTGCTCAATGTCCAGCAGCGGCTTCTTTTGTTATTGTTAAACAAAGCAAAAAAGACCCTTATTCTGTTAATTCTAATTCTAGAACAGCTTCAATACTATCTGGTAATTCATATGAATTATCTTTTATCGCTCAAAATGGAATGGATTACCGTTTTTCAGTTGCATGTTTAAATTCTGGTGCAGGAACTGTTTCCTACGAATTGTACGAAATGGTTACTGAAAAATCAGAAAACAATGGTAAAACTGAATACAAAAAAGTGAAAAAGAGCATTGGAACTTCTGCAGATGCGGAAGGCGGTGTACTTGAAATGGTTTCAGATAAAACACGTAAGATTTTCATTAAAGTAACTCTTGATGGTGGAAATCCAAAGAAACCTGAATGTGTTGGTGTTTTAATCGAAAACAAATTCTCAACTAAAATTGGATTTTAAATTTAAGTCTAAATTATTTTATAACATTTAATAAATTTAGCCTCGTATCTTTGCGAGGCTTTTTGGTTATGATAGAAAAACAAATATTTGAGGCGCTTTCTACAGCGAAAAATTGTGTCATTACCTCACACAAATCACCAGATGGAGATTCAATCGGAAGCTCAATGGCACTGTTTTATTTTCTTGAAAAGTTAGGAATTCATGCAAAAGTTGTACATCCAGACAAAGCACCCAATTACCTTCAAAGTATTCCTGGAGTTGATTCGATTATTTGTTTTGATGAACAAACTGAAGAAGCTAAAACTCTACTTGCAGATGCGGATCTAATTTTTTGCTTAGATTATAACGAAGCGAGTCGTGTAGGACCTCTCATGCAACCAGATTTAGAAGCTTCAAATGCTATTAAAGTAATGATTGATCATCATTTGAATCCATCCGATTTATGTGATTTTGTGATTTCTAATACTAAAAAAGCATCTACTTGTGAACTAATCTATGATTGGATTGAAGCGAATGAAAAATTAGATTTAATTGATGAAACTATCGGAACGTGTATTTATATCGGAACGATGACTGATACAGGTTCGTTTCGTTTTCCATCCGTTCAAAGCAAGACACATAAAATGATTGCTGATTTGATTGATAAAGGAGTGAAACCTTTTATCTGGCATGAAAACTTGTTTGATAATAATACGATTGATCGAATCAAATTAAGAGGATTTGCCTTATCTGAGAAATTAGTTTGTTTAGATAATTTACCTGTCGCTTTCTCTTCGTTAAATCAAACTGAATTAGCAAAATTGAATTACCAAAAAGGAGACACAGAAGGAATTGTTAATCAGATTTTAGGAATTTCAGGTATCAAAATGGCCGTGTTTTTTATGGAGGCTGATGGCGAAGTGAAAATTTCTTTTCGTTCAAAAGGTAATTATGTTGTTAACGAAATGGCAAAAATGCATTTTAATGGTGGAGGACATGCGTATGCTTCAGGTGGTCGAACAGAATTATCACTAGAGGATACAATTGAATTGTTCAAAAATGTAGTAATTAATTTTTTACCAAATGAGTAAGAAAAACTTATTGATTTTACTTTCTATTTCTTTTTTTGTTTTTTCTTGTGGAGAAGAAGAAAAGCCAAAGACAATTCCCAATTGGAATCAAGAAAAAAGTACGGAGTTACATCAAAATTTAAGTGAACAAGAAGATATAGATATTCAACTATATTTGGCAAATGTTGAACCAAGCCGTATTGTTGAATCTGGTTCTGGTTTACGATATATTTCGGTTAAACCAGGAAGCGGACGTGCAATTTTAGATCAAGAAACAGCGGGTGTACGTTATTCAGTTAAACTTCTTGATGGAAAAAAGTGTTACGAAACCGAAAAAGGACGTTTAGATATCTTTAAGGTAAATCATAGCGATATTGAATCTGGAATTTTAGAAGGGATTAGAAATATGCATATAGGAGAAAAAGCAAGATTGGTTTTCCCAAGTCATTTAGCTCATGGTTTGTTAGGTGATATGGATAAAATCCCGCCGCTTTCGCCTTTGGTTGTTGATATTGAATTAGTTGAAATAAAGTGATTTAACATCACGTAATTTATAAAATTTAAAAAATGAAAATTTTTAGCTTAATAGTTTTAACAGGGATTGGTTTTTTAACTGCATGTTCAACAGAAGGAACAAAAAATAATTCTGAAAAAAACGAACAAGTTTCTACAGGTCCTGTTTTGTCAAAAGCTGAACAAGCAATTGAGCCGAAAGATAAAGTCTTGGATAAAAAAGAGTTTCAAAACGGAATGAAAATTCAATGGTTTGAAAAAGGTTCAGGAGAAAAATTAAAAGCCGAAGAAGTTTATGAGATTAACTTCAAAATTAAAACAAACAAAGGTCAAGTAATTGATGGAAATCACTTATTGAAAAAAGATTGGATTCCATTTTTAGTTGGAATGAATACCTATTTACCTGGGATGGAATTGGCAATGAATGAATTAGCAGTTGGAGATTTTGTTGAAGTCTTTTTACCCGCTAATTTGGCTCGTGGAAATAAAGAAATAAAAGGCTTAGTCGCTGGAAATACGTCAAATATTATCTTTATAAAAGTTGGTAAACGTATCAAACCAACGAAAGTTATTGATGGGGTGAAAGTTTGGTTGTTTGAAGAAAATAAAGAAATTAAAGACGCTAAAATTACTGAGAATTCGAATGTGGCGATTAATTATTTTGTAGGTACAAAGACAAATCCAAGATACGACAATTCGTATGAAAGAGGTGCGCCATTTACTTTTGGAATGCAAGATTTTTCATTGATTCCAGGTTTGAAAAAAGCGATGCTTGGCAGAAAAATGTTTGATAAAGTTTGGGTCTTAGTTCCAGCAAAACAAGCATATGGCGCAAAAGGAATGACTGACTTAGTGAAACCAAACGAGTCTATTTTTTATGACCTATTCATTGTCGATGTTGACAAGAAAAGTGTCAATTATTTGAGTGAAGAAGATAAGCTTTCAAGTAAATAAAAAGCTTCTATTTTTCGTTTAAAGGGATTATTAATCTGCTGTAAATCATACTTTAAACTTTGTGTTAACTTTTTTTCGCAGTTAACTTTGGAAGGAAATTGTTACTTTTACATCACCAAAAACTAAAAAGCAAATTTTCATGAGAATATTCCTTATTCCATTCCTACTTTTATTTACTGGATTTATTCAAGCTCAAACACCTGTTGATACTATTAAAACAGAACTTGGCGATGTGATTATTTTTTCAAATAGAACATGGAAATATATCGCAGACGAATCATTTGATGGAATTTTAAATGAAGCATTATTTGAAAAATTTCATTCAGATACTTTGATGAATTTAGAGCAAACTTGGGATACTGAAGTTTGTTATACATCAGATTTAAAAAATAATTTATCCTTACTTCAAGATACAATTCCAATTTGGGTTGTAAATAATGAGCACAAAGATTTTGTTGTTCCAGCAAAGGGAATTGTGACTTCTCGATATGGTTTTAGAAAAGGCCGTTACCACAATGGAATTGATTTGGATTTAGAAACAGGTGATACGGTTGTTGCTGCTTGGGATGGTAAAGTGCGTTATGCAAAATGGAACGATGGAGGTTTTGGAAACTTAGTTATTATTCGTCATTATAATGGATTGGAGACTTTTTACGCTCACTTAAGCAAACATTTAGTTTCTCCTAATCAAGATGTGAAAGCTGGCGAACCAATTGGTTTAGGTGGAAACACAGGTCATTCTTTTGGTTCTCATCTTCACTTTGAAGTACGTTTTTATGATGCTGCAATGAATCCTGAAGAAGTATTAGATTTCGCAAATAAAAAAGTTAAAAACGATACGTTATTAGTTCATAAAGCTATTTTCAGACCTGGAGCGAAACCTACTGATGCAACTGAAGGCGGAGAAGGAGTGGCTTCTGTACAGCATCAAGCTGCAGTAACAGCAACAAGAAAGTATTATAAAGTTAGACCTGGAGATACATTATCCGCAATTGCTTCAAGACACAATACAACAGTTTCTAAATTGTGTCAATTGAATGGAATTCGACCAACAACAACTATTCAAGCGGGTAAACAACTAAGGGTTAAGTAAAACACTCTATTTAATCATTTAGAAGTGTAATTCGCTCATTTTCTGTATATTTACACTTGTATATTTTGTAGATTGCAGAATGACTTGCAACTATAAAATAGTATTAGTTTTAGACGGCGGTAGAGATTCTCTTCTAGTTCCAATTATTGGTTTGAATCATCTATCTAAGAGAGTTGATCCGGATGCATTGGAGAAATCTTTGTTTAATTGGTTAGATTTAATTGTTGCAAGTGGTGATTCAGTTTTATTAGCATCTATACTTGCTCAAAAAAATTCTGATGTTTTGAGTAAAACATTAAAACTAGAAGATTTTATACACTATCAAAATCAAGGTGCTGAGTCAGATTTCGCGAATTATTTTTTCCACGCTGATGTAAAGTTACGTGATCTTAAAACGCATTACAATTTTCTATCCTACGATATCGATACAGACGAAGTATTTCAGTTTTCTGATATAATTCCAACCCAGCAAGGGATGTCGGTACACTCAATGTTAAAAGCTTGTATGTCGAATCCAGCTAAAAATCAATTTGTAAAACTTGGATTTAGACATTTGATCAGTGCAAGTGAGTTTGTTCCCAATCCAATTTTACAAGCTTCACACTTTACGAGATGCTTATATCAAGAAAATCCAATTGTAATAGTTAGTATTGGTTCGGGTTTACATGAAGAAAATGATTTAGAGCAAGAATTTTCAAAAAATGTGGAGGAATTATTTAAAAAAGAATTAACTACGAAAAGAAATTGGCATTATTTCCGATTCAACCCAACGTTTGAAGCATGCGATTCAATTGTAATGAAAATAAATAAAACATACAGATATTTTGAAGACCAAACACAACAAATTGACCGATTAATTCGTTTAATGGACATTAGAAAAAATGGTGTTATTACTTGACTTTAAAGGATTTTTGAAATCTTAACAATTTGATTCTATAGTTTTGCTTACTTTTGCCGTGTATGAAAGGATTATTTTTCGCGACTTTATTACTGTTTTTGTATTCATGTAGTGGATACAATAGTGTTTTAAAAGGCGACGACTACAAGAGAAAATTTGAATTAGCGAATGAATTATACGACGGAAAGAAATTTGACCGTTGCATCGCTTTGTATGAACAAGTCTACCAAAGATCTTCTAAAACAGGAGAAGGTGAGTTGGCTTATTACCGATTAGGTAAAGCTAGCTACGAAATTGAAGACTGGTATTTAGCAAGTTACTATCTGGGTTCTTTCCAAAATAAATTTCCGTATTCGAATAAAGTAGAGGAAACAGTGTTTTTAAGTGCAATGTGTGCGGTTCAAAATAGTCCTGAGCCTTCTTTGGATCAAGATGAAACAGAATTCGCAATTGGAGATTTACAAAGCTTTGTGTTGCGCTTTCCTAATTCTGAATTAGTTGATACCTGTAATGCAATGATGAGTAAATTGCGTTTTAAATTAGAAACTAAAGACGTGTTAAATATTCGCTTGTATTCAAAAACTGAAAATTATAGAGCTGCAACTGTTACTTCTGAAGAGTTTTTAGCGAATTATCCTAAATCACAATTTAGAGAAGAAATGGCTGTTATACGTATTCAAAACAGTTATAAATTAACTTTAAATAGTGTTGAAGATAAAAAAGAAGCAAGGAAAATTAAAACAATGAGTTACATTAAAGATTTTATTGCAGAATTCCCAAATTCTGACTACCTTCGCGAGTTCGGAATCTACAATAAAGAATTGGAAGATTTAGTTATTGAAAAAAAAGTAAATTAAAATAAATGAGCTTCAAAAATCAAAATGCAGAGCGCTCTACAGTAACGAGAGACACGGTTGAGTTAGAAAAAGAAACTGGAAACATTTACGAATCTATCGTAATTATGTCTAAACGTGCAAATCAAATTAGTTCTTCAATGAAAGAAGAATTAACTAGTAAATTGCAAGAATTTGCTTCTACAACAGATAATTTGGAAGAAATTTTCGAAAATAGAGAACAAATTGAAATTTCTCGTTTCTACGAAAAAATGCCAAAATCAGTAGCTGTTGCTATTGATGAATTGAAAACTGGAAGCATCGAATCTAGAAAACACGAAGATAATAACGAGTAATGTCTTTACAGGGTAAACGAATTCTGGTTGGAGTAACTGGTGGAATTGCCGCTTACAAAATCCCAATTTTCGTTCGATTGTTAAAAAAACTAGGGGCAGAAGTCAGATGTATAATGACTCCTGCCTCTTCTGATTTTATATCTCCACTAACTTTAGCCACACTTTCTGAAAATCCTGTTGGAATTGAATTCTACGATCCGAAAACAGGCGAGTGGACCAATCATGTTGAATGGGCACTTTGGGCTGACGCGTTTATCATTGCTCCAGCAACAGCTAATTCCTTAGCAAAAATGGCACATGGTTTCACTGATAATTTTTTATTAGCAACATATTTGAGTGCAAAATGTCCTGTTTTCATCGCTCCTGCAATGGATTTGGATATGTATGCGCATCCAACAACTTCTGAAAATATTTCGAAATTAACTTCTTTTGGTTGTACAATCATACCCGCTGAAGAAGGTTTTTTGGCTTCTGGTTTAATAGGGAAAGGTAGAATGGCTGAGCCTGAAACTTTAATTAACTTTTTGGAATTTCACTTTGAAAAAGATGAACGATTTTCTGGGAAAACACTTCTAATAACTGCTGGACCAACTTATGAAGCAATTGATCCAGTTCGTTTTATTGGAAATCATTCTTCAGGAAAAATGGGCTTTGCTTTAGCTGAAAATGCTGCAAAACTTGGTGCAAAAGTGATTTTGATAACAGGCCCATCGAATTGTAATACAACAATTGAATCAATTGAAGTAATACGCGTTACATCTGCTGAAGATATGCTTAAAGCTGTTCAGGAAAATAGCTCAAAATGTGATTGGGGAATTTTTTCAGCTGCAGTAGCAGATTACAAGCCAATTTCAAAAGCAGAACAGAAAATTAAAAAAACAGAAGAAAATCTTCACATTGAACTGCAAAAAAATCCAGATATTCTTTCCTGGTTCGCTGCAAATAAAAAAGATTCTCAAAAAGCGATTGGTTTTGCTTTGGAAACTCAAAATGGCTTAGACTATGCAATTGATAAGTTAAATCGTAAAAAATTGAATGCAATTGTATTAAATCAAATGGGCGAACCTGGAGTTGGATTTGGTGTTGATACAAATTCTGTCAATCTCATCTTTTCAAACAATAATATTCGTACTTTTGAGTTACAATCAAAGGATAAATTGGCTTTAAAGCTTTTAAAAGAATTGATGAATGAATGGTTTGAAAAAAATAGTACTTCTTAGCTTACTTTTTTGGGTAAATAATTTTCGTGCACAAGAATTAAATTGTCAAGTAACGATCATTACAGATGTAAATACAGAAGTTACTTCTGCGGAAAAAGAATTGTTTGAACAATTGAAACGTACAATTTACGATTTCATGAACAGTACAAAATGGACAGATGATAAATTCAAAGTTGAAGAGAGAATCAATTGTCAACTTCAATTGCAAATTAATACAATCAACAACGGAAATTATACAGGTTCACTTCAAATTCAATCTTCACGTCCTGTTTTTAATGGTTCTTATTCGTCTACAATCTTTAATTTTCAAGATGATGACTTCGAATTTCAATTCAATTTAAGTACAATTATTTTATTTGCTCCGAATCAATTCAGAGATAATTTATCTTCAATTTTAGCTTTCTATGCGTATTACATTATTGGCTTAGATTACGATACATTTTCATTAAAAGGTGGAACTCCCTACTTTTTAAAAGCTCAAGAAATTGTTTCAAATGCGCAATCAGGCGGAGGTAAAGGCTGGAAATCTAACGAACAAGGAAAACGAAATCGCTATTGGTTAATTGACAATTGTTTACAACAATTATTTGAGCCGTTAAGAGAATGTTTTTATGAATATCACCGAAATGGTTTAGACCAATTGTATTCGAATCAAGCTGAAGCTAGAAAAGCGATTTCTGTAGCGATGAATAAATTAACAAAAGTATCATCTGTTAGACCTGGTTCTATCAATTTGGCTTCGTTTGTTCAAGGAAAAACCATTGAAATTAAGAACTTATTTTCTGAAGCAGATCAAGCCGAAAAAACAGAAATCGTGAATACATTAAAAAAAGTTGACCCAGTTAACTCATCAAGATACGAAGAAATATTACTCTAAATATTGAATAAATGCTACAATCCTTATCGATTCAAAATTTTGCTTTAATTGAAAAAGCGGAACTTCATTTTTCGAATGGATTTATCACAATTACAGGTGAAACTGGTTCTGGAAAATCAATTTTACTAGGCGCATTGAATCTTATTTTAGGGAATCGCGCTGATTATAGTGTTATTCGTGACCCAGAACAAAAAACAATTGTCGAAGCACATTTTCAACTATCAAATGAACTGATCTCGTGGTTCGAAAGCAACGACTTAGATTTTGATAACGACTTAGTCATTCGCCGTGAAATTGCTGCTAATGGAAAATCAAGAGCCTTCATCAATGATTCATTGGTTCAATTGAATCAATTGTCAGAACTTACAGAGCAATTGATTTATATCCACTCACAACACGAAACGCTAGCAATTCGTAAACCAGCTTTTCAGTTTGATTTAATAGATTCTTTTGGTGGACATTCAGTTCTTGCTCAACAAGTGAAATTATTGGTTTTAGAATTGAATAAATTAAAGTCAAACTATTCCAAGTTAAAAGCAAACAAAACTGAAAGTACACGTGAATTAGAATTCGCTCAATTTCAACTTACCGAATTGGAAGCATTGGAATTGGAAAAATACAATTTTGAAGAACTGGAAGAAGAATTGAATCGCATTGATAAATTAGACGAATTAAAAACGACCTATTCTTCAATTATTCAAGCACTTGATAATGAAAACGGTGTGCTTGATACAATTCGAGTAGTTAAAGCAATCGTAGAAAAATGGAAACATTCAGACGCAAAATTAGCGGAGTTTTCTCAACGTATTGAGTCATCCTTCTATGAATTACAAGATGTTTCAGCAGAAGCTCAAAATCAGTTAGAAAACTTAGAAATGAATCCAGAGAGATTTGAATTTTTAACGTCTAAACTGGATAAATACAATTCTTGTCTTAGTAAAAACGCATGTAAAAATCAAAGTGAATTGCAAACGCGTTACAATGAATTGGTTAATCTAGTCTCAACTTTGGATGCTTCAGATGAACGTTTACTAGAACTCGAAAAAGAAATTTCAATCAAAGAATTGGAAGCGAAGAACAAAGCAAATCAGCTTTTTGAGAAAAGAATTACAAGTTCGAAAGAACTAAAAAAACACTTATTGGACTTATTGTCTGACTTGAAATTACAATCAGCAAAGTTAGATTTTGATTTGGTTCAACTAAATGAATTGGATCCAAATGGTGGAATGTCGATTCAGCTATTATTCTCCGCAAACGATGGAATGGATTTGAGACCTATTGAAAAAACAGCGAGTGGGGGAGAACTTTCCCGTTTAATGTTGGCAATTCAAGCTACAATGAGTGAGAAAAAGTCGCTTCCAACCTTGATTTTAGATGAGATTGATACAGGAGTTTCTGGTGAAGTTGCACTAAGAATTGGTCAATTACTTCAGAAAATGGGACAATCAATTCAAGTTTTTGCGATTACACATTTACCACAAGTTGCTGCAAAAGGTCAAAGTCATTTAGAGGTTCGTAAAATTAGCGAAGAAGGAAAAACCATTACACAAATCTCACATTTAGAACCTGAAGAACGTGTAGATGCAATCGCTAAATTAATGTCAGGTGAAACGATTACCTTAATTGCACAACAAAACGCACAACAATTATTAGAAATATGAAAAAATCACTACTTATAGTTTCACTACTGTTCTTTATTCTTCAATCGTGTGGATTGCAAAATGATTTAAAAACAGGTTTCAAAGTCTTTACTAAAGTTTCAAAAGAATTCGATTGTCTTGAAAATAGTTTCAATATTAACACTACAAATGGAGTGAAAAATGTGGATGTGAAATTAAAATGTAAAGATGAAACCGGAATGTATAACGGAAGAGTTTTATTGGAAGTTCACCGTCAGTTGAAAAAAGAAGGAATGAAAGTCGACAACTACAATTTAGAGTTAACGGAAGAAAATAAAAGCTCTACAATTGCTGCTAAAGATTTGGATTTGGGATTGATTCTTGAAGAAAAAGCATTGATGATTAAAGAAAAGTTTCAACAAAAACAAACAGATTTTATTCTCGAAAATTCGGATGAAGATTTAGTGAAAGATATTGAAAGACAAGACTTGTTTAAAAATTTCGATAGTTTGATTCAATCTTCCTATCCAAATTATACCGGTTTTAATTGGAATGAAAGTTCGTATCAATATGGTTTTGAACAGGATGGGGATCATTTTTTGATTTTAATGTTCAATCCAAAGTCAAAGAAATTAAATGGAATTCGTTTCAATTAATTGAGAATAAGTAAGTTCAATTTTACAAAACATTCACAATAATTTTTCACATGTATAAAAAGTATTTTATTTCAGGTATAATCTTCTGTCTTTTAGCAGTTGCAATTGGAGCGTTTGGAGCACATGGATTAAAATCTATTACAAAAGATGTGAAATTGTTGACTTCGTTTGAGACAGGAGTTCGTTATCAGTTTTTTCATGGATTAGCTTTATTGGTTGCTCCATTTGTTTTGGAGAAAATACACCAAGAATCAAAAGCAATTTGGAGATTGTTTACAATCGGAATTCTACTTTTCTCATTTAGTATTTATGTTTTGGTTTTTGCCAAAGTTGGTGGGATTGATGTATTAGCAAAAATTATGGGACCAATTACTCCAATTGGAGGTATTGTTTTGATTGTTGGATGGGCTTTATTGCTATTCAAAGTATTTAAATCAAAAGTTATATGAGAATCACAGTACTTGGGTCGGGAACTTCTCAAGGAGTACCAGTAATTGCTTGTGATTGTCATGTTTGTAAGTCTACAGACCCCAAGGATAATCGGTTACGTGCTTCAATTTTGATTGAAGAAAAAGGTAAAAACTTTGTAATTGATACTGGTCCAGATTTTCGTCAACAAATGTTGCGTGAAGATGTTCAAACACTTGAAGCAGTAATTTTCACTCACGAACACAAGGATCATTTAGCTGGTTTAGATGATGTAAGAGCTTTCAATTTTAAAGAAAACAGAGACATGAATATCTTTTGCACTTCTGAAGTTGAAGCTGCATTGAGACGAGAATATTCATATGTTTTTAATGGAAATAAATATCCTGTAATTCCTCAATTACAATTAAATCGCATTCAAAATAATGTGAAATTTGAAGTGTTTCCAGAAATTGTATTTGAACCAATCGAAGTGATGCATTACAAAATGCCTGTTTTGGGATTTAGAATTAAAAATTTTGCGTATATTACTGATGCTAAAACTGTAAATGACAAGGAGTTGGATAAGTTAAAAGGACTAGATGTTTTAATTGTTAATGCGTTACGGATTGAAGAGCATATTTCACATTTTAATTTATCGGAAGCATTGGATTTTATTCAAAAAGTTCAACCTAAAAAAGCTTTTTTGACGCATATTTCTCATGTTTTTGGCACACATATTGCTATTTCGGAAATGCTGCCAGCAAATGTGTTTGTGGCTTATGATCAACAAATTATAGATTTATAGAAATGAAAACACTACTACTTTCTTGTCTTACATTCTTTATTCTGCAATACAATTTTGCCCAAGATGTTTTAACAGTCTCTGGAAATGGAAAACTAATCGCTGAGTTTAATTCTTCAGGAGAATCACCAAATGTGAAAGGTGTTTATTTAGAGAAATACCAAACATTAGTAAGTTTAATTGAAGGAACAAATGTGGTTAAATGCATGGTTCGAATTGGTGGAACTGTGAATGTAATTGGACAATGGGAAATGAACGACTTAAATGAAGTTCAGATAAAAGTATACGAAGTTGAATTAGAAAAAGGTAAAACTGATATTTTGATGCTTGGTTTTACTGATTTAAAAGCCTTGCAAATAAATGTTTTCCGTCTACATGGAGAAGATTTAGTGGATTTAGGATACAATTATATTGAACAACAATATTCAGGAAAGTCAATGAAATTAACGATCGATGCTGGAAAAGTAGAGGTTATTTACGATGAAGGCAAAGAAACTCCTAAATATGCAATCATGAATGGTGAGTTTCGTGAGTTAAGTGAATGATTTTATTGCGAATTACGCATGAATCCATGAGAATTATTTCTACATTTGCCAACTAAAATAAAGCAAATGGCAAAATTATTAGAAGGTAAACGCGGTATTATTACTGGAGCCTTAGATCAAAATTCAATTGCATGGAAAGTTGCTGAAAAAGCACACGAACATGGAGCAACTTTTGTTTTAACAAACGCTCCAATTGCAATGAGAATGGGTGAAATTAACGCTTTAGCGGAAAAAACAGGTTCTACAATTATTCCTGCCGATGCAACATCTATCGAGGATTTAACAAAATTGTATACAGAAGCTCAAGAAGTTTTAGGAGGTAAAATCGATTTCGTTTTACATTCAATCGGAATGTCTGTAAATATTCGTAAAAATATTCCTTACACTGAGTTGAACTACGATTATTATGCAAAAGGAATTGATGTTTCTGCATTATCATTGCATAAAATGTTAGCTGTAGCTAAAAAATTAGATGCAATCAATGATTGGGGTTCAGTTGTAGCTTTAACTTATGCTGCAGCTCAAAGAACATATCCTTTCTACACAGATATGGCTGATATCAAGGCAATGTTAGAATCAATTGCTCGTTCTTTTGGTTACCATTACGGTGTAGAGAAAAAAGTACGTATCAATACAGTTTCTCAATCTCCAACAAAAACAACTGCTGGTTCAGGAATTAAAGGTTTTGGTGATTTCTACGATTATGCAGATTCAATTGCTCCTCTAGGAAATGCATCCGCTGAAGATTGTGCAAACTATTGTATTTCAATGTTCTCTGATTTAACGAGAATGGTGACAATGCAGAATTTATTCCACGATGGTGGTTACACGATGACTGGAGTTTCTGATGAAGTAATGAACAAATTCGGAATATAATTCTAAGAATATTTTTAAAGGGAAGGCGAAAGTTTTCCCTTTTTTTTATACTAAAGCCGATCATTTAAACGTTGTAAATTAAATTACCCGTATATGAAAAAGCTTAGTTTTTTGTATTTATTTGTATTCTTTTCAGTAAATGCACAAGTTTCAGATTTTCCAAAACTAAAAAAATCGTACTCAGGTTTATTTTCATTAGGAAGTAGATCCACTTTAAGTAGCTTTAATGCTCATACTCAAACTGCAACTTTGGGATATGGTGGAAATTTTAGATTACAACTTGGAGATCGTGTTTCAACAGATTGGTTTGCAGACTATTTACCGTCTGCAGATGGTGTAACAAAACGAGAAGATTTCCATATTGGATGGAGTGTGATGTATTATTTGAGAGGTAATACGAAAATTATTCAACCTTATGTGGTCGCTGGACATTGTTTTGACTACTCAAAATTTACAGAAATTTCAAATCAACAAAATAGTTTAGCTCGTTTAAGTAGTGCTGTTCAAGGTGGCTTTGGATTTCAATTTAATTGTACAAATAGATTGAGTTTTAATCTTTCTTCTCAGTTTATGGGACATTTAGGAAAAGAAATCCATGAACATGTTCATAACAATGTACCTGAATATGAAATCGTGTCAACGAATCAATTTGAAGGTCACTTATTAACTACTTTGGGTGTAACATTTAAAATCGTCGACTTATGGTAAGGCTAATTTTCCTAACAATTCTCTTAACGAGTGTACATTCAATTGCTCAAGAAGTAACAAAAGGTGAGCGTAAAGGACTTATTCAAGCAACTGGTACGATTTACCCAGTTAAAAGTTTAAACACGTCAAATGCCTATTATTATTTAAACGGTCATACATCTATTTACTTCGATAATCATTTCTCATTTCGTGGGGATTTATGGGCGAAAAAAGTAAAACAAACAACTGATATTGTTTCCGAAACGAAAATCGAATTTTCAACTTTATATCATTACAATATAAAACGTTTTTCAACTTTTGGTGGAATCGGTACAGGCTTAGGTGTTTTTAGATCACCAACTCTTTCTTCTGAACAATTTATTCCTAGTTTGTCTTTAATTATTGGTGAACAATTCCACGTGAACGATTACTTTTATTTCTTTTTGGATGCTCATTTATTTTTTCGAAAAGATGTGAACTTCATCAACTGGAATAGCGAAATTACGGCATCAGGAGGTTTAGGTTTTCAATTTCCTTATTGGAAAAAAAAGTATGCAAAGAAGTTGTCTTAAATATCTGATAATTGTTATCAGTTTGTTTAATTCTCAGCAATCTAAGGCTGAACATTCTTTTGTTATTGTTGATTCATGGACTTTTGGATATGTTGGTGGATTCTTTTCTAAAGAAGCAAAAAAACAACGCTTCAAATATGCATTTCAACGTGCAAATTTAAAAGCAAAGAACGATTTGAAAATTTGGGGTGGTTTGTTTCACACAGATTCAAATTCAACTGGAATAAAACGTTTTGGAGAATTATCTTCTCGTTTTACTTATCAAATTCCTCAAACAATAATTGGTTTTTCCTATTCACAAATAATGAACACCTTTACTCCTAAAGTAAATAAAGTTGATTATGGCTGTGGTGCAACCGTTTTAAATTTGGATGTTGATTGGCCGGGTTTAACTCTTGGAAATTACATATATGGAGATGAAACAATTGAAGCGAATCCAAATAATCGTTTATTTCAACATGAATATGGACATTATTTACAAAGTAAACGAATGGGTTTAGCATATTATGTGAGAGTTGGAATTCCTGCAATATTGAGTAAAGGTGACCATGATCAACATCCTGTAGAATTGGATTGTATCCGTAGAGCGTTTCTTTATTTTAATCAAAGAGATACATTATTTAAAAATGACCGTTATTTAAGTGATTCTTTGGGTTGGGATTTTTTTTATAATCCATTTCCAGAAAATCTAGGGTCAATTGTTTATTATCCAAAAGGAAAAGTAAGTTATATCAATTATTCAGATTTGGTTTCAGAAGCTATACTTTCGGATATTGCGGTTAAGCCAAGTTTTATAGATTATGCTTCTTGGATTGTGTTTCCAGCACCTATTTTTGTCGGATTAGTTCATTCAAACAAATACAATAGAAATCAAACGCGAAGAATTCATCGTCGTAAGCCTTACAATGGAATACCGAATTTTTAAAACAATTAAATTTATTGATTACTCTCATGTTTACCACTAATTAAATTTTGAAAGAAGGATTTAATTTCTACGATTAGTGGCCCTTATGTAGTTTTCGTCAGTAAATAAGCAAATGAAACGAGGGGAAAAGTGCTGTTTGACGACACTTTGTCGAAGATATTTTGGCTTGAAAAGTCAAAAATGTCCTCGGTAACAAAGTTAGGAGTTTCACTTTTTTCAGTGAAATGTCGTGTAATTTACTAGAAAACGGAGTACAGGCCTAGACCTTTTTGGCACCACCTTTTTGTGGCAATGACAAAAAGGTGGTATGTATGAGTATAATCAAATTAAATTTTACCGGTTAACGAATAAACAATATATCCCACCCATTCTTTAATCAATCCATGCCAGTCGTTTATTGTTTCAAAGTTGGGTACAAGTAGTTGTTCCCAAAAGAAAAAACGTTTTTTTCCAGTGTATAAATCCGTTGAATACGTATCAACTTTGAGTTTTGTATTGTCAAAACATCCTTTCGCACGTTTCATATGTCGACCACTAGTGATCAATAAAAGGCGTTTATTTGCGAATCCTTTTGCATTTAAAACTTTCTCGGTTTCAATTGCGTTTTCATAGGTGTTTTTAGATTTACATTCGATTAATATATCTTCTGAAGGAATTCCAAGTTCAATTAAACTTTCTTTCAATTGACTGGCTTCATGTAAACCGCGATCTGTTACGTAACCAGTATCACCACTGATAAAAAGTTTTTTAATTTTTCCTTTTTTGTATAAAGAGAGTGCTTGCCAGATTCGATCTCCACCTCTACGGATACTCAATATTTTTTGATTGGAATCGTATTCAAACATTCCACCCAAAACGATTCCTACTTCATAGTTTTTGATTGTTGAAATTGGAGGATTATGAATTTCCCATGCACGACAGAATTCCAAATAAATTGCTGTATTTGAAAAGAATAAGATCAAACCAATTCCAATCCATTTTCCTCTTTTTCTTCGGATTTCTTTTTTGGAAAAAAAAGCAAAATAAAAAGAAATCAAAATCCAAACAAAAGGACTCAAAAAAATATAAAACAGTTTAGATAAAATAAAAAACATAGCTATTTTTTAGCGATTATAAAAGCCTCAGTTCCTTTTCTGGCTTCGATTGAATTGTAACATGGTGAAATTTCAACTAATGAAAAATAATTTGAAAATCTAGTTTGATACTCTTGAGTTGAACCACCAAATGGTGGACCACCTTCAAATTCACGGTCAAATAAAAGTCCTACATATTTTCCGTTTTCATTTAATAAATCGGCACATTTTTTAGCATATTCATCTCTTCTAGCAGGATCAATCGCACAAAAAAGAGTTTGTTCAAGTATCAAATCATATTTACCCGAATGCATAAAAAAATCCTCAGAGAGTGTTTTGATTTCTGAAGAATGTTCTGAAATTTTGGATAAACTTTCAGGTGCAAAATCGAGTGCTGTAATAGTTGTAAATCCACTATTAAACAAATAAATCACTTCGTGACCAAAGCCACAACCTGGAACTAAGATAGAAAGTTCTTTAGTGGAAAGTTGATCGATGTATTCTTTAATTGGTGTGGAAACAGCTTTTATATCCCAACCAGTTGTTTTTTCTTTGTAACGATTTTCCCAAAATTCTTTTTCCATGGTGCAAAAATAGAATAAAAAAAAACGCCTTTCAATTAAGAAAGACGTTTTAATTCTATAGAATAAATTTATCTAAATACTTGTAAGAAAGTTTGTCCAGATTTGTCTTTATCACCATTAATACTTTTCACAGTATAAAGAACAAAGTAAACTCCTTCATCAACAGGTTTACCGTTTTGAGCTTTTCCATCCCAAGTTGGGTTTAAACCTTTACCTTCAAACACCAATTGTCCCCAACGATTTTGAATAGTATATTCGATTTCTGTGTAGAATTGAGCTTTAATTTCAAAGACTTCGTTCTCAGCTCCACCATTTGGAGTGATTACGTTTGGAACTTCGAAAATTGGTTCTGGGTACACACATGAATTATCATCTACATTCGCTAAAGGATTGAAGTTAATAGCATTTGGATCCATACAACCACAAATTGAAGATGTAACTGAAGCTGTAGCAGTATCTGAACAACCATAGCTATCATATGCAATCATTTGTATTACGGCAGCACTATTATATGTCTCATTAATTGGATTCTGATTGGTAACAGTGTAAACATTTCCATTTCCAAAATCCCAAGCATATGAACTTGCGTTTTGACTTGTATTTGTGAATGTAACTGTAAATGGAACACATCCAGACGTTAAATTCAATTCGAAATCAGCAATCGGAGGAGGCAAGATTGTTACTTGAATACTGTCTTCATCCGAACAAACATTATCTGTTACTGAGAAGTAATACCATCCAGCTGAACGGTCTGTCCAAACTGTACCATTGATAAATCCAGGGCTAGTTCCAGGACCTGTCCAAGTATAAAGAGGTAAACCAGTTGTCCCTGAAACAAATGCTAGTACAACACCATCGTTTTGACAGGCTGGAGTAGGTAACATATTCAATGAATCAATGTTCAATAGTTTATTTACAACTAAAATCACAACATCATTCCGAACAAAACCACACTGGTCGGTTATCTGGACGGTGTATGGTATGGTGTCGTGTTCCGCTCCTCCGGTTGGTAGGTTGACAGAAGCAGTCGTTGCTGGAACATTCCAGCTATAAGAATATGGAGGAACTCCACCAGTTAAACCTGTAATTGAAACCAAAGGATTTGTAGTTGGACAGAAAGAATAAGCTGTGTCAACTAAAGAATAAGTCATGTTGTCATCAAACACGTTGATTGTGTAAGGTGCAGATTCACACATGAAGTTTCCTGCAGTGTCAAATACTTGAATTGTGAAAGTTGTATCAGCACTTGGTACGATGATAGCTGTATCTTCGTTTCCAATTCCATTACTCCATTGTAAAACTGCTTGAGCTCCACATGGCGCACCAGAAGCATTGATCAATACATTATCAATTCCCCAGTTGTCGAAAGCACTTCCAGAAGAATTTGGTTGAAACCATCTAAACTGAGTTGTACTTGTTAATGCACCTGGAGGAATAACAACTGTAAAAGATGACCAAGTTGTAAAAGGTGTTGGTCCAAATGCCACACTCGTTGTAGATGTTGAAATAGTTGGTAAAATTGTTCCATCTGGAGCATAATACTCAATAGTTGTCCATGTTACACCACCATCAGAAGAATATTGAAGAGCAACACCTTCGTTTAATTGATCGGGACCTTCACATGGAGAAGCTCCACCTTGAACAGCATATACCATATCAAAAGAAATGATACCTCCACAAGATACATCGTAAGCAGCTGTATTAATTTGTGGAACTAATGTACCAGCAGTTGAAGCCCAATAATATGCTGAACCACTTGGATTTGGTCCACAAGGAGTTGAAAACGATGTTCCACCAGCAGCTGACCATCCTGGAGGGATTGATGCAGAGTTAAAGTTGAACGATTGATTTCCATTAATTAAGTTTGCTAATACTGTAACTTGAACAGGTGATCCTGGACAAACTGTTGTATCAACAGGTGAAATTGTAATGGTACATAGAGATTGAGCAGATGCATTTAATGTAAATAAACTCAATCCAATTAAACTATAAATAAATTTTTTCATGATCTTAGTTTTTGAAGATTACATTGTTAATACCAATCGCTTCAAATTTCCAAGAATTTTTCAATTTTGGATTTTGAACTAAGCGAGAAAAATTATTTTCTGCTGTTCCAACAAATGATTCATTTGCTTTTAATGTCAATGTTTTAGTGTTTTCGACATTGTCTGAACAACCTAAACATCCACCGTCATAAAATCCACTGATTAAAAAGTTCAAATTAACTTCTTTAGAAGTTGAGTTTTCAACTTTAATAACAACATAAGTGAAGTTTTCAGAACCGTTTTTGTAAACGTCAACTGATTCTAATTTTGCGAAAAAATTAACTCCTTCAACAGAATTAATTAGTTTCCAATTTTCTGATAATTGATCTTTATTCACTCTATTTTGAGCAAAAGAACCCAAGCAAATAAATAGGAATAAAAATAAAACAATTTGTTTTGTCATAACTTTTAGTAATAAAGGTTTTCTTATAGACAAACTTTTTAATAGTTTGGTTGCATCAAAATTAATAAAAAGGAAGAAATATTCTTCTAAAATGATTGAATTGTTAGCTGTAAATTATCTAAAGGATGCTATACACATTTCAATGTCTGAATAGTTGAAATTAAAATTAGCGTCTAAAAGCCTTGTGGGTACTACAAATCTACTTTTTAAGATCAATTCAGTTTCAGTTTTTATTAAACGAGCTCCTAGTTCTAAAATAAATTTTGGCTGTGGAATATTTATTGAAAATAAATTACTTTTTCGAATACTTTTTTGAAGTTCTTTATTTGGAATTGGATTCGGAGCACAAAGATTGAATGTTCCTTTTAAGTTTTCGTGTTCAAAAATGAATTCAACAACTCGACAAAGGTCTTCAATATGAATCCAACTGAAATATTGTTTTCCATTTCCCATAGTTCCACCCAAACCTCTTTTGCTCAATTTTTTAAGAACAGGAAAGACGCCTCCACTTTTACCTAAAACAATTGCAGTTCTAAAATTGATTTTCCGAGTTTGAGGTGTGTTTTGCTCAAAAAAAATTTCTTCCCAACGTTTACATACATCAACTGAAAAACCAGATCCAATGATTCCATTTTCCTCGTCATTTGGAACGTAACTATGCATGTAAATGGTTGCACTTGCAAAGTTCATCCACACTTTTGGTGGATTTTCGCATTCCGAGATTGCTTTTCCAATTGCACGAACTGAAAATATGCGTGATTGATAAATTTCAGTTTTATTATCTTCGGTATAGCGACAATTTACAGAACGACCCGTTAAATTCAAAAGTAAATCTGCATTTTCAAGTTCTGTTTTCCAAGTTCCAAGATTAACGCCATCCCAAATCACTGATTTAAAGTTTTCCGAATTCTTTTTAATTTCTTTTCGAGCAATTGCGATAACTTGAAAATTCGCTTTGTTTAAGAAAAAGTCAAGGAGTTCATTTCCGATGAATCCATTTGCTGCAAATACGATTACTTTTTTCATTTTTATATATTTTAATAGTTTCAGAAATAATTGAAAATTAAAACTCAATCAAACTAAGACTTATTTATTTCTCTTGAAATTTATTTGAAAAGTGCTAAGATCTTACCGAAGAATATGTGTTCATCAGCTTTCATGAGTGAGTTTGACATACTGTCTAATCGTCCAACGATTCGGTCAACACTTTCGACGGTAGCTAAAAATGAAATCGATTCATAGCTTTGTTCAACTTTTTTCAATTCAGCTAATTGTTGTTGAAGTGGTTCTAATTCTCTGCGTTTACGTTCACGAACAATACGCTTTGCAACTTCCCACATGTCTTTCTCAGCGCGGAAAAATTCTTTTCGATCTCCAGTGATTGTTTCTTTATAAATTAAATTCCAAGCAACAAGATCACGAATGTTCATATTTGCATTTCCTCTAGAAATTTGCAGTGCTTCCATGATTTCATCAGTACTCATCGGTCCTTCGCTTACCATCAATAATGCATGAATTTGTGCCATAGAACGGTTGATTCCCCATTGCGTCCCAAAGTTTCCCCAAAGTTGAACAAATTGATTTTTAGCTTGCTGCAATTCCATTGTTGTATTTTTAATATTTTCAAAAATAATTGAAAATTAGATATAACAATGAAAATTTTAAAAAAAAATGAAATTTAAATCTTTAAACGGAAATTATTCGTGTGCACAAGTGAACAGCAAATTGACATTTGTAGGTTTTTCTGTTCTTGTTGAATTTAGTTCTTGAGATTTTTCTAGTGGTTTATTTTCTGCATTTTCTTTTCCAGCTTCGTTGCATCCAATTAAAATGGCTGTGGAAATTGCAAAAAATAGTATAAGGCGTTTCATATGTTGTAATAGTTTGTTGTTCTAATTGTTTTACAAAACTACGACATTAAAATTCATTCGTCGACACAAAACTATAGTTTGTCGAAATAAATTGAGTGAACTGCGGTTTTCAACGAATATTTGAATTCAACCAAGTTCTTTGATTATCTGCATCTTAACTGAGTGTTAACTAGGGATTAAAACATTCAACTAAAAATGAGTAAATAATTAACTTGATTTTACTTCTACATACCACCTTTTTGTCATTGCCACAAAAAGGTGGTGCCAAAAATACCGATAGCAATCGGTACTAGGCCTGTACTCCGTTTTCTTGTAAATTACGCGACATTTCACTGAAAAAAGTGAAACTCCTAACTTTGTTACGAAGGACGATTTTGACTTTTCAAGCCAAAATGTCTTCGACAAAGTGTCGTCAAACAGCACTTTTTCCCACGTTTCATTTGCTTATTTACATACGAAAACTACATAAGGGCCTTTCATCGTAGAAATTAAATCCTTTTTTCAAAATGTAATTAGTAGTAAAAAAGAGAATACTCAAAATAATTAATTCAATTTATCGATTAAGTGTTTTCCGGTAAAGTTATTTTTCTGTTTGACTAAATCTTCAGGAGTTCCTTCAAAAACAACTTCTCCACCTTTGTCTCCACCTTCTGGACCTACATCAATTATCCAATCCGCGCATTTGATCACTTCTAAATTGTGCTCAATCACAATAATCGAATGTCCATCGTCAATCAAGCGATTAAATGCAATCAACAATTTTTCGATGTCATAAAAATGTAAACCAGTTGTTGGTTCGTCAAAAATGAATAATTTCTTATTTTTATTTTGAGCTCCTTTGATTAGGAAACTTGCCAATTTAACTCGTTGTGCTTCTCCACCTGAAAGTGAACTACTCGATTGTCCCATTTTCAAATATCCCAAACCAACATCTTCCAATGGTTGTATTTTCTGAATGATTTTCTCAACCAATTTATCGCTTTGCTTTTTAAAGAAATCTAAGGCATTCGTGATGTCCATTTCCAATAAATCTGCAATATTCAATCCATCAAAAGTCACTTCTAAGGCTTCTTGTTTGTAGCGACGACCATTACAAGCTTCGCATTTTAAATGTACATCCGCCATGAATTGCATACTCACACTCACTTGTCCTTCTCCTTCACACATTTCACAACGTCCACCTTCCACATTGAATGAAAAGAAACCAGGTTTGTAGCCATAATGTTTCGCTACATTTTGTCGTGAGAACAATTCACGGATATCGTCAAATGCTTTTACATATGTAACAGGATTTGAACGCGACGATTTTCCAATTGGATTTTGATCGATTAATTCAACTTCCGTCAACGAAGAAATATCTCCCGTTAATTCTTTCATTTCACCCAAATGGTCGCCGAAAAAGCCAAGTTTTTGTCGTAAAGATGGATACAGAAGATCTTTCACTAATGTCGATTTTCCTGAACCTGAAACACCTGTAACGCAAACCAATCGATTTAGAGGGAAATCAACAGTCACATTTTTAAGGTTATTTTCACGTGCACCCGTTAAGGTCAATTTGTTTTTACCTGTTCGTCGTTTTTTTGGAACTTCAATCGAACGTTTATGTGTCAAATATTCAGCGGTTAAACTAGATGTTGCGTTTTCCAATTTTGAGAAATCTCCTTGAAAAACTACTTCACCACCAAACTGACCAGCCATTGGACCAATATCAATGATTTCATCAGCTGCTCGCATCATGTCTTCTTCGTGTTCAACTACAATTACTGTGTTTCCAATATCACGCAGGTTTTTCAAAACGCCAATTAATCGCTCTGTATCACGTGGATGTAAACCAATCGAAGGTTCATCCAAAATATACATCGATCCAACCAAACTACTTCCCAGAGAAATCGTCAAATTGATGCGTTGTGATTCTCCTCCCGACAAGGTGTTCGCAGCACGATTTAGAGTCAAATAACCCATACCAACATTGCATAAAAACTGAAGTCGTTGTGTGATTTCAGGTAAAATTCGTTTCGTAATTTTTTCCTCTATTTTTTCGACTTTCAAATTTTGAAAGAAAACTAACGCTTCATCAATTGGAAGTAAAACCAATTCTTTGATTGATTTCCCACCAACTTTCACAAAGTTTGCATCTTCACGTAAACGCGTTCCTTCACATTCAGGACAAAGTGTTTTTCCACGATAACGTGAAAGCATCACACGGTATTGAATTTTATAAGATTGCGATTCCAAAAACTTAAAAAAAGCATTGATTCCTTCAAACTTTCCTTTTCCGTTCCAAAGTACATGAATTTGTTCCTTTGTTAATTCTTCGTATGGACGATGAATCGGGAAATCGATGTCGCGTGAATGTCGAACCAAATTATTGAGATATTCTCCCAAGACTTCACCTTTCCAGGGCGCTACAGCTCCTTGATAAACACTTAAGGATTTATCGGGAATCACTAAATTCGGATCAACACCAATCACTGAGCCGTAACCTTCACACGTTTTACAAGCTCCGTATGGATTATTGAAGGTAAATAAATAGGGGGAAGGTTCAACGAATTCAATTC
>JBKDZA010000355.1:0-2421 GCA_046308455.1 Fluviicola sp.
CGTCGCTCCCACTTGGACAACTCCTGCTGCTTCATCAAATATTTATTCTACAGATGGAACTTTAGCTGGAAATAGAGTTGTTACTCAAGGAGCAAATACTTTAGGTTTTACGGCAAGTGCAGTTAATGCATTTAGTGTTGACGGAACTACATTATCTGTTGATGCTTCAAATAACCGTGTAGGTATTGGAACTGCTGCTCCACTTACAAATTTAGATGTTGCTGGAAATATGGGGACAACTAATTCTTTACTAATTCGAAATGGAAATGATATAAGTAGTAATCAATCAACTCAAATAGCATTTGGCTATAGTAATAGTGATCAATTTAAACACTATATTTCTACAAGACACAATGGAGGGAACACTTACAACAACTCTATTGACTTTTACACTTCAGATG
The DNA here is from genome assembly GCA_046308455.1 of Fluviicola sp. Classification (GTDB taxonomy): domain Bacteria; phylum Bacteroidota; class Bacteroidia; order Flavobacteriales_D; family Crocinitomicaceae; genus Fluviicola. The sequence goes on from JBKDZA010000355.1 coordinate 402, forward strand.
GAACGGCAGGGGGTACTCAAGCAACAGCTATTCTTAATTTATCATTAAACGGAGGTAATGTTGGTATCGGTACAAATTTCCCTACAAGTAAATTACAAGTTGTTGGTTTACCTGTATTTGCTGACAATGCTGCAGCTACAACAGGAGGATTAACGGTTGGTGCTTTCTACAGAACAGCTACAGGTGTTTTGATGGTAAGATTCTAATTATCAGATTTTATAAATCAAACAACCTCTTTGATTCTTAATAATCAAATAAACATAAATAGTTAGTTTAAATTCGATGAATCCCCTTTTTGAGTAATCTTAAAGGGGATTTTTCTTAACTATTAATTAATCTTAGTTTTCTAGTTTTCAAAAAACTTTCACCGTAACTTTGCACCGAAAATAATTCTTGATCTCCTTGAAGCGAATATTCCTTTCGCCGAAACCAAGAGTTATTATTGAACTTGTTTGTGTTCAAAATGCGTACTTTTTATTTACTCTTGTTTGCAATCTTTTGTGGAATTACTTCACATGCACAACAATTGATGATCAACGAAATTTCTCAAGGAACTGCCGCTAAAGAATACGTAGAATTTGTTGTGGTTGGAACTCCAAGTTGTTTAAGTCCTGCTCCAACTTCTGATTTACGTGGAATCGTAATCGATGATAACAATGGCGACTTTCAAACTGGTAGCGGAACAGGAATTGCTATTGGTGCTGTACGCTTTGCAAATATTCCCTTTTGGAGCGCAATTCCCCAAGGAACATTGATTTTAATTTACAATGAATCCGATATCAACCCCGCAATTCCACCCATCGATCAAAGTATGACAGATGGAAATTGCCGCCTAATTTTACCCATCAACTCTAATTTATTAGAAGGTCAAGCAGTAAGTCCAACAACCTCATCTACAACCTATCCAGGAACAGCTTCATGGATTGCCGGTGGAGGAACATGGTCTCAAGTTGCGATGGCAAACACAAACGATTCCTTTCAAATTCGCCAATCAAGTACGAGTCTTTCTGCTACACACGTTGTAAGTTGGGGTAACAATACTTTAAACAATCAAATTTATTTCCCTTCTGCAACTGGAGCTGTATTTTCAATGATGAATACTAGCGACAATAATCCTACGAATCAAGCAAATTGGTCGAATGGAGCAGTTGGAACAAACGAAACTCCAGGTACAGCCAACAATGCTACCAACGACGCTTGGATAGGTTCAATGAACCCACAATGCGGTATTTCAAGTGGACTAAACTTATCGCTTTCTTCAACTGTAACAAGTTGTGATATTCCATGCACTGGATCTGCAACGGTAAACATTACTGGTGGAACCGGACCATACACCATTCTTTGGTCGAACGGTGGAACAGGCTCAACAATTAATGGCTTATGTGTTGGAACTTACACAGTTGATGTGACAGATGCGGGTGGTTGTACTACAACAGATCAAGTCGTTGTTTCATTTGCTAGTAATTCACTAAATGTAATGTTAAATGTATCAGATGAATCGTGTTCTGCTTTATGCGATGGAATAGTAACAACAACTGTTATCGGTGGAACGACTCCCTATACTTTTTCATGGACCAACGGCGCAACAACCGCAAATCTTTTTAACCTGTGTCCAAATGTGTACACTGTAACCGTTTCAGATCCAAACGGATGTGTTGGAATGGCAACTACAAGTGTACAACCAGGTACTCCAATTCCTGATGCTACAATTTCTGCCGCTGGTCCTTTTACAATTTTTGATGCTCCTCAACAATTGCAAGCTGCAAGTACTGGAGGTGTTTGGTCGTCCGATTGTGGAACTTGCTTGAATACGTCAACTGGTGTTTTCAATCCTCAAATTTCCGGAGAAGGAACTTTTCAGGTTTGCTATGCAACTGGCAGTGGTGCATGTACAGATACTGATTGCATCTCAATAACAGTTAACTTTGATTGTACAACAATCGAAAACTCTGCGAACCTAAGCCTTTGTCCAGATTCAACAATCAATTTCAACGGAACTCTACTTACACAGTCTGGTTCA
>JBKDZA010000356.1:0-4377 GCA_046308455.1 Fluviicola sp.
CGTGACTAACCTTGGAAGTCGGGCTTAAATGACTGCTTGGTAACATCATCTAAGATACTGATTTTCAAGGTTTTAAACAAGTAAAATGTTGATTAATTTACTGATAATCAATTGTTTATAAATTTTGTCATGTAGTTAGAAGTAAACATTATAAAGAAAATTTTAAAGGTTTAGGATTTAAAGGTCAATTGGTTTGTCAATCAAAAGAAGCGGCAATACGCTATAAGAAATACTTAGATGAAATCAACATAGTTAGCTCCGATGTTGTAATATCTCCTCCAGATGACCGAGAAGGTGAAGAAAGTGCTTACGGGACCACGAGTGACCTGGTTAAAAGCTTTTGGAAAAAAATGATGGACGAACATGGAAACTATGATCGTTACCAAAAGCACATAATCAGTAGATTTGAAAAATCAGAAGATCCAGAAATCATCATTGTAGTTGATAAATTACTAACTGGATTTGATGTTCCAATAAATACAGTTTTGTATTTGACACGTCGTTTACAAGGTCATACCTTACTGCAAGCTATTGCACGAGTAAATAGAATTTGTGAAGGAAAAGATTATGGCTATATAGTCGATTATTATGGCGTTTTAGGTTCATTGGAAGAAGCGTTGGAAACCTATTCTTCATTTGATGAATTTGATCCCGAAGATTTAATGGGAACATTTACAGATATCACTACTGAAATTGCGCTTTTGCCTCAAAAACACGCTGATTTGTTGGATCTTTTCAAAGAGATAAAAAACAAACGTGATGCTGAAGCCTATCAAGTTTTGTTGCGAGATGAAGCCATTCGTCAAGAATTTTATAATCGCCTATCTGTATATGCGCGTATTTTGAAACTTGCGTTGTCTTCAATAGAATTCCATCAAAAAACGGATGACAAAAAACTAGAACAATACAAAGAAGATTTAGCAAGCTTTGTAAAAATCAGAAACGCAGTCATACAAAGGTATTCCGATGCGATTGATTACAAGCAATATGAAGGACAAATTCAGAAATTAATAGACACACATGTTACAACAGAGAAAGTAGTTCCTATAACTGATTTAGTGAATATTTTTGACAAAGAAGCTTTTCAAGATGAAGTTGAAAAAACGATTGGAACCGTAGCAAAAGCAGATAAAATTGCTTCTCGCACATCAAAACATATTTCAGAAAAAATGGATGAAGATCCTGCTTTCTATAAGAAATTTTCAGAATTGTTAAAAGAGACTATTCGGGAGTACGAAGAAGGTCGCATTTCTGACTTAGAGTATCTAGAAAAAGTGAAAGAATTGCAAGAAAAAGTACTTTCACGAACTGACTCAGATATTCCTAGTGAATTAGTTGATAGATCAGAAGCTAGAGCATTTTATGGTATTGCTTTACAAGGACTGGAAAATAAATCAAAATCTCAGCAAGAAATGAAAGATTGGGCTGTAGAAATTGCTTTATTTTCTGAAGAAACGATTAAAAATTTAATTGAAGTAGATTGGACAAACAAAATAGATATCACTAAAAAAATGCTATTACGCATTGGTGATTTTTTAATAGATGAAATAAGAGACAAATACCAAATTTCATTGTCTTTTGAGGAAATAGATCACATAGCTGAACAGATTATTGAAAACGCAAAATTGCGCTTCAAATGATAAAATCTATTCAATTTGGTTCGAAAGAAATTGTTTTCGAATTAATTTTTGCAGAGCGTAAAACGCTTGGAATTACTGTCAATCCAGAAATGGAAGTTGTAGTGAAAGCACCGATAGATACATCTGAAGAAATTATATTGGAAAAAGTTCGAAAACGAATTCCTTGGATAATGAAGCAACAACATTATTTCCTAGGTTTTTTTCCAAAGTTAACTGAGAGAAAATATATTTCAGGTGAAACTCATTTATATTTGGGAAGACAATACCTTCTAAAAGTTGAACAAGGGAAACAATCTGAAGTCAATTTTAAAGGAAGAAGTATTACAATTATAGTTTCTGGCAAGGAAAAAGCAGAGCAATTAATGAAAGCTTGGTATAGAGATAAAGCAAGGCAAAAATTTACTGAAATCGCTGAACCTTTAATTAATAGATTCCAAAAGTACAATGTCTCTCCATCAGGAATATATCTACAGGAAATGACTAAACGTTGGGGAAGTTGTACACCAAAAGGAAAAATAATCTTGAATACTGAACTTATCAAAGCTCCTAAAGCATGTATCGAATATGTAATCATTCATGAACTCTGTCATTTGGTTCATCACGATCATACTCAAAAATTCATTGACCTTCAAACGCGAGAAATGCCTGATTGGATAAAATGGAAAAATAAACTTGAAAAGTTACTTGCTTGATTAATGAATCTAGACAAAAAGTCCATACATAAAAAAAGGTCCAACTTACGTTGAACCTTTTTTGCTCCCTCTGCTGGACTCGAACCAGCGACCCTCTGATTAACAGTCAGATGCTCTAACCAACTGAGCTAAGAAGGAATATTTTTTTCCTCTAACCATCCCGATAGTAATCGGGAGAACTAAGAAGGAATATTTTTTTCCTCTAACCATCCCGATAGTAATCGGGAGAACTAAGAAGGAATATTTTTTTTCTCTAACCATCCCGATAGCAATCGGGAGAACTAAGAAGGAATATTCTTGCGAATTGCGAGTGCAAATATATAAAATAATTTTATTGTTGTATTATTTTTTTGAAAAAAAAACGCAAAAAAGTACTACACGCTTGATTTACAGACTAAAAATCGTCCACCGAAAGTGTGAAATCATCAATTCCAGAATCGAAAGTGTCATCGCAATTTCCCTCTTCATTATTATCCACCATGTCGTAAGGTAAATCGTCCTCACATTTAGCTGCTCGTAAAATATTTGTTTTTGAGACATTTAGGCGAATTTCAGCACGAAATGTTCCATCTTCATTAGTAAATGTTTTGGCAAATGGAGTTCCCAACAATTCAACTAATGCACCTTTCTTTAAAAAATCTAAAATGCGCAAATTTGCACCTTCTTTTTTCCAAATGGTACAGTTTACCCATGTTGTTTTTGTACGTGCCTCTCCAGTACGTTTGTCACGCCAATTTTTATTGTGTGCAACCGGAAAATTAATTGCAACAACTCCGCGTTCCATGTTTTTTATTGTTGCGTCTTTCCCAATATTGCCGATTAATTTCGTTTCAAATACTGTTGCCATGTCTTCTGTTTTTGTTGTCTCACTTAGAAAAAAACCCTAATTATAATTTAATTATATAACAAGTATTAAATTTTATTACAGCTAAAACTACTCTTTTTTTATCAATAGATAAATTTTAAAGTTATTCTCAGTAAAATTTAGAATTGTTCTAAGGTGTTCTATGGATTTTTATTTTTTTACAATTATAGCATCTTTAAAGCCATGTTTCTTCACTTCATCTAAATATGCTTGCGCCTCAGACTTCGACTTAAATTCTCCAACATAGTAGACATATTTGTAACCTGTTTTTGCAACTTGTTTTCGCGAAACGGGTTTACTCAATTTTTTAAATGCTCCTTTTTCAGTGTCCATCCATTCCTTTGAACTCATAATTTGGATCTGAAAAAAACCTTCAGTTGAACTAGAAGTTCCCTCTGTGATTTTCTTCACTTGCTTATATTCTTCCAATAAATGCGTTCTAATTCCACGGAAAATTGCTGAAGAAATCAGATCTTGTCCATTTTCTGAATTCAAAAAATTTGCTTCATTCACATTCGACATGAAACCACATTCAACTAAAACACTTGTCATTTTCGTGAACTTTAAAACTTGTAGACTTTTCTCACGGTCATTTGTAGTCTTTACACCACGACTAGTTCTACCTGCTTTTGTTTTAAATTCTTTTTCAATTTCTCGAGCTAGTTTTACCGATTTACGTGAGCTCAAATCGTGTACATGTGTTTCAGTTCCCTTGATTGATTTTTTAGTTGAATGATTGCAGTGAATACTCAGAAATAAAACAGCACTTTTGGAATTTGCTGTTGCAACTCGCTCATCAAGAGATGGATAAGAATCATCTGTGCGTGTATAAACCACTTTTACATTTGAAAGTTTAGAACTTAAATAAGTTCCCACTTTTTTGGCGATGATTAAATTGAGTTCTTTTTCAGATTTTAGACTTTTGTTCGCAGCTTCATTTCCAGGGTCGTTTCCACCGTGACCAGGATCAATTACAACAATGACTTCCTGAGCAGAAAGTACTGTGTTCACAATTAATAAAACAAAAAGCATTAATTGTTTCATAACACAAAGTTAAAATTGAAATAAAAGGATAGAACAAGCAAAAAGAATGATTACAACAACTAAATTGTTAATTTCTCAAGAATTTGATAAATGATTACACTATAAAAAGTTCTGAAGCAATCAAATCTGCACGTAA
>JBKDZA010000357.1:0-18352 GCA_046308455.1 Fluviicola sp.
AATTAGGCCTTTTTACCTAATCGTAGGTAATTTCCCCTAATTGCAAAACAGCCAAATTGCACGTGAAATAGATATCCCTTTCTCCTTAGCGTCTCTGGGACTTTGCGGTTCTTAAACTTTAGTTTACATTGATTATTTTTCTTTCAAAGAATTCATTTTTCCATTTATCAACCACAGATTCACAGATTTTTTGATGTTAGGACGACAAAATCTCACTGATGGAATGCAAGCATTTAGTTATTATACAGATGATTAAATTGGTCAAAATTGATTATTTTGAATTAGGCCTTTTCACCTAATCGTAGGTAATTTCCCCTAATTGCAAAACAGCCAAATTGCTCGTAAAATAGACATCCCTTTCTCCTTAGCGTCTCTGGGACTTTGCGGTTCCTAAACTTTAGTTTACATTGATTGTTTTTCTTTCAGAGAATTCATTTTTTAAATTTTCAATTGATAATTTTCAATTTTTATTGGTTTACTTCTCGTAAATTCTCCAATTTCTTCAATGCCAAGAATCCATTGATGTCCTCAAAATGAGTTTTCACACGCTTATTCCCAAATTCATACACCTTCGTTACTAAACCATCTAAGAAATCTCTATCGTGTGAAACCAAAATCAACGTTCCTTCAAATGCATTTAACGCATCTTTGATGATGTCCTTCGTTTTCATATCTAAATGGTTCGTAGGTTCATCGAGAATCAATAAATTAACAGGTTCAAGCAATAACTTAATCATCGCTAAACGCGTTTTTTCTCCACCAGATAAGACTTTTACTTTCTTCGTTGAAGTTTCACCTCCAAACATAAATGCTCCCAAAATATCTTTCACCTTTGTGCGAATATCGCCTTCTGCAATTCCATCAATTGTTTCGTAAATGGATAAACTTTCATCCAGTAAAGAAGCTTGATTTTGAGCGAAATAGCCAATTTTCACATTGTGCCCCAATTCCAACTTACCATCAAAGTCAATTTCTTTCATTATTGCTTTGATCATCGTAGATTTTCCTTCTCCATTTCGACCGACAAATGCAACTTTATCGCCACGTTCAATAGTCATGGATGCATCTTTAAAAACAACCAAATCACCGTAAGATTTTCCAACTTCTTCCACTACAACTGGATATCTTCCAGATGGAGGAGCAGCAGGAAATTTTAAACGCAAAGAAGAATTGTCAACTTCGTCTACTTCAATGATTTCCAATTTCTCCAACATTTTTACACGCGACTGAACTTGATGTGTTTTTGAGTATGTTCCTTTAAAACGATCAATGAATTCAGTCGTTTCAGCTATGAATTTTTGTTGTTCCTCGTATTGTTTTTGTTGTTGAGATCTGCGGTCTTTACGCAACTCCAAGTAATGAGAATATTTCGCTTTGTAATCGTAAATACGACCCATTGTAACTTCAATTGTACGTGTTGTAATGGCATCCACAAACGCACGGTCATGCGAGATCACAACAACTGCTTTCGCAGAATTAATCAAGAAATCCTCTAACCACTGAATTGATTCAATGTCCATATGGTTTGTTGGCTCATCCAATAAGATCAAATCGGGTTTTTGCAACAATATTTTCGCCAATTCGATACGCATACGCCAACCTCCAGAGAATTCACTCGTTGGTCGGATAAAGTCTTCGCGTTCGAATCCCATTCCTTTCAATACTTTTTCAACTTCACCGTCGTAATTAATTTCTTCGATGGAATAGAATTTTTCACTCAATTCAGAAACGCGTTCAATTAGTTTTGCATAATCGTCCGATTCGTAATCTGTGCGCACTGTTAATTGGTGATTGATTTCTTCGATTTCGTCGCGCATGGAGAAAATTGTAGAGAAAGCTTTCGAAGTTTCTTCAAAAACAGTACAATTGTCTTCTGTCAATAAATGCTGAGGCAAGTATGCAATTACTGCATCTTTCGGAGCTGAGATTCCACCTTGAGTTGGTTTGTGTTGTCCTGCGAGGATTTTTAAAAGTGTAGATTTTCCAGCACCATTTTTCCCCATCAAGGCAATTTTGTCGTTTTCATTGATAACAAAGGAAACATTGCTAAACAAAACTTTTCCACTAAACTCAACACCTAAGGCATCTACAGAAATCATAATTCTAATTTTAAGGGTGCAAAGTTAGGGATTTAATTCTGGAAAGTTAGGAACAAAAAAAGTGACCACCTAAACAGATGGCCACTTGAGTAGATAAGTAATTATCTAGGATATATTAGTTGTAGTAGTAATTAATTTACAATCACATTTGTGTAAATTGCAGAAGCACTTCCTGAAGGATATGATGTTCCCTGGCTTGTACTGTAAAATACATTTAAGTTTGTTCCTGTAATGAAAGCAATTGGTAAGTTGTAAGTTGCATTTGGATTCGACCAAGATGATACAGCAGTTCCATTCGACCAAGCACCAGTTGTACCTACTCTATAATGAGCATACAATGTAGATCCATAAAAATTAGCTGTTGTTGATTGAAACACAGTGTAAATTCTCGTTGCACCTTTCACATTTGCAGCAGTTGTACTAAGAGCAATAAGCGTTGGGGCTTTTTCAGTTCCTGAAGTTGAAGGTTTAACGATTGGGTTTGTTGGTACAATTTCTTGTTTTTCACAAGATACAAATGCAGCACATAACGTAAGTACTGCGATACTAGATTTTAAGCGTTTCATAAAAATGATTTAATTAATGAGTACCTACTAGTTTAAGGGTGTTCGGTTTTTCCCTTGTCTTTTTGTTGCAACTTTTCGACAGTCAAAACTAATACATTTCACTGAATGTAAAAAGTATGATTTAGTTATGAAAAAAACAAGTCTGCCTTTCTTTTTCGTTAAAACAAATTGACTATCAACAAATTAATAGTCTTAAATTATTAGTTGAGTTCTAAAAGTGAATTTATAAACAACTCAATCCAGTTTATGAATGGATTAATTACTGTGCTACAGTAACTGTACTCTTCAATAAACTAGGATTGCTCGCAACTTGGAAAGTACTTGATTTCACCATTACAGCTGTTTTACTTGGAGAAATTTGTGCATTTGTATTGTCACACTTTACTACTTCTTTATCGAAGCGAGAAACAGCAATGTATTTACCATTTTTCAATAATTCTTTGTCTTCAGCTTTCAATTTTGAAATCGGAGAAGTGAAATTAGGAATATTACGAACCAATTGTTTTCCATCCCAAGAAACCCAGTTTTCGTTTAATAAAGGATTGTTTTTGTCTTTGATTTCCTCTTTTAAGATGTCTTTGATCGCCGTTTGTAATGTGTTTACACTCGTGAAATCACACGTAAATTTGAAAATAAAATTATCGTAGTTTGCATCTACTTTTACATTAGAAATCCCTTCTTTTTGCTCTAATTTTTCAGAATACAATTTTATTTTTTCCTTAATTTCTGGAAGTTTCGGAATACGTTGTCCATCTAAACTGTCTAATGCCAATAAAGAGTTTATTTTCACTTTGCTTGCACTTAAATTCAAGGTGTATTTATAGGTTCCGCTTCCATCTTGATGTAGTACGATTTCATCAAAAATATCCACACAAGAGGTGAATAATACCAAAATTGGGAGAATAAAGAAAAATTTAATCAGTTTCATATGTGGAACTATTCAATAACCAATCCAAAAATACACTTTTCAAAGTTGTTACCGATTAAAAAGTTGTTAAAGCTGAATAAATTCTACTTTTTCAGATGAAACAATTAGGGTTGATTCACGACCTTGAATTACTGCACGATTGTCATTAATATGCCCTATTGGAACATCAAAACAAATAGGAATATTTCGATAATTAAATGCTTCTTTGAACAAGTCTGGAATTGAGTAGTTTGTTGGAATTGCCGTGTCTTTCATCTCAGTCATACCACCGATGATTAGTCCTGAAATTTGTTCGAAAACTCCAGCTAATTTAAACGCCTGAATCATTCGGTCGATGTGGTAAACTTGCTCGGAAAGATCTTCGAAAAATAAAATACTATTTTCAAAATTTGGACAATAAGGTGTTCCTAAAAGACTGTAAACAATTGACATGTTTCCACCAACTAATTTTCCAGAGGCGTCACCATTTTTGTTGTACTTGCTTGTCTTCCAGTTGTGTTTTACACTTCCTTTTTCTAGAATTGAAAGTAAACTCTCAAATGATTCGGATGAATTTTCAGCGTAATTCAATGGCATGGTTGCATGAATCGTTTCTATTCCGAGTTTTAAACCCAATAAATGAAAATTGGTAATATCCGAAAATCCGATGATCCATTTCGGTTCACGTAGTAAATTCGCCCAATTGACGGATTCAAGTAAGCGAACTGCGCCATATCCACCTCTGCAACAAATGATTGCTTTAACTTCAGGATGATCGATTGCCCATTCTAAATCTTTTCCGCGTTCATAATCAGGAGCAGAAAAATAGGAAAAGGAATCACAGGCATGTTTTCCAATGATGACTTTGTAACCAAATTCTTCCCATTTTGCTTTTGCAGCAAGAACTAATTCGGTATCAATGGCTTTTGCAGGTGAAATCAAAGCAATGGTATCACCTTTCTGTAAAAGTGGAGCTTGAATCATAGTTCGATTTTTTTTGAAGAAATAATTCGATCAGCAGCAGGTGTTTTTGATCCTCCCATTTTTTCTTTTGTCAAGATAAGTTCTTCACCTGAATTGATTTTAAGGTCGAAAACATCGCTTCCGTCTAAAAATTCATCGTAAGTAAACAAACCAAAACTCAAACATTCTTTTCCTTTCACCCACAATTGATACTGTTCGTTCATTGGCATTTGTTCTATTTCAGGACCTAAAATAAAACCTTTTTTGCTTTTAAAATCATAGTATAGATCGAAATTTTCTAGCTCAATTTTACGGATAGTTTTTACGGTTATGAACTCCAAAATCTCTTCTTGGTGCTTACTTTTTATTTCGAAAGCAGTTAAAATTTGTTCATTTTGACTGATTTTTTTATTCAATCCTTGAATTTCAGTTTTATAGATTTGAACTTGATTTTGGCTCACAAAAAATAAACCCAAAGCACCCATGAGTAAAACGCTCATTATCAAACTTAGTAACTTATATCTTTTTGAATAATCCATCTTGAATTAATTAGTTTTTTGAGTTTTCAATTTAACAATCAGTTTATCGAAATCCTTCGTCAATTGAGATAAATTTGGAAGTTCTTTATTTGAATAAATCATAAAAAAATGCATTTTTTGATTGGGGAAAAGAGCTTCAATTTCATTTTTTCGAAGACGAACAACTTCTCTGAAAAGTCGTTTGATATAATTTCTATCGTGAGCACGCTTGAAACTTCGTTTAGGAGCAGAAAACACAAATTGAAACGGTACATTTTCTTCAAAATCACTTTCAATATAATACAAAACAAAGGGAAATGACTTAAAGGTTTTACCTTTTGCAAACAATAAATCGATTTTTTTTTGCTACAAATTTTATACTCTTTACCAAAAGAAAAGTCATTGATAGTACTTGAAATATTCTCTTGAGATAAAGACATTCGATTTATTTTAAGGACAAAGTTAACGTTTTGAAAATTTAATTAATCGTTAATTTCTTTTTAGCTGATTTAAAAAGATTAGTTTTGTTTAAAATACATATAAAATACTTTATGAAAAAAACTTTAGTCTACCTCCTGAGTCTAATTTCTTTAGAAATTTTTGCACAAAACTTGCAGCCATCGGCAACTGCAGCATATAGTTATGACTTGAATCCAACAGACATGACTTATGTAAACTTAAAAAAGATTTTCATAAAGCCAATTTCTGAAAGAGATTTCGTATACAGAAGTGCTTTAGAATCAAAATTAAACACGAATTTTTATTCAATTGTTGAAGATCAAGCGCAATCAGAATTGCATATTTCTTTCAAAACGGTTGAAGTTGTAACTTCTCCAATCAATACAACATCGAAGTCAGAAACTAAAACGAAGAAAGATGGATCAACTTATGTCGTAACTACATATAATTCAGAAATAAAATTAAAGTTTTTTGCTGAAATTTCATTGTATTTAGGTGATGGTACGAAATTAATTACTAAAACAGCTGAATATCCACAAAGTTATGTTGGTTCTTCCTCGACAAAACAAGGTGCAATTGATGAATGTAACAACAATAGATCTAAAAGTCAAAGTACATCAGTAAATTATGTTATTGAATCTGCTTTATCGCCAATTCAAAACCAGTTTTTAATTCAAAGAAAATCGGTAACACCTTATGTTTTCAATATCAAATCAAGAAAACAAGATTATACAGATTTTAACGATGCTGCAACTGCTTTGAAAACTTGGTTTGATGCAGGAAGTTACGATGTTACATCTGCAGATTACACTAAAGCAATGACTTTTATCGAGGAAGGTTTGAAAGAACACAATCCTGAAGATCGTAAAGCAAGAGTTGACAATGAAATCGCTGCTGTTTGTTATTACTACAAAGCGTATACTGCTTTCGTAACGAAAGATTACAAAAAAGCACAAGAAATGATTTTAAAATCGGAAGAGTTGGATAGAAGAATCCACTTTACGCAAGAAGGTTTGAAAGATGCGTTGAAATTGATGCAAGAAAGAAAAATGATCTAATTATTTAGAGATTTTATAAAACTAAAAGGGGTTGTCTCAAAAGCTTCAACTCGTCGTTATTCTTATCAAAAAAAGGCTCATTTACATTAGTAAACTCACCATTTTTTGCTTTCGAATGCCTAGATTTGAAACTTTTGAACTCAGCCCCTATCAATTATGGGGTGATTTAATACTTTTGAGACAGCCTCTTTCTTATAGGATAATATTGTTTAAAACAAACTATAAATACGATCAAATGTATTCCAGTTTCTAGTGGTACAGGAAACACCTAATTTCTTTTCAATAAAGTTGTTATTGATAATTGACTCGTGGTATTTTTTCTCCAAAAACAAATAAGCGATTTGATTGTAAACAACAACTTTCTCGTTTTCTTTTTGTTCAGCCAATAATTCATCAATCTTTTCAGAGCTTGGTTTTTCAGCTAAAAATGTAAAATGACAATAGTCTTTCCAATCTTTTGTTTTGTTTTCAAAAGGGAAATTGTCGACATAATCTTTAAATGTTTTTTTGTCGATGGCAAGAACTGGAACATCAATGTTGAACGTTTGCTTAATGATTTGCCCAACTTCCGTTTCAAGTGTTGCACTTTTCTTTTTACTTTTCAATAAAACATTTCCAGATTGTAAGTGATACTTAACTTCTTCTAATCCTTTATTTGTAAGCGCAACACACAATTTCTGCATGTTTAATTTATTGTGTTTTCCTAGATTTACTCCGCGTAGAAGTAATACGTGTGTTGCCATAAATTCTTTTATTTTTAGTCAGAAATAGTATGTTATTTTATCTTAATAACTGTTTTGAATATTTCGGAATTTTATCTTTCCCATCGAATTCTGTAAATATATCCTAATTCAGGATTTAATAAAGGGTATTCATAAGATTTTGATGAAATTTCAAATGAGACTTGCTTTACTTCTTCAAAAGCTTGTGAAACAGATTCAATTTTTCTTCTTTCAATTACTGCATTTGTGTTTTCAGATTTATGTCTTAAAACAATTCTATAATGTATAACATCTACTGGTCTAAATATTCTATTTGAAATATACGTTTCGGATTTTTTATCCGCATCATCTATTTCTGCTTTAAAATTTATAACACAGCTTTCATTATACCTAAGAGGCTTCGAAAATTTCAATATTGCTTTATCATAATTTGAGGGGTCATTTACATCTAATATATCTTTAACTTTTTGTAGCTCAGAACTTATTTTAGGTAAATGTGTTCCTGACCATTTGAAATTATACTCATATTCTGATAATATTGGTCGCTTACATTGAATTAATTTAAAAACTTCATACGAGATTTTACTTCCATCTAATGTTTCATATTTGATAAAAGTTGATTTACTTTCAAAATCTGTTGTTGAATTCCCTAAAAGTTTTAATATACTGAAAACCAATGTTCCTATTAAAACTAATAGCAAGATGTTGAAAAAAATAAAAGATATAAGCAGTTTTTCTTTGTCATGTATAAATATCACAAGAAAACCAATTAAAGATGCCAAATTTGCTAAGAAATAAAAAGGTTTTGATAACAAGTTAGCCATCAAATTTAGCATTTCTTTTAATGTTTTCATGTATTAAATTTACTCGTCGTTACCCATTTTTTTAAATTTACTCAATATTTACAAATATAATGTAAAATTATTTTAATAAAAAAACTATTGTTGTTTTTATGTCATTTAATTGACCAAGTTACTCCATCTTTTCCGTCTTTAACATCAACTCCTGCTTGCGTAAGTTTATCACGAATGATATCAGATGTTGTCCAATCTTTGTTTTCACGTGCATTTTTACGGATTTCTAAGACCAAATCCATGATTGCATCAATGGGTCCAGTTTTATCGCTTTTAGCCAATTTTAAGCCTAAAACATCCGTAGTGAAGGATAAGATTTCTGTTTTTAAGATTTCTAAATCTTCCGTTGTAATCGAAGCGTTTCCATCTGAAACTGAATTGATAAATTTCACAGCTTCAAAAAGATTTGCAATCAAACTTGGAGTAGAGAAATCATCATTCATCGCTGTGTAAAAACTTGTAATTAAGTCCGAAACTGATATTGAACTGTTCGTTGAAGTTGGAAGTGTTTCCAATTTTGCGATAGCTTCGCTCAAGCGATTAAATCCTTTTTCAGCAGCATTCAAACTATCTGAACTAAAATCCAAAGTTGAACGGTAATGCGCTTGCATCATACAAAAACGAATTACTTCTGGAGAATAAGGTTTATCGAAAACCTCAGACGTTCCTTCAATGATTTCCTTTGGAAGAAAGTAATTTCCAAACGATTTACTCATTTTTTGACCGTTCACATTCAACATGTTTGCATGCATCCAGTAACGCGCAGGATTACATCCAACTGAACCACAGCTTTGTGCAATTTCATCTTCGTGATGTGGGAACTTTAAGTCCATTCCTCCACCGTGAATATCAAACTGATTTCCCAAGTATTTTGTCGACATTGCAGTACATTCAATGTGCCAGCCTGGGTTTCCATTTCCCCAAGGTGAACGCCAAATTTGCATGTCTTCAGGATTGGCTTTTTTCCACAAGGCAAAATCTGCAAAAAACTGTTTTTCGTCTTGTGCGTTCAAAGTTCTTGTTTCTTCAGCTAGTTCGTCAATTTTTCGTCCACTTAAAATTCCATATTGAAACTTTTCACTGTACTTTCTAACATCAAAATATACAGATCCATTTACTTCGTAAGCAAATCCGTTCTCAATGATTTGTTCAATGATTTCAATTTGTTCTTGAATATGAGCAGTTGCAGTTGGTTCAATGGAAGGAGGTAATAAATTATACAATTGCTGCAATTCTTGAAATTTCACATTGAATTTGTAGACAATTTCCAGTGATTGAACTTGTTCTAAACGTGCAGCAGCACCTATTGAATCGACTGCATCACCCAAAGAATTAGTGATATGACCAGCGTCAGTTATGTTTCGTACGTATTTTACTTGAAAACCAAGTTTCAATAAATACCTGTAAATCAAATCGAAGTTAATGAACGTACGCATGTTCCCCATATGAGGTTCTGAATATAACGTAGGTCCACAAACATACATCCCCACCTTTCCAGGTACGATTGTTTCAAATTTTTCTTTTTGACCACTTAAACTATTGTAAATCGAAAGGTTTTGCATGCTTTTTTTTCTGCAAAGATAGGATTTATATAAAGATTTTTTAAAATTCAATACCAATTAAACAGACATCATCAATTTGCTCATAATTTCCTTTCCAATTTTGAAAGGCTAACTCAAAAGCATCTTTTTGAAGTTTTATTGATTTATTTTGATTTGCAAGAAGAATTTCCTTAAAGTATTTTGACTTTAATTTCTTGCCAAATTCACCTCCAAACTGATCAATATATCCGTCTGAAAACAAATAAATCCGATCTCCTTTTTGAAGCTGAACTTCGTGTGTAGTAAAAGCTTGAATTTTATCGTATTTACCAATGGGTTGTTTGTTGGCTTTTATTTCAATTAATTCTCCATTTCGAATAATTACAAGGGGATTGTGTGCACCAGCATAACTCAATTTATCCCCTACAATTGAACACAAAGCGATATCCATTCCATCTTTTACTTCCTCCTCGCTTTTCTCAAATTCTTCAATGATTAAACTTCTAGTTTTGTCGAGGATCTCACCTGGAATTGTAAGTTTATATTCTTTGACAACTCTATTCAAGGCATTGTTGCACACTACACTTACCATTGCTCCTGGAACTCCGTGTCCAGTACAATCTGCTACAGCAAATAAAATTTCATTTTCTGTTTTTTCAAGCCAATAAAAATCACCTGCAACAACATCTTTCGGTAAATAAAGTACAAATGAATTTGGCAATAATTCTGAAATCAAACGATCAGAAGGCAAAATTGCACTTTGAATGCGTTTCGCGTAGTTGATACTATCCGTAATTTCTTGATGTTTGATCTTTAGTTCATCTTCCGATAGTTTTCGTAAAACAACTTCTTTTTTGAATTTGAAGTTCCAGAAAAATAGAGCTACTAAAAGAATAATAGCACCTGAATAAATCAATATATTAGCAAAAGGCCAATGTAAATACTTGAAAAGTAATCCTAGTGCAATAAAATTCATACTTACAAAATCCAAAGAAACGAGAAGTACCGTTTCAATTTTTTTAATTAAGTAAGGCTTCCATTTTCTGTAATTATGACTCAATTGCATAGGAGCAAAGGCAAAACAATACCAAAAAATCCCTACTAAACCAGTGATTGCAGTTCCGGGAATTTGGAAATTACGTAAAACAAAATAGGATAGAACAACAAGTGATAGTGAAATAATTAAAAAAATGAGTTTGATATTCTTTCTTTTTCTTTCGTTTGTAAACATAGCCCAAAATGAAGCTCCAAGCGGAATACAAACCGCACTTAACATAAACAAACCAAAAAACAAGGGCTTAGGAAGAGATGCGTTGAATAAAATCGCAACTGCAATTACCAATGGAAAGACAATAAGGAAACTAATCCCAAGTTTTTTTAACATTTGATTCAATTTGGATGATTTCAAAAATAAATAAAATCGTGTTAACTAGCTAGATAATAAAGTTGAATTGATAGGCATTTTAAAACAATAATTTGTGTTTTGTAAATTGAAAAGGGCGATTGGTAAATTACTTCTCATTCTATTTTTTAGGTTTTTTAGGTTTGCAAAAAAAAATCTATGAAAAAAAATCTATTCATTTTAGCAAGTTTGGTTGTTTCAAATGGACTTATCGCTCAAACACAAACAGATACATTGTTTTTTACTGGGTCAGAACAAATGTGGGTTGTTCCTTGTGGGGCTCAAAATGTTAGTATTACTACATATGGTGCTCAAGGAGCTTCTGGAAGCTCAATTTATCCTGGAGTTAATGTTGGAGGACAAGCAGGTTTAGGAAATAAAGTAGTTGGGTCTTGGTCGATGCTAGTTCCTACAGATACTATTTATGTGTATGTAGGAGGGCAAGCCATTGCAAACGTTGGGGGATACAATGGAGGTGGAAATGGTGTTGCAAACCCAGCTGCAAATCCTTCAGGTGGAGGTGGCGGAGCAACTGATGTTCGTTGGCCGTCAAATGCGTTGAACGATCGTGTTCAAGTTGCTGGCGGTGGCGGTGGCGGCGGAAATGCAGGCCTAGAATCTAGCATGAATCCAATTACAGGCGGAAATGGTGGTAATGGTGGAGGTAACCAATTACTATTTGGAAATTCTCTAGATGGTCAATCAGGTACAGATGTCATATTAGGTTCGTTTGTGTTTCCAAGTGCAAGTGGAGGTACAACTTCAGGTGTTGGTATTCATGGAAACGGATGTAGTGGGTTTTTGGGTCTAAGTGGGGGTTCAAATAATTCAAATATAGGTGGAAATGGTGGTCAAGGAAATAACGGTTTTGGAGCTGCACAAACTACAATGGCACCAAGTGGTGGCGGTGGCGGTGGCGGTTTCATCGGAGGTAATGGCGGTGGCGGTGGTTCTGCTGGAACTTCAGGATGTCAAGCAAATGGCTTTGGACCTGGAGGTGGTGGAGCAGCTGGCTCGAATTACTTTGATGGACCTGTTACTGGAGAAAACGGTATTTGGTCAGGAAACGGAATGGTCATAATTAGTTACGAAGTTGTAATTGATTCAGCTGAAATCTTTCCATTAACATCGATACCTTGCCAAGGACAATCTATAGCTTTAAGTGTAAGTCCTGCTGGAGGTGTGTTCTCTTCAAATTTAGCATCAACTTTCTTAAGTAATGAATTTACTCCTACAACTTCTGGAAATTATGAAATTTATTACACATATACTTCTTGTGGTGTTACAACTGTTGATACTGTATTTGCCTTAATAAATGAAATTCAAACAGCAAATATAGCGGCATTCGTAGTGCCATGTGTTGGCGATTCAATTAATTTAATTGCAACTCCAGGAGGAGGAGTTTTTACAAGTACAATTGTTGGTGCAATTTCTGGAACTCCTATTGATGGGTACACATTTAATCCTGCGTCTGAAACAACATATGAAATTATATATGCAACTAATAGTTGTGCAGTTCAAATTACTGATACTATGAATGTGGTTGTAAATTGTGATGTAACCGGAATTGAAACAAATGTGGTTGAATTTTCAGTTTATCCGAATCCAGCAAAAGAACAAATAACTATTAATACAACTTCAACAATTGAAGAGATAGTTATTGTTGATGTATTTGGTAAAAGAGTTAAAGTGTTTTCAAACGATTTTGACAAAATTTCAGTTTCAGATTTAACAAATGGAGTTTATTTCATCCAAGTTAAAAATGAAGAAGAGCAATTAAGCAGAATAGTTCAATTTATTAAAGAATAATAATCCAATCAATATAGTTTGAATCAGGAAAGTCTATCATTTTATGGTAGACTTTTTTCTTTTTTGAGATAAAACTCTTTATGTAAACTAGAATTCATGTTTTGTAAAACAAGTCCTTGGTTATAATACGTAAGTTCTAGATTTGTTTTATAAATTTTAAAACTTTAAAAATATGAAAGTACTCTTTACAATTGTTTTTAACCTTTTGGTAGTATTTAGCATGGCTCAAAACCCTACATATCAGTGGATGACAAGCCAAGGTGGGGTTGTTACAAGCATGTGTATTCTTTCTAATCAAGATGTTATTCAAGTTACAAACGAATCTGGAGCATGTCAGTTAAAAAAAGTGAACCAAATGGGACAAGTGCTATGGACAAAATCATTTGGAACAGAGTCTACCTTCACTAATATAGCGTGTGACCAAAACGATAACTTGTATTTAACAGGAGTGATTTATGGAACAAGTGGATCGTGTGACTTAGATCCTGGAAACAATACTATAAATTATACAATCTCAAGTAATGCTCTTTTTGTTCAAAAGTTAGATAATGAGGCAAACACTATTTGGCAACGAACTTATGAAAATTTTTACTTCAACCCTTCTTTTTCAAGTTTACCAAACATTGCAATAAACAACAATAATGGAAACGTAGCTTTGGTAGGGGGATTTATTGGAGCGCTTAATTTAGACCCAAGTACGTCGGTTGGTTCATTACTTAATCCAGAATTCTTTACCGATCCATTCATTGGTATTTTTAACTCAACGGGTACTTGTTTGGCATCATATAGTGAGGATATTGGAGGGAATGCAGCTTTTACTTGTTGTCAGTTTGATACAAATGAAAATTTAATAGTTGGTGGTTTTAAATATTCGAATGGTAGCACAATAACTATCGAAAGTTTCGACCCTTCTTTAACTCGACTGTGGACTCATAGTGGAACAGTTACTGCTGTTGCAGGAAAAGTAAGGGATTTGAAAATAACTGCTAATAATGAAATTGTGTATTGCGGAGTTGAAATTGATAATTCTGTTGTATATAGAATTCCTAATCCTTCAACACAAGTTATAGTTAATTCTATTCCAATTTGGAAAAAAATATATGAAGGAATCAATTATGAAATTAAAAGTATTGCATTAGATGAAAATGCAAATATTTATTTAGGAGGTGGTGTTTACGGAGGACTGAATGTTGATGTTAGCCCAGATGGATTAACAAATGACACGATTGGTAACTACAACCAAATAAGAGGACTTATTACTTATCTTGATAGTTTAGGAAATTATTTAGGGAAAAAACTTTTTGATCATAATAACGGTCCTTCATCTCTTCCACCTTATTCTGATATAAATTGTATTGTTGCTAAAGGAAATAGTTTATACGCTGGGGGCGAAAAAAATAATTTAGTTGACTTTGATTCAGATTTAATTGACAATCAGTCCGATGGTTTTAATAATGATCCAGGGTTTTTAGTAAAATGGAGTATTGGGAATAACAATTTATCATTAAATCAAAATATGAATAGTAAGAATTTACTTTCCTTATTTCCAAACCCAGTGCAAAACAGACTTTTCATTTCTAATGAGTTCTCTGGAACATATGAAGTACTTGACTTAAAAGGAAAAATAATTTCATCAGAACTTTATTCTCCTTTGGGAATCAATGTTGGAATTATGACACCAGGAATTTATTTCCTAAAAACACAAACAGGATTATATCGTTTTGTAAAAGAGTGATCTTTTTTAATAGTTTAGTTTTAAAACCAGCACGTGAGTTCTGGTTTTTTGTTTTTAACCCATTTTGTAAAACGAAACCACCTTTTCGTAAAACAACTTCCAATCATTCATCAAAGCAACACATCTTTGGAAAAATAGTAATAACAATGATATGAAAAAAGTACTTTTCTTTCTTTTCTTCCTTTCTTCATTAACGTATGCCCAAGAGAAAATAACAGCTAATGGACGTTCTGTTAGCTTCGATGGAAAATTTGTTTACAGTTCTTCTTCAGGTTGGGACGTTTCCTACAAAGATTATTATCAAGTAGTGAATGATACTTTGTATAGTGGAGGTTATACGGATAATGACGGCAATGTTTCATATCGTTTAAATTTTATTTGTACACGTGATATTGATATAAATGTTCTTGCAAAAGCAAATGGTCAAAATGTAACAATTAGTTCTATTAAAACTAATTCAGGAGTTTATGGTTTAGGAGACTTAACCTTTGAATCTAAAGAAAAAGCGGACGAATTTAAGACTTATCTTGGGAGCAAAATGAACAATGGTGCAATGGATGAAATTCTTGCTCAAAATTCAGGTGTGCGAGATTTTAATAAAGGTAAACCTGCTGATGCTACAATTTATTTTCGTTATTCAGAAGATTTTATCATTTCAAGCAATCAAAAACCACTATTTGAGAGTGAAACTGAAAAACAATTTGTAGAATGGAAAGGAACAATGCTTTATCAAATTGAGTTATTAAAAGAAGATGGGATTCAAAACGTAAGACAAACACGATTGGATGTTTCAAAAATTAAAGATTTTAATATTTTTTTAGATGAATTGACCAATGAATTAAGTATTGAAACTTATTACAGACCTTCTGTTCATGGCGTTGAAATTAAAAATGATGTTTCAAAAGATTATTATTATGATTCTGATTTTAAGTTCAAAGCAGATAACGTTCAAATTCTTGAAGCGATAATACAAAAATTCTTGAAGCATTTACCTACTGAATTAGTTGATGGAGCTGATGCAAAAGTTTGTCGAAGCTACGATTGCTTTTCTGATTATTTCAAAGCATGGAACGAGCGATATCAAGCCTTAAAGGAAGCGAAAAAACAAGCCGACGCAGAAGCTAAAGCCTCAGGGAATAAAGCTGATATGTTAGCAAATTCAAGTAAGATTGAAAGAAATGGAACAGTTATTTACAAATACGAAAACACTTATTACAATTCAAACTGGCAAAAAATTGGAGCACGATATTTCCAAGATGGATACATTATTGAAAATCCTGTTTATTCAATAAATAATACTTCGGTAAGTATTAATGGTGAATGCGAATATTTCTGTGAATTTGGAGGTTTAATTTATTCAGGTTGTAATTCAGACAAAATATTGGCTTACAAATACAAAGATGGTGAAGTAAGAGATATGAGTGGTAAGCTAATTTTAAAAGTAAGTAACAACTCTCGAGTAGCAAATTCATTTTCATCTGAAGAAATGATTATGTTCATTAAACAAATGGGCTGGGAGTTATAATCGAACTGAATTTTATAAATAAATGGACTTTTCCTAAACTTATAATACTGCTACATGAAACAACTTTAGTAGATGATGTTGTTACAGCTAGTTTTGTATGAACAAAATATAAACATGAAAAAAATACAATTATTTACTATTGCATTAAGTATCTCAGCAATAAACTATTCAAATGCACAAGGTGTTTTAGGAAAGTTAAAAGATAAGGTTGGACAAACTACATCTGGTGGAATGTTAGGTGCTGGTGAAAGTGATTACACAGGTTGGCCATTGCCAAATGAAGAACAAGGAAAAAAAGACATTGAAAATCCGAAATTGGAAGCTACTACTTTTGCTACAGACCAATGGGGAATTAATGGGATTTATGTTTCTCAAAAGCCTTTTGGAGCATTTCATGAAATGGACAAACTAGATAAAACTATTCAGAAGTTTGCAGTGAGTATTTCTTCAGATGGTAAAGTAATAACATTTTCTCATTCTGGTCATAATCAAACTTTAGGTGCTTTAACTGCATTGCCTCTTTCAGAAGGAGGAGCTACTGAAATTATTGAAAATTCGTTACTTAAAAAAGGAATATTCTTTAATCGAGATGTTAGATTTGAAACTTCGAATAGTACAACTATCACATTTAAAGATAGTACTGAATATGATGGAAAAATAGTAAGTAGAGGGGTTCAAATTACCTCTTGTCAAATTACAATGTTAGAACCAGGAGTCTTTGTTGTTCACCCATATACAGGTCCAAAAAATGGTATAACAACTTGTGATGGCGGTTCAAAATTTAATGGTTCTGAAGAAGAATTAAAGTATAATCCTTTTAATTTGATTTATAAAAAAGGAAAAGATGTATCAAAATGGTCGGATGCAGCTATTATAAAGGAACTTTACAGATTAAGCGATTATAGATGTTCATTGATGTTATCCGAGAATGCTGCTTCAGCTGAAATGCCAAAGAAAATTTCAGGATTTAAAGATGAGCCAAAAAACGCTGACTTATTAGCTGCAGCTAGAGCTAGAGCAAAAGAATACAAATGGATCGAAACAATTACTGCAGTATATCCAACAAACTCGTGGTCAAATATTATTGAACCAAAAGGAAATCAAGGATTAGAAACTTTGACTGGAAGAACTATGTGGATTGTTGCTATTATGAAAACACCAAAAGGAGAATGTGCAATTGAACTAATCGGAATTACTCAAGAAAACGCATATACCGTTGGGACACAACAAGAAAATTATGCAGGAAAACCCATTTTTGCATCTTCTAATGGTCAACTTACTCCAATCGATTGCACTAAAACTAAATAATTAAAAATGAGAACTACAATCGTATTAACTTTCTTGCTTTTTGTTTCAACTTTTAGCTTTTCACAATCAGAAATGAATAAGCAAATAATTGGAAAGTGGACTGTTGAAGGAGTAATCTGTACAACTGAAATGGAAGCTTTAAAAAACCAATTAGAAGCACAAGAAAAAACATATAATGATGCGTATAAAAATAGTGTTTGGGTTTTTAATAAAGAGGGTTCAATTGAAATTACACTTCCAAAATCTGAAGCAAGTCCTGGAGGCAAAAGCTCTGGACAATTTCAAATTCAAGGTGAAAAAGTATTGATGGAAGTAAACAATCAATATGGAGAGTATGAAATGAAATTTGAAGATGGACAAATGGTATTAATTAATTCATCTCCATTAAACACGATTTATTACGTTTTCATCAAACAATAATTTCAATTAAAATTATACTGATTTAACCAAAATAGTAACAAATTTCATAGTTTTACTAATGTGATTCGAAAAAACAAGCAAAATAGAATAATTAATAGTGTCTTTAGACAAATTAGAATTTTTGTTTTGCTTGTTTTATCTTTTAGTTCAAAAGAAAGTTTTGCTCAAAATCCTTTACATAAACAATTAACTATTTCTAACGGTTTTTTTTCAAATACAATTTACGATATCTATCAAGATAAAAAAGGATTTATTTGGTTTGCTACAGAAGATGGCTTGGCGAGATTTGATGGTTTGAATTATAAAATTTATCCAGTTAAAAATAACAAATCATACTCTTTTAGTAATATCCTAGAAACATCAGATGGACGTATTTGGTTACAAAATTTTTACGGACAATTTTTCTTCACAAAAAACTACTCTTTGATTTATAATCCATAAATTTGAGTCTATAAAAATTTGATGG
>JBKDZA010000358.1:0-9500 GCA_046308455.1 Fluviicola sp.
AGAAGTTTTTGAAATCGTTCGAAAAGAAAGAAGACCATTTATCATTCATGCAAAAGTTCCATTATTGGGACATCATACTTCTGGTGTACGTAAAGAATGGTATCGCGATGATTTAGAAGAAGCTGCTACTCGTGATCCTTACCCAAAATTAAAAGAACTAATACGAGAAGTTTGTGGTGAAGCTGACATTATCAATGCAGAAATAAATGCGAAGAAATTAGTAGATTCTGATTACGATAGAGCAATAAATGCAGAAGAACCAACACTTGAAAGTGTAACAGATCATATTTTTGCTCCAACTCCAATTACCGAAGAATCAGGAGAACGCGAACCAGCAGGAAAAAAGAAAACTGTGATGGTTGACTCTGCTCTTTTTGCTGTACGTGAAATCATGGAAAAACATCCAGAAGCATTACTTTATGGACAAGATGTTGGTGGACGATTAGGTGGAGTTTTCCGTGAAGCAGCAACATTAGCACAAACTTTTGGCGATAATCGCGTTTTTAACACACCAATTCAAGAAGCATTTATAATTGGTTCAACAGTTGGTATGTCTGCAGTTGGTTTAAAACCATTTGTAGAAGTTCAATTTGCCGATTACATTTGGCCAGGATTGAATCAATTATTCACAGAAGTTAGCCGTTCGAATTATTTATCGAATGGAAAATGGCCTGTTAGCTGTGTGATTCGTGTGCCAATTGGAGCTTATGGATCTGGTGGACCTTACCATTCTTCGAGTGTTGAATCCGTTTTAGCAAATATCCGTGGAATAAAAGTGGTTTATCCTTCAACGGGAGCTGATTTAAAAGGATTGATAAAAGCTGCATTTTACGACCCGAATCCAGTTGTGATTTTAGAACACAAAGGATTGTACTGGTCAAAAATACCAGGAACTGAAGGCGCAATGTCTATTGAACCAAGTGAAGACTATGTCATTCCAATCGGGAAAGGACGAATCGTTCAAGAAGCTAATTCAGAAGCAATTGAAAAAGGTGAAAGTTGTGTTGTGATTACATACGGAAGAGGTGTTTATTGGACGATAGAAGCTAGTAAGCAATTTGAAGGAAGAGTTGAAATCGTAGATTTACGTTCAATTAATCCGATAGATATGGACTTGATCAATCAAGAAGCTAAAAAACATGGGAAAATACTTTTAGTAACGGAAGAATCTATCGAAGCTACATTTACTTTAGGTTTAGCTGGAAGAATTCAAAGAGATTGTTTTCAACATTTAGATGCACCAATTTCGATTGTAGGTTCAGTTGACACACCTGCAATTCCTTTAAATTCAAGTTTGGAGGCTGAATTGTTGCCAAATGCTCAAAAAGTAAGTCAAGCACTTCAAAAATTACTAGCATATTAAGTTGTGGAAATAACGATAAAACAATTCTATTTGATTTGCCTCATTGGAGTGAGTAGTATCGGAGGATTGGTTTTGTTGTCGATTTGGCGACAAATTAATAAAGTAAAAAAAGGAAATAAAAGTTTACTTTTTATTTCCTTGGCTTTATTTTCATGGACTGTTGTCGGTATTTATAAGTATTACGACCCTCCTGTCCCTTCATTAGTACATGCTATCAATGATAGAATTTTATCCGCATTTAGCAATCTTTTTCTTCTTGCTGCATTACCCTATTTTACAAATGTTTTCACACCATTAAAAGAACGTTTTTTATTTTTTAGAAACCCTGAACAATGGGTAATCAATGTTTTTATTTTTTTTACTGTAATAACAGTAATTTTCACATTGATAGATAGAAACGTTGAAAGCGATGTTGGTAAAAAAGCAATTATAGCCTTAGATTCAGTTATTTCAACAATAACAATGTTATCTATTTCATATGCTTTATACAAAAGCGTTAGGAGGTTTTGGAAGGATAAAATGTTACTTACTATTACACTTTTAGCTTTAGGTATATTAATTTCTACACAGATATTTTTACCCTTAATTGCTATTTTTCCAGAGCAATTTAAATCCCTTTATTTAATCGCATTGCTTTCACTTTTATTAGGTTTAGTTTACTTAATATTTATCACTATAAGTTATGCGGGTATGCTTCTACAAGAAAATCAATTAGGATTTTTTGAATCTGAAAAAGAAGTATCATTAGACTCAAAGGAAATGTTACCACTAGCTGTTACTGTTGGTTTTAACGAACAAGCAAAAACTTATTTTATTCGAATTACTTTTTCAGATAATAATTCGGATAGCAATAAAGACATAGAAATTTCTTCAACAAAACTACTTCAACCTTATGCGAACTGGGTGCTTTTTGCAATCGCAAAACAAAACAATATTGCTTTATCACATGCAGATTTAGCAATTGTTAAATTCCGAATGATAGAATACTGGAACAAAAATTCTAAAGTTCAAATTTCCCAAGAAAAATTATTCGTGAATGACCGTGGATATTTTGAATTAAATTTACCCGAAACAAATGTTAAAATTGAAAATACAACTATTCTAAAATCAAAATACATTATTCGAGAAACTGTTTATCGTTATGTTGATTCGTTTTCTAGACATATCGAATTACCTGTAAAAGGAAAATTATCCAAAGACGAACAGATGATCCAGCTTTTAGAAAAACTTACACTAAAGTAATTTGATTTACAATATGTTACGCCTTTTTTGAAATCATCTGTAATCAAAAGAAATATTGCATAATATTTAATTATAAGGTTTAGAGTTTGCCAAACTTTAATTTTCAGTTCAAACCAATGCTGGAAATTATGGAACAAGTAAAATCAAAAACAGAAATAGATTTTAAAAAGATATTTAGTGGTTTAGCTTTTGTCTATTTTAAAAGGACTTTGATTATTTTTCTTTTAGCACAATATAGTAACGCACAAACATTTAGCAATACTACAATTTCTCCATGTAATACTTGGGATTCAGGTAATGCTTTTCCTGGATTATCAAAATCGGTTAATGTTTCTAGCTTACCAACCTTAGGAACAGGAGCGGGTGAAGTAGTTCTAAAACAAGTGAATTTACAATTGGGAACTAGTGCCTGTAGAGGGAATTTAAGCACATATTCTGCACGATTGATATCACCATCTGGAACGATAATCCAACTATTTACAAACTTTACAAGTACTTCAACTTCTCAGTGGATAGATATTAAATATCGTGATCATGCTTCATTAGAGCGTATTCAAGATTATTCAACAACAACTGAACAGAATTATTGGCCATGGTCTATTGGTTATTACAGAACAGAGACCGCAGGTGCTTTTTCAAATGTTAATGGAGAAAACCCAAATGGAAACTGGAGTCTTCAGATTATTGAAAATACAGTAAGTGAAGTTTCATTTGAAAAAGTTGAATTAGTATTTGGTCCTGCTTTTCAAATTAACGATGTTACTTCGTCAAACTTATATGATAACTGCTCTGGAGCTCAATGTGTAGATAACCAATCTATTGTAATTGGTGCAAATTCTGGCTTTTCAGTTAATGACCCCAACTACCCTGGTAATACGTTTGGAGGATGTAGCTGGAATGGAAACAACAATAACAGTGCATGGTTTCAGTTTACTGCGTCTTCAACAACAGCTTATATGACAATCAGTGGAATAGCAAACACAGGAAGCTCCACAAGTTCTGACACTCAATTGCTCATCGCTAGAAGATCTGGAGATTGCAGTACTGGATCTTGGCTTTCAGTTCCATCAGGTGGTTGTCCTGATGATGAATCGATAAACAACAGCTCATACCTTTCAACAAATGGTGGAGTAACCACACCCGGAAATGTATACTCGAATGGTATAAGTGCGAATGCAGAATTTAACTTATCTGGTTTAACAGTAGGCGCAACTTATTACCTCTATATCGACGGGAATGGAGGGACACCATCAACTTTTTATATAGAAGCTTTAAGTGGTACTGAAAATTGCATAGTTCCACTTCCAGTTGAGTTAACACACTTTAATGTAGAATCAAATCAAAGAACTGTGGATATAAATTGGAAAACAGAATCGGAAAAAAACAATGCGTATTTCTTTATTCAACGTTCATCAAATGGAATAGATTGGGAATTCGTAACAAAAGTTAACGGAGCAGGGAATAGTACCCTACCTTTAAACTATTCGGCTCAAGACCTTAACCCTCTTTATGGATTGAGTTATTATCAATTGGTTCAAGTTGACAACAATGGAACAAAGCATTTTAATGATATCAAAAGTGTTTATTTTGAAACAAATGAACTTTCAATTTATCCAAACCCGACAACAGGTAAAGCAAAGATAAACGGACTTAATCGCCTAAATGAAGATTTAATTTCCATCACAAATGTTTATGGCACTAAAATAGATTTAACATCATTAATTATAGAAAATGAAATTGACTTATCTAGTTTAAACAACGGAGTTTATTATATTAATTTACGTAATCATCAACCAATTAAAGTTATTCTAAAAAAATAAGTCATGAAACCTCTTCTTTTTTCTTTTATTTTCATTTGCTTTAATTTTCATAGTCAAATTGTTATCAATGAAATTAATTTAAAACCTAGCCCAGACGCAATTGACAACTGTATTCAATCATTAAAGAATTGCTCTTCAACCTCTTGCGGAAATGAATATGTAGAATTCTACAACAATTCAGATTGTCCAGTTGATATAAGCTGCTTTATTTTCGTTTCTGAATCATTTGATGGAGCAAGAGATGGTGCATTCAGATTCCCTTCAGGAACTATTTTACCACCAAGAGGATTTACTTCAATTGGAGGCCCTAATTCTGGAGCCACATTTGATTTATCAACATTCTGTTCCGATAATCATTTATTGACAAATAATGCACGATGGTATTTAGACAATGGTGATGCTTGGGTTGCTTTGTATAATGACATAGGAACATTAATAGATGCTGTTTTTTGGACTGCAGGAGCTGGACAAGCAAACAAATGGCCTTCAGATTCAGATTTAGACGATACACCTCCTTATATCCCATCAGGATCAGCTTCTTCTTGCCCAAGTGTAACTAATTTAACTCGACCAATAAATACTGTAGGAATTGGAATCAATGAAATCGAATATGCTGGAGTTAATCCGCCTTTAGGACAAGTTTTAGAAAGAACTACTGATGGACAAAACACTTGGGCAAGCGGACTTGCAACTATAAACACTTGTAATGGCATTTGTGTTACCTCTTCAAGTTTTATTGCAAATGCTACTGTTCAACAACCAACGTGTGGAACTAATAACGGAAGTATTTCTTTTGCACCTTTACCCTCTGGTAGCTACAATTACTTATGGTCACCAAATGTATCTTCTTCAAATAATGCATCATCTCTAAACCCTGGAAGTTATACCGTTACTATTGAATTTTCACCCGGATGCACTTTCGATACAACTATTGTTTTATCTAGTATTGGTGGGATTACAAGTGCAAATGCTCTCATAAACGATGTGACTTGTGGACAGCAAGATGGACAAATTGAAATTCAAAACATTATTGGTGGAAATGCACCTTATCAAGTTAATTTTAATGGTGCAGGATTTTCAACTAATTTAATTTACCCAAATTTATCAGCAGGCAATTATTCCGTTCTTTTACAAGATGCATTTGGATGTCAGTTTAATTTAGGGAATCAATCTGTTTTAAGTGGAAACGGTCCAACTAGTGCTGATTTAGTAACAACTAATACAACTTGCAGTTTAAACAATGGATCTATTTCAATAACAACTATTCAAGGAGGTTTAGCCCCATATTCCTTCAGTTTAAATGGAGGTTCTTTTTCTTCAAATTCAACTTTTTCAAACCTATCTGACGGAAACTACTCGGTTACAATTCAAGATGTCAATCAATGTGAATATCAACTAATAAACATTGCGATTTTAGGGTCCACAAATCCATCTAACGCTACTGTTCAAACACAAGACCCAACTTGTGGGAATTCGAATGGAGAATTAACTATTTCCAATATAATTGGTGGGTCTGCTCCTTATGAAATCAATTTCAACAATCAAGGATTTTTATCAAGTCTAACTTATAATGGAATTCCTTCTGGAACCTATCCACTAATTATACGAGATCAAAATGGATGCGAATTGATCCTACCAGATGTTGTATTAAATTCATCGGTTAGTCCTCAAGATTTATCTCTCAACATTCAAGATGCAACTTGCTCAAATTCAAACGGAAGTGTTTCAATCTTAGGTGTTATTGGAGGAATTCCTCCTTATCAGTTTTCTTTAAATGGCGGAACTTTTACAAATCAACAACAATTCAACTCGCTAGATCAAGGAAATTACACATTAACTGTAATTGATGATTCAGGTTGTACATTCAGTGAAAATGTTACAATAAATGGCAGTAACTCACCTACAGCGGACTTTAATTTTACCCCTAATCAAATCTCTTCAACAAATACTACTTTAAACTTATTAAACAATAGTTCAAATGATGTTGTTTCTTTTAATTGGTCGATTACCAATTGCACTCCAACTAATTCAACTAGTGAAAATCCAGTTGTTAACTTAACAAATACAAACGCATCTTTTGTATCTGCGACTTTGACTGTAACTAATTCTTTTGGATGTATTGATTCAATCACCAAAATTATTAACATAAATGCTGATTTCAACTTTTACGCTCCTAATTCTTTTACACCAGATGGCGATGAATACAATAATGAATGGAATGTATTTTTAGATGGAGTTGACATGAATAGCTATCAATTACTTGTTTTTAATAGATGGGGAGAGCTCATTCTTGAATCTAATAATTCGAAAGTTGGTTGGGATGGAACATACAATAACGAACTAGTAAAAGAAGGCGTTTATGTTTGGATTGTCACTTTTAAAGATTTGAACTCTGATAAAAAGTATGAATACAAAGGCCATTTAACTTTAGTCAGGTAATAGGGTATTAACAATCTATAGCGGATAAGTTCAGAAATCTGATAAAAAGCGACACGTTTAAAGTCTTACTTTTATAAGATAATTTGAATTATGCAGATTGGCTCAGTACATACAGTAGGTGATATCGCTCGCTTTTTAGAAAGAGAAGTAATTGGAAATCCTGATTTAATTGTTACTGGAATCAATGAAATTCACCGTGTTGAACCGGGAGATTTAGTATTTGTTGATCATCCAAAATATTATGAAAAAGCAGTTTCAAGTGCTGCAACATTTATTTTAATTGACAAAGAAGTCCCCGTTCCTGAAGGAAAATCGTTGATTATTTCCCCTACTCCATTTGATGATTACAACAAGCTTACGCGAAAATTCAATCCTTATCGTCCGCAAAAAACGTTGACAGGTGAAAATTGTCGTATCTCAGACTTGGCACATTTATCTCCGAATTGTTTTATTGGACACGATGTAATTATTGCTGACAATGTAACAATTCATCCAGGAGCATACATTGGCGATGGAACAGTGATTGAAGAAAATGTGATTATTGGTCCAAATGCTGTTATCGGACATTACGCTTTTTATTACAAGAAAAAACCAGAAGGTTACGACCGCATGCATTCCTGTGGATTCGTTTACATTGAAAAAAACGCTGAAATTGGAGCAAATTCATGTATTGATACTGGAGTTTCAGCAATTACACGAATTGGTGAAGGAACAAAAATTGACAACCTCGTTCAAATTGGACACGATACAATTCTTGGAAAAAATTGCTTAATCGCAGCAGGAACAGGAGTTGCTGGATGTGTTACAATTGGCGACAACGTAACTCTTTGGGGACAAGTTGGCGTAGCTTCTGGAATAACTATCGAAGATAATGTAACTGTACTAGCGCAATCTGGAGTTGGTAAAAATTTAAAAGCAGGCAAAACATATTTTGGATCTCCTTGCGAAGAAGCACGAGATAAATTCAAAGAAATGGCTAATATTCGCCAAATACCTGAACTAATAGCAAAGCTGAGAAATGTTTAACGATCAATTCATAGCAAATTTAGAGTCGAAAATTGAAGTTCGCGAATTCCGCCTACATTCACTTTTGGAAATTACACGAGCTGTGACAACCAACCAATCTGTCGAACAATTGACGCGACTTCTTGCTTTTATAATGCGTGAACAATTAGAAATAGATCGTTTTGTATTGTTCAATAAAGAGCAAACTTGGAATTGTTTATTTAAAGTTGGAATTCGTGGTCGAGTTAAGAATATTTCTGTCGAAAATGAATTATTACGCTTCAAAGAAATAACTGTAATCGAATCAAGTGAATCTAAAATTTTAAATGAGTTTGATGTTGTCGTTCCAGTCTACCATAAAGATCAACCATTAGCTTATTTGTTAATCGCTGGAATCCACAAAAATAAGTTTGGGACCTCTGAAACGATCCGTAACATGACATTTGTACAAACGCTTACGAATATTGTCGTTATGGCAATTGAAAACAAGCGAATGGCAAAAGAACAAATAAAGCAAGAACGCTTAAAAAAGGAATTAGAAGTTGCTTCCGAAATGCAGAAACTACTTTTTCCAAGTGAATTACCTTCCAATAAACGAATGGATGTTTCAGCGAAATATATTCCACGTCACGATATTGGTGGAGATTACTACGATTTTATTCCAATTGGAGACGATAAATACATTATTTGTATCGCAGACGTGAGCGGAAAAGGGATTTCAGCAGCAATGTTGATGGCGAATTTTCAAGCTACGATTCGAACTTTTTTTACAACAGTTTTTGATTTACAGCCATTTTCACTCGAATTTTTAATTCATGAATTAAATAAAAAAGTGAATGTTAGTGCTAAAGGAGAGAAATTTATTACATTTTTTGTTGCAAAATACGATGCAACTTCCCGTGAATTGGAATACATCAACGCTGGTCATAATCAGCCATTCATTACAAATGGGAAAAATTACCAATTACTTGAAAAAGGTTCGGTTGGACTTGGAATGTTTGATGAAATGCCCTTTCTACAAGTTGGAAAAGAAATTTTAGCCCCAAATACAACGTTGGTTTTATATACTGACGGTGTTGTTGAATTAGAAAATGCTAAAAAACAACATTTTGACTTGGATCAATTGGTTAAAATCGTTCACAATTTCTACCGTTTAAGTATGGAAGATATGAACAATATTGTTTTCTCTAAATTAGACGAATGGAGAGGGAAACAAAAATTAGTAGATGATACCGCTGTATTTTCTTGTCGCTTTTTCTAAACTTTAAATTAATGAAACATCTTTTTTATTTAGTAATAGTCATTGCGCTTTTACAATCATGTGGTTCCTATAACAATTCAGAGAGCTACGCTTACCAACCTTATTCAGGTTCTGAAAACAAACAAATTGAAAGCCTTAATTCAGATGGCCAAAATAGAACAGAACGCAAAATGATTTATACGGGTTATTTGAATCTTTTGGTGAAAAATAAAGATACTACCATCAAAAAAATGGTTCTATATGAATTTGTGTGGGTAATATAAAAACGTGAACTTTACGGCTATGAATAATAGCGCTGAAATTTTTGAGTTGGCATTGGGATTAACATCGCCATGGTTTGTTGATAAAGTAGAGTTTAAAACAAATAAAG
>JBKDZA010000359.1:0-3324 GCA_046308455.1 Fluviicola sp.
AAAAAAATTATTGAATTAGGTCTTGGGGGAAACTTAGAACTTTCTATAAAATTATAAGCTAAGAAAAAACCTTATTTAGCTGGAGTTAGATTATGGAAAAATTGGAATTCCTAATAAAGAATGTGTTTTTTGGTCTCGAAAACTTAAATGATGGTTTCGATTCAGAAGCTATCTTTTATTTTTCAGAAACTGATTTTGAAATTGTATTGAACCGAGTAAAAAATCTGGGAATTGGTATTTGGGGAATTGAAACTTGGTATAAAGGTGAGTTCTTTGATGTGAAAGAATTTAAAGATTACACTACTTTTTCAACAGATTCAAATTGGTATTTTAAGGCATTTGAGGAATTTAAAGAAACTAAGTTAAACCTTCAATATTCTGCAAGTTTTGAAATAATAAATCCCTGAACCTTTCCCACCCAAAACTGTATCCCAATTTGTGATGATAGGATTAAAACGGATGAAAACTATTTTTTGGCTTGTTGTGTGTTTGTGGGGTGGGACGCTGTTTGCACAACCAGTTTCTGATGAACACATCAAGTTGCGCTTGGAAAATTTGGAGAAAGCGATTCGGAGAAATCCGTTTAATGATTCGCTGATTTGGGAACGCATTGAACTTTCTATCTCTGGTTTTCCGACTTTACATGAAGTATTGCACTTTGAATTCACAGAAACAAGAAAGAAAAATGCGCTTGAAACAAATCAAAAATATTCTGCCGATATTGAACGACTAGAAAAAAATCTAATTGCCAAAAAGAAATTCGATATCGTGGAAGAAGGCGACTTTTACCTCCATCGCTTGTGGTTTCATTTCCATTGCTTGGAGTTCGAAAAAGCAATTGCTGATGCCATTCATTTGCGTGATTCAGCTTCGTATTCGAAATACGATGGTCGGGGAGAGTACTACCACAATTGGGCAAATTTCGCGTTATTCAATCTGTATATACTCAATCAGGATTATCCTAACGCCTTGAAAACCATCGACAACATTCTAGCTTTAGAGCGTGAATTTGAACCCAAACAGTATTATTCGTATTTCAGCGGAAGTCAGGGATTGAAAATTTTAATATTAGAGCACTTCAAAAAAGAAAACGAGTTATTGAATTACTTACAGGTTTCTTGTTTAGATAATTTTGACAAGTATTTTGAGTTGCGGACTTATAAGGATCATGACTTTAAAAACTCCTTATGGTTGAACGACTATGAATATTATAGTTCGAGAGATAATTACAATTTTGAGACAGAGAATTACCGACAAAAAGGACTTTATTTTTTACAATCCTTGGTGGAATACCAAGAAAAATACAAACATCCAGACATGGAAAGATACCGAGCTATTTTCAACGAATTGTCTGTTCAAGTGAATGAGAATCATTTTAAAGTGAAACCCGAATTGTCGGATGAGGAGATAAAGAGAATTCTTTATAGAATGCTTTAAAATCTTCGCTTTTTTTCAATAATACAAAGAAATCAGTTTACAATTAGCGCCTTAATTAATTTACTTTATTTTAATGCAAATATCTTTTGTATTAATAAAACTTATAATTTAAGTAAGATATTTAAATTTTTTCCAGAATAATAAAATACTATCTTAGTCATCATAAATAAAAATAAACAATGGCAGATGCAATTATAGCGCTTATTTCACTGATTGCTTTAGAAGTGATTTTAGGAATTGACAATATTATTTTTATATCAATTTTATCGGACAAATTACCTGAAGATCAACGCAACAAATTGCGTTTTTGGGGGATTGGTTTGGCAATGGTCATGCGTTTGGTTTTGCTTGCCTTTATTTCATGGATTTTAAAATTAGATAAAACACTATTTACGCTATTTGAAACCGAGTTCTCGGGGAAAGGCTTGATATTAATTTTAGGTGGATTGTTCTTAATTTATAAAAGCACAAAAGAGATTTACCATAAAACAGAGGATTTGAAAGCGGATACTACAAAAGACAAGAAAAAGAGTTCTTTTAGGAAATTGCTAGTTGAAGTAATTATTTTGGATTTGGTGTTTTCGGTAGATTCGATTATTACAGCTGTTGGAATGGTGCAAGAATTATGGGTCATGTATACTGCGGTAATTGTCACAGTTTTAATCATGTTAATTGCATCTAAACCGATTAGTGAATTTATACGAAAACATCCTTCATTTAAAGTACTTGCGCTCTGTTTTTTAATGATGATAGGCGTCTCTTTGATTGCTGAAGGTTTCCATTTTGAAATTCCGAAAGGATATATCTATTTCTCGATGGCATTTGCATTTTTGGTTGACATCATTCAAATGAAAACAGTTAAACACAAATAATAATTTTATTTATCCAGTCAAAATTTATTTACTTTTTATGAGATTGATAATTTTTATTTGCTTTGGATTTTTTATGAATAAACTGTACGGACAGAATTCAGCTTTGGGAAGTTGGAATATTTTGAATGTACGTCTAGTTCATACTAAAAAATGGAGTTATTTTGCTGAAGGTCAGATTCGTTCCTTAAAATTTTACGATAATTTTCATTATTACGAAATCAAGGGTGGAGTGAATTTTAAGGTAAACGAAGGCTTCCAATTGACACTTGCATCTGGAAACTATCAAACTTATAAGGAAGGAGGGAACTTTGTTACTCCGAAAAACAACAATGAGTTTCGTGTTTGGCCACAAATACAATTGTCACAGAATCTAGGTAAATTTAAGGTTGAACAACGTTATCGTGCGGAAATGCGTTTTACTTCAAATGGATATCGAAACCGTTTTCGTTATCGTTTATTGCTTTCGAGACCTTTTGGAGCAGTTCGAAATGAAGTAGTTCCATTCAACGTTTCGGTGAGTAATGAGCTTTTTTTCACGGATAATGAACCCTATTTCGAACGAAATCGTTTGGCTTTCAACTTTACATATAGACACTCTAAACAAGTGAGTTTCATGTTGGGATATTTGCATCAGTTTGATTATAAAATTAATGATGAAACAGGTCGTGATTTTCTTCAAATAGGATGTTATTTTGACTTAAAATTGAAGCAGAAAGATTAAAATTCTCTTCATTGCTTACGTTTTACAACTAAAGACGAATAGTGAATAGTGAATAGCGAATAACGAATAGCGAATGTCGGAATGGTTTCATTGAAATATTATATTTCGAATAGCGAATAACGAATGTCGAATTTCGAAAAGATTTGAATTCAAGACACTATCCCTATAAGTGTGTAAACTAATTTTTTAAAGTTTTAATCTTTCATCAAAAATAAGGGTAAATTGATTTAAAACAACACCCCAGTCTCTGATTGGCATAGTCCATTTTTTTGTTGCTTCAAGGATTGCTAAAAA
>JBKDZA010000360.1:0-39557 GCA_046308455.1 Fluviicola sp.
TGATTATTTAGGTGTTAAAAATTTTCTTTAAAGAAAATTTAATTTGAACAACATGTAAACTCATTTTAGGATTAAATTTGAAATGTAAACTTATAATAAAACTTAAATCAAAAAGTGTAAACTTTTTTTAGGACGATACAATTATCCGTTATTATCCGTTATTATCCGTTATTATCCGTTATTATCCGTTATTATCCGTTATTATCCGTTATTATCCGTTATTATCCATTACTAATTTTAATTTTTAGACTCTCCTGAATAATCGGGACAAGTGCTCAGTCACCGTAGTCTCATTCTCCGCTCTCTACTCTCATTCTCCGCTCTCATTCTCAGCTCTCACTCACCGCTCTGCCTCTGCGGCCCGGCGAAGATGGAAATGAAACGAACAAAAAAAGACTAAAAAATGTGCAAAAGAAAAAACGACCATCGGAAGTTCTTTTCTTTGCCATTTTTGTTTTTTTTTGGAGTTGAATTGCAAACGTAGACGGATTAGCCGCCCAAAAAATCATAAAATTCAAACTGACATTTTGACACCTTTTAACCTCAGTTCGATTATAAATTCTTATCAGATCGCCTATAAATACTCAGATTTGAGGCGAAAAGATGATGGATTGGCGGGCCAATTCGAATGTTTTTAACGAAAAAGGTGAGATTTTATAGGTGATTTCACTTTTTTATGGGTGAGGCTATTTTATTTAAAAAATCATTTTGTTCGTTAATTTTAATCGAAATAGCCCGCTATTCCTCGAAAAATTAAACTCCAAACTAACTTTTTAAATTAAATTCTGATGTGAATTTAGAATCGAACTGAGGTTTTTATTTATTTCTTATTTTTGCATCCTTAAATTCTTTTTAGAAATGCACGAAAATCTAGTTGGTAACAAAGTCATTGATGAATCTCGACAAGGAGAAGCAATTATTGTTGATGGTGTTGTTGGTACAAAAAAATTATACGTAGAAAGCTACGGCTGTCAAATGAATTTCTCTGATAGTGAGGTCGTTGCGTCAATCATGGCAAATAACGGTTACGCAACTACTCGTAATATTGATGAAGCAGATGTTGTTTTAATCAATACATGCTCTATTCGTGAAAATGCTGAAACTCGTGTACGCAATCGCTTAACTGAATTCAAAAAACGTAAATCTGATAACCCGGATTTAGTTGTAGGAATTCTTGGTTGTATGGCTGAACGATTGAAACAAGCACTTTTAGAAGAAGAACAACTAGTTGATTTAGTTGCTGGACCTGATGCATACCGCGACTTACCTAATTTGGTGGAAGAAGTTGGAACTGGTCAACGTGCAGTAAACGTATTGCTTTCAAGAGAAGAAACATATGCTGATATTTCTCCCGTTCGTTTAGATCAAGGTGGAGTTTCAGCATTCGTTACAATTACTCGTGGATGTGACAATATGTGTTCATTCTGTGTTGTTCCATTTACTCGTGGACGTGAACGCTCTCGTGACCCAAAAACAATCGTTGAAGAATGTAAAACACTTTTCAACAATGGTTATAGAGAAGTAACTCTTTTGGGACAAAATGTGGACTCGTATCGCTGGAACATGACTTCGAAAGGAGTGATAAAAGATGAGAACCAAGAAACAACTGATTTTGCACAATTGATGGAAATGGTTGCACATGTTTCACCAGAATTACGCATTCGTTTTTCTACATCTCATCCAAAAGACATGACGGATGATGTGTTAGAAGTAATCGCAAAATATCCAAACATTTGTCCATACATTCACTTACCTGTTCAATCTGGAAACACAGATGTTTTAGCGCGTATGAATAGAGGATACAATAGAGAAACATACTTAGACCGAATTGCTTCTATCCGAAGAATTATACCTAATTGTGCAATTTCTACAGATATTATTACTGGATTTTGTGGTGAAACAGATGAAGAACACGCTGATACGGTTTCATTAATGAAAGAAGTGAAATACGATTATGCATACATGTTCAAATATTCTGAACGCCCTAAAACTCTTGCTGAACGTAAGTTTGAAGACGATGTTCCTGAAGAGGTAAAAGGAAAACGTTTGGAAGAAATCATTGCGGTTCAAACACAACATTCGTTGGAATGGAATCAAAAAGAAATTGGACAAGTACACCAAATATTAATTGAAGGAACTTCAAAACGATCAACTGAACATTTATGTGGACGTAATGGTCGCAATGCAATGGTTGTTTTTCCAAAAGGAAATTTGGTTAAAGGAACTTATTGTTGGGTAAAAATTACTGACTGTACATCTGCTACTTTGATTGGAGAAGTTGTTGACGAACCTAAATAGACTATCATGACCATTCAACAAGTAAAACAACGTTTTGGAATTATTGGAAATGCTCCTCAATTGAATCGAGCGTTAGAAGTGGCTATTCAAGTTGCTCCAACCGATATTTCTGTACTTGTAACTGGTGAGAGTGGAACTGGAAAAGAAATAATTCCTCAAGTAATTCATCAATTAAGTACACGTAAACACAAAGAATATATTGCTGTAAACTGTGGTGCAATTCCTGAAGGAACAATTGACTCAGAGTTATTTGGACATGAAAAAGGTTCATTTACAGGTGCAACAGGAAGTAGACAAGGATATTTTGAAGTTGCCGATGGAGGAACCATTTTCTTAGACGAAGTTGCTGAATTACCGATGCAAACTCAAGTTCGTTTACTACGTGTTTTGGAAACAGGGGAATTTATTCGAGTTGGATCGTCAAAAGTTATTAAAACAAATGTACGTGTTGTTGCAGCAACGAATGAAAACATGCAACGCGCTATTCAATCTGGAAAATTTAGAGAGGATTTGTTGTACCGTTTGAGTACAGTTCCAATCCCACTACCATCATTGCGCAATCGTCAAGATGACATTTATTTGTTGTTCAGAAAGTTTGCAAACGATTTTGCTGAGAAATACAGAATGCCTGCAGTTAAATTGAAACCCGATGCTGTTGAATTAATTAATGCATACGCTTGGCCCGGAAATATTCGTCAACTAAAAAACTTAGTTGAACAATTATCAGTAATTGAACAAGAAAGAGACATCGATGCGCTTTGTTTAAGTCAATACATGCCCCGTCAAGAAGACCAACTTCCAAGTGTAGTTGGTACAAATGAATCGAAAATTGATGAACGAGAACTCATGTACAAGTTTTTGTTTGACATGAAAAACGATTTAAATGATTTGAAAAAATTAGTTGTTGAATTGCTCAATAATCAAGGAGATTTTGCGTTATCATCAGATCAAGCAGCAACTGTGAATCGCATGTACAATGAAATCAACATTGGTGATTCTCGAATTTTACCTTCGCCAAAAGTTGAAACACCAAACACTTCAATTCAAGGCAATTTTCAAGCTGTAAATGAAGTCGATACGGAAGATTTTGAAATTCACGAAGAAATAGAAGAGTCACTTTCATTGGAAAACCGAGAAAAAGAATTGATTCAAAAAGCTTTAGACAAGCATAAAGGTCGACGTAAAAACGCAGCTGATGAGCTTGGAATTTCGGAACGTACATTGTACCGAAAAATAAAAGAGTACGAAATAAACGGATAATGAAATTAAGCATCTTCATATCGCTTTTACTTTTATTGAGTAGTTGTTGGCCCACAAAGTTTTTGAGTCTTAAAGACGATTCAATGCCTGAAGAATGGCAATCCTTTCACATCGCACCTTTAGAAATCACATCAGCAACTGCTCCAAATAATTATCCTGCACAATTGGCGGAAGAATTACGTTCTGGAATTCAAAAAAACACGCGTTTGAAAATGAAATCCACAATTGATGCCGCTGATGTAAAAATTTATGGAACAATTAGTAATTATTCAACCAGTCCAATTGCCGTTCAACAAGGAGACAACGCCAGCTTGAACCGACTTACAATTACAGTTAACTATACAATAGAGACTCCAACAAAAGGTTTGGAAAAAATCACCTACTCTTCCTCACGCTTTGCGGATTTTGACGCTACACAACAATTAAGTGACGTAGAATCAACATTATTGGAAAGTATCAATCAACAATTAATCCAAGACTTGATTTCCAAATTACAATCGAATTGGTAAGTAAATTCTTTTATCTTTGATTCATGAATATCGAACAATTAGCAGCATACATTGAAAATCCTCAGTTAATTTCAGCTGATGACATTCCATCGTTGCGCCTATTGTCCAAAAAACACCCCTATTCTTCTACGATACATTTATTATATGTTGCAGCGATTGCTCGTTTTCAATCTATCAATTTGGATGAAACTTTAGGCGAAGTTGCTTTTCATATCCCAAATCGTGTTCGCTTGTATCATTTAATTCAATATAAAAATTCCCTTTCAGCTTTTGAAACTTTAGAATCTATTACTGAAACTGAGACAACAAGTGAGAACGAAATTGTAATCGAACATTTTGAAGTTGAAGTCATCGAAGAGAAACAAATTGAAGAAATAGTTGAAATTTCAGATACTATATCAGATACTATTTTAGAAATTAAAGATGAAATAAAAGAAGAACCTTCAACAATAGAAACTCAACTTGAAGAAGAGGAAGAAATTCCACTTGATTTACAATTCGATTTTGAGAAAAATGGTGCCCCTGTCGATTATTTTATCGAAGCGAGTTCTGAAATTCCTTCCCTTGAAGAATTAAAAAACAAACAATCAGAAGTAGAAGTTCAAGATGAAATTGAGAAAGAAAAAGAAATCACTCAAGAAATAATTGAAGTAGATTTAAGTGAAAAATCGTTTACTGCATGGTTGAAGGTTGGGCAAAAT
The DNA here is from genome assembly GCA_046308455.1 of Fluviicola sp. Classification (GTDB taxonomy): domain Bacteria; phylum Bacteroidota; class Bacteroidia; order Flavobacteriales_D; family Crocinitomicaceae; genus Fluviicola. The sequence continues at coordinate 4,769 of JBKDZA010000360.1, forward strand.
CAAGATGTGAGCAAAGTCACTGAAAAAACAAACGATCAAACTGAAAATTCAACTTCAGAAAAAAACCAGACAGAAAAAAATGATAAAACAGATTCATTGATTTCTAAATATATTGAAACTGAACCGAAATTGGCGAAAGCAAATCAAGAATTCTACAAGCCAAGTGAAAAAGCGAAGGAAAGTGTGAATGAAAATACCATCCCCGTTTCTGAAACTTTAGCGAAGATTTATGAGAAACAAGGCAATTTTCCAAAGTCAATTCACATTTATCATCAATTAAGTTTGGCTAATCCAGAAAAAAAGAGTTTCTTTGCATCCCGAATTGAGGAACTAAAGAAAAAAATAACCGAATAAATAAAGAGAAATGGTAACGCTTTTAATGATTTTATTAATTATCGCAAGCATTTTATTGATTGCAGTTGTATTCATCCAAAATCCAAAAGGTGGAGGTATCAATGATTTTGGTGCGTCAACTCAAATTGGTGGTGTACAAAGAACAACAGACTTCATTGAAAAAGCGACTTGGTCTTTAGCTGCAGTTGTTGTTGTATTAAGTATTTTGATTTCTTCGAAATTAAATCCTTACGATAGCAAGAAAAATGCTAAACCTAAGGTTGAACAACCTGTAAAAGGAGGAAAAAACCAAAAGAAACCTTAAATAATCGTTTCTTCAAAAATATTAAAATGTCAGTATGTCAGTACTGGCATTTTTTGTTTCCAGTAAAACTGAAAAATTGACACAAAATCAAGCTTGGCACAATCTTCGTCAATCTCAAAAACATTAATTTAAACAAATAAAATACAATATGTCTACAACTTTTAAACCTTTAGCAGACCGCGTTCTGATTGAACCGGCTCCGGCAGAGCAAGTGACTGCCAGTGGATTAATTATACCTGATACAGCGAAAGAAAAACCGTTGAAAGGTTCTGTAATTGCTGTGGGTGATGGAAAAAAAGATGAGCCAATGTCTTTGAAAGTTGGTGATCAAGTGATTTATGGTCAGTACTCAGGTACAGAAATCAAATTAGACGGAAACACGTATTTGATTATGCGTGAAGCTGACATTTATGGTATTATTGGTTAATTATTTAAAAAACTCGAAAAATGGCGAAGCAAATTTATTTTGACGTAGAAGCAAGAGAAAAATTAAAAGCAGGTGTTGATGCATTAGCAAATGCTGTGAAAGTAACACTTGGACCAAAAGGAAGAAATGTTGTAATTGGTAAAAAATTCGGTGCACCTCAAGTAACAAAAGACGGTGTCTCTGTTGCCAAAGAAATCGAATTGAAAGACCCAATTGAAAATATGGGTGCACAAATGGTAAAAGAAGTTGCGTCTAAAACTGCGGATATCGCTGGTGATGGAACAACAACGGCTACTGTTTTAGCTCAAGCAATCATCACTGCAGGATTGAAAAATGTTGCTGCTGGTGCAAACCCAATGGACTTGAAACGAGGAATCGATAAAGCTGTTTTATCTGTAGTTGCAGATTTGAAAGCCCTTTCAAAAGAAGTAGGTTCTGATAATGATAAAATCAAACAAATTGCTACAATTTCTGCAAACAATGACGAGAAAATCGGTTCATTGATCGCTGAGGCAATGAAAGTAGTTGGAAACGATGGAGTAATTACCGTTGAAGAAGCAAAAGGAACTGAAACAGATGTGAAAACTGTTGAAGGTATGCAATTCGACCGTGGGTATTTATCTCCTTACTTCGTAACAAACACAGACAAAATGATTGCTGAAATGGAACATCCATTGATCTTGATTTACGACAAGAAAATCAGTAACATGAAAGAATTACTTCCAATCTTGGAACCAGTAGTTCAAAACGGTAAATCTTTGTTGATCATCGCTGAAGATGTGGATGGTGAAGCATTGACGACGTTAGTTGTGAACCGTTTACGTGGATCATTGAAAATCGTAGCTGTAAAAGCTCCAGGATTTGGTGACCGTAGAAAAGCAATGTTGGAAGATATCGCGATTTTAACTGGTGGACAAGTAATCACTGAAGAGCGTGGATTAACTTTAGAAAACACAACTTTAGAAATGTTGGGAACAGCTGAAAAAGTTGAAATCGACAAAGACAATACAACTATCGTTAACGGTGCAGGTGCAAAAGAAAATATCCAATCTCGTATTGGACAAATCAAAGCACAAATGGAAGCTTCTACTTCTGATTACGACAAAGAAAAAATGCAAGAGCGTTTGGCTAAATTAGCTGGAGGTGTAGCAGTGCTGTACATTGGAGCTCCAACTGAGGTTGAAATGAAAGAGAAAAAAGACCGTGTTGACGATGCATTAGCTGCTACACGTGCTGCTGTCGAAGAAGGAATTGTTCCAGGTGGTGGAGTTGCTTTGATTCGTTCAATCAACAAGTTAGAGACTTTGAAAGGCGACAACGAAGACGAAACAACAGGAATCGCAATCGTTCGTAGAGCAATTGAAGAGCCATTACGTCAAATTATAGCAAATGCTGGTGGTGAAGGAGCTGTAATTGTTCAGAAAGTTCGTGAAGGAAAAGACGATTTCGGATACAATGCACGTACGGAGCAATACCAAAACTTGTATGAAGCTGGTGTAATCGATCCAACGAAAGTTACACGTATCGCTATTGAAAATGCAGCGTCAATTGCAGCAATGTTATTGACTACAGAATGTGTGATTGCTGATGAGCCAGAGGTTGAAGGTCCGCATATGCATGGTGGTGGTATGCCAGGTGGAATGCCCGGAATGATGTAAGATACAAATGAGCAATTATCAATTTAAAATTGAAAAATGCTTTCATTTAAAATAAAAAAGCGCTAGAGAAATCTGGCGCTTTTTCTTTAACTTTGCTTCACTATAGTTTCTCTTCGGAGAAGCTTTCTCGGTCCAAGTTCCCCTGCAAGTTCAGGGATATGCGGAACGGCAATATATATTGAATGGCGGATTAGTCCGCCATTTTTTATCTAGCTAAACAGCTATTTCGTCTAAAACTGAAAATTAATTAACTTTCTAGCCTTTTACATTCAACATTTCTTGTAATTTTATATTCGAAATTTTTTTATGATGTTAAAAAACCTCCAACTAAAAGCTTTACTTACGCTTTTCCTTCTCTTTTCAATTATATCTTTTTCTCAAGAAGTTGATTTCAACAACTACAAAAACTTAAAATGCGTTGGACCAATGCCCTCAGATTTTAAGTTAACAACTCAAGAAAAAATTGATCTTTTATTAGCAGAAGACCCTACAATCGCAAAAGACAAAGACAAATTAATTTTTTTCGAAGGTGTTTATCGTAAAATAGATGAAATCTTACAATCTGGTTATGTAACTTATGGTGATGAAATCACTGAATATGTGAAATCTGTTGCAGAAAAAGTACTTCAAGATGATCCTAAAACTTTCGCGAAATTGCGTTTTTATACGGTACAATCGATTGAAACAAATGCATTATCTACACAACAAGGTATCATTTTCGTAACTACAGGTTTGATTTCTCAATTAGCAAACGAAGCTCAATTGGCGTATGTTCTTGCACATGAAATTTCTCATTTCACAGAAAATCATGTTTTAGAATCGTATGAATGGCGAAAAGAAAATAGAAAAAACACAAATTATAAAGATTTAGCTAGCTACTCGAAAGACCATGAATTGGAAGCAGATAGAAAAGCAGTTGATTTATACAAGAAAGCAGGATATAGTTTTGATGAATTGGTGAATACTTTTGATGTATTGATGTATTCTTATTTGCCATTTGATGAAATTGCTGTTAAAAAAGAGTTTTATAATATCCCGAAAATATTTTTTGGTGATGAAAAATTTGCAACAAAAGATTATCCTATCACAGCAGTAGAAGATTACGATGATGAATTAAGTTCACATCCAAATATCAAAACACGAAAAGAACAAACGTTAAAAGTTGCGGAAGAAATGGATGATTGGGGAACAACAGTTCATCATTTTGGCGTTGATAAATTCAAACAAGTTCGAAATATTGCTCGTTTTGAAAGTTTGCGCATTGAACAAATGAATCACAATTTTGGAAGGGCTTTGTATTTGGTTTTCCTTCTAGAAAAAGATTTTCCAAACTCTGAACACGTCCAAGAAATGAAAGCTTTCTCTTGGTATGGTTTAGGAGCATATTACAATTTAGGTAAAAAATCAAATGCAGTTCCTCGTTTAAAGAATTCTGAAGGTGAAAGTGCTAAAATGTTTCATTTTTTACATGAATTGAAACGCGATGAACTGAATGCACTTGCACTTAGAAATATTTATGAGGTGTATACTAAGAATCCCGAGAACAAATTCATTTTAAAAATCGTTAAAGAATTTGCAAACGGAAATGATTCTCGTTGGGCGAAACAAATTGGAGATTTAAAACCAATTTCTTACGATGAAGCTCTTAAGAAACAACAAATAACAAAAGATTCTTTGGCAGCAATTAAACCTGTTGAAACTACTGAAGTTAAATCGGAAACTGGTTCGAAATACGATCGTATTAAAACAAAGAAAACAATTCAAGCAAGTGTAATAGATTCAACAACTTGTTATCGCTATGGATTTGCCGATATCCTATCAGACACAACATTCCTTGCTTATTTCCCTAAAAAAGTGGATGCTAAAGCTTCTGATTTAGAAGAGGAAGAAGAAAATAATGATTTGGATGTTATCACAGATTTTTTAATTGAAGCTATCAATAAAGATGAAAAATCAATAAGTGACCTTGGTAAAATCATAATTATTGACCCAACAGTTTCAATTGATTTAATGTCAAGAGATAAATCTAAAAAAGTATTAGACAAAGTTGTACAATATAGCGAAGAAGCACTTAAAAATGAAGCCGATGCAGCAGGTGTTCCGATTTCATTAATTACAACAAAAGAAATTCAAGAAGACGGAAATACGGATCACTTTAATGATCGAAATTTAATGACTGGTTTTCTTGAACAACAAAATGTAAGTGAAAGTGTAGATATACTTCCAGTTGATTACACAAGTATCACTGAATTCAAGGAACGCAAAGGAGTAGACAATGTTTGTTTTTCTTTGATTGATTTCACAAAAGGTTCAACGAAAATTTCTGGTTTAACTTATTTCACATGTATTTTCTTAGTAATTCCAGCAATTCCAATTATCCCATACATGATTTATGATTTGTCTACTAGAAATGAAACGGAATATTCATTCATTGCTATGGATCTAGAATCTGGGGAAACAATTTTTGTTGATTTTGTTCAAGACAATGCAAAACCTACTAAATTGAATATCGGAAATTATTACCACCATTTATTTAAATAAACTATGAGATTATATCTATTCATACTCGCAATAATTGTAACAAATTCAATCTATTCTCAAGAAAAAATAGGCTTCTATGGTAAAAGAAACTTTATTGATGTTTCATTGAATTTACATACAAATACCCTTTTAAAAACTTTTACTTCAGGTTATAGTAATAATTCGAATGGATTTTATTACAAAGCAAATGGTAACAGTTTAAAAAGAGAAGAACTATCTATCATTCAAACAGAATATTTGGTTTCAGTTGGTAGACAATTTCGACCTCGTTTTGCATTTTCAATTAATTTAAAATATGGTTTACATAACATGTATAATGTAAGTACAGTTAATAATTACCTCAATAATGATTACTTATTAAATTACACACAATTTGAATCGAAAAAATACTCTACTTTTTCAATCGTACCTATGTTTAGTTTCAATAAGGGAGGGATAAGTGCACCATCTGGAGCATATATGCAATTTGGGATTGGGCCTCTATTTTACAAAGTTAATGATACTAAATCTTATACTGCAAAGGAAAGTTCTGCGGGTTATCAAACAAATAGTTCTGCACTTGTCGATGAAACTAAAAAGGGAATCGTTTTTTGTTTTGGTATTGGTAATCGTAAAAGTATAAGTAAAAGTTTGGCTATAAATTATGGGATTCAAGTACATTACAATTACAGCAAAACCGATTTTTATTACAGTTCAACGTTCACTAGTACAACATTTACTAAAGCAGTTTTATCTGATATTGGAAAAGATATAAAGACACGTTTTGTTTCAGCTAATATTGGTTTAAGTTATATTTTTTAACTTTGTATCATGAATGAAATTACAGTAACAATCATCGACCGAGAAGGACAAAGCCACGAATTAATAGCTCCAACAGACATGAACATGAATATCATGGAGTTATGTCGTTCGTATGAACTACCCGTTAAAGGAGAATGTGGTGGAATGGCAATGTGCGCTACTTGTCAATGTTATTTAGAAAGTGATCACCAATTAGAGGAACAAAGCGATGCAGAATTAGATATGTTGGATCAAGCTTTTTACGTAAAACAAAATAGCCGATTGGGTTGTCAAATTCCAATTTCAGAGGAAATTGATGGTATTGTATTGCGTTTGGCTCCGGAACACGATTAGTCATTTCTCGATACGATTTTTGCAAAATCACTCTAAATGACAGGTCAGTCGTTGTATCAAAATCACTCGAAATGAGAGGTCAGTCGTAATTGAAAAATCAATCTAAATAACAAGTTCTTCGTAGTTGCAATATCATTCGAAATGACCTATTTATCGTTATCACAAAATCACTAAGAAATGTTTACCTTTTTTTTAAAATTTTCAATTGTTAACTGATAATTGATAATTTCCCTAAAGGTTGTCTGGAATCATACAAACTGGAATTGGATTCATCTTGTGTAAATTCGCTCTGTTCATTCGTAAATACAAATCCATCACTTCTTGTTGACGAGGTGTTAATTCATCCGTTTTGTTAAGACGAATGTATTCCATCGTCCATTCCAATTCGGGGTAACTTGCACCGATTTGATCTTCGTCAGAACGTCCATCTTCCCACAAACCATCTGTTGGTTTCGCAACTTGAATAGATGCGACAATATTTAACGCTTTTGCTAATTGATACACTTCTGTTTTGTATAAATCCGCAATTGGACTAAGATCTACTCCCCCATCTCCGTATTTTGTGTAAAAACCAACTCCAAAATCTTCTACTTTATTTCCTGTTCCAGCAACAAGTAAACCTTTTGTCTGACCTAAAGCATATAAAGTTGTCATACGAAGACGTGCGCGCGTGTTTGCCATCGCTAAATGATGCGAACGCACTTCTTCAGGATAATTTGTTTCCAAAGTGGTAAAAGCCGCAGTTAAATCAACTATTTCACTTGTTACATTCGGAAAATTTGCTTTTAACCAAGCAATGTGTTCATTTGCACGTTCAAATTCAGCACTTGTTTGACGAATCGGTAAAGTAATTGCATGAACTTTTAGACCTGTTTTCGCACAAAGAACCGAAGTTACCGCTGAATCAATTCCACCAGAAATTCCAATAATGAAACCATTTACTCGTGCTTTTTCAGCATAGGTTTTTAGCCAATCTACAATATAATCAATTACTTTATTTTCGTTTTTCATGTGCTTTATTTGAATTTTTAAAGATAAAAAAAGTCCGCCAAAACTGACGGACTTAACTCTAGTATTTTGTGAAATTTAGAATAAAATTCCGATTTTCAATGCTAAATGTTTTTGAGTTGCTTTATTTGTAAAGTAATCTCTTCCATTAGTACTTGTCGCAGAAGGATTAAATAAGTGCATGTCTTTTTCTTTGTCATTTCCTGTTAAAGCATCACCGTAAAACAATGGAGTAAATCCGTAGAAGAATGTTAATTCAGCAAAAACTGAAGTACCACCTGAGAACTCCCAAGATGTACCACCACCAATACCGATTTGTGAACGTAAAAAGAATAAATCTCCTTTAGTAGACATTCCTTCGTTTGCTTTTGCAACTCCAGGAGTAGATGCTGGAATTAAAGCATCTGTAAATACTGTTCCTTCATCATTAACTGTACTTTTAACTAAGAAACTTGTACGTGCTCCAAATTTACCATAAGGTGTGAAAGCACCAAGTGGCTTCATTTTGAAAATCAACATAGTTGGAATCGAAACAAAAACAGTTTTGTATTTACGCGCATCCAACATGTATAAATCTTGTGTAGCATCTGTTAGTACAACATCTTCTTTTTGCAAGATATCCGTATCATTGAATGTATAAAATGTGCTATCTTGCGCAGTTTTGTATTTAATTGATTCAAAATCGAATTCAATCCCTGTTGATAAACCAATTTTATCTGTAAATGCAAAATTTAAAGTCAAACCAATTGAATTAGAGAACCCAACCCCACCTGTTTCCATTAATTTTGTTGTCGGTTTATTTAATCCAAAACCCATTTGGTAATTCAAACCTGCTTCAACTTTTTTACCTCCGTCTTGCGCGTTAGCAGCCAATGCAAAAGCAACCGTTAAAATAGAAAATATTGTTTTTTTCATAGTATTTTTTTAAATCGTGTTCAAATATAAAGCAAACTTTGGAAAAAGTAAGAAATAGCTTCTGTATTTTTATGTAATTTTGAACAAGAATTTTTCTATGAAAAAAATAAAACCAATTTATTTAGGCTTTTTAGTTGTTTTTCTATCTGCTTGTGGTGGATCTGTATTAGATGTAAACCCAGCTGAATCCAAACTGAAAATAAAGACGCAAAACATTGAAAAAGAGCTGTTTTCAAGTTTTGGCGCGTTTAAATTTTGTTATTATGATTTAGCAAACGAAGACATCGACCTTGCGAATTATTGGACGGTTTATTGTTTACAATTTGGCGAAATTCCAGATTCAACTTTTGAAAAGAAATTTATTGATTTTCACAAAGTTCCGATTTTGAAACAAACTCATTCTGAAATAAAAAAGGAATTTAAAGATTTAAGTAAAACAGAAGAAGAAATAGTAAATGGATTCAAACGCCTTTCTTTTCATTTACCACATGCAAAATTTCCTTCAACTATCTATTTTTCATACAGTGGATTTCAATCAAGTGCATTTTGTACAGACAAAAGTGTAATGATTGGTTTAGAGCGCTATTTGGGTGAAAAAAATAAAATAACACAATCGCTCCCACCCAATTTATTCTACGAATGGGTGAAAAAAGGAATGAATCCAATTTATTTAGAACGAGATGCTGTTTGTTCTTGGGCAATTACGCATTTGGTTGATTTAGAAAATCCTCGTAACACAATTGAAGCACTCATCAATTATGGGAAAGTGATTTATTTGACTGAAGCAGCATTTCCTGAAATGGAAAAAGAAAAAATTATTCGCTATTCAAAACGCGATTACGATTGGGCAATGCGTAATGAATCCGCTTTTTGGCAATACATTGTAGATCAAAAACAATTATTCATTCTTGATGATAAAATAATGGCAAATTATTTACAAGAATCCCCATTTACAGCAGGAATTCCAATGAAAGGTCCAGATAGACTCGGCCAGTTTTTGGGCTGGAGAATTGTACAGTCATACATGGAACAATACGATATTACAATTAAAGAATTGATTGATTTACCTTACACAGAACTTTTACAAGAATACGAAGTAAACGAATAACATCATGGACGAAATAGTAACAAAAAGATCGAAAATTTCAATTGAAGTTGGACTGAACGACAACAAATTACCTCTTGAAATGAATTGGAATGCAAGTGATAGTGGAATTGAAAACACACCTGCAAAAGCAATGTTCCTTTCCTTGTGGAACCCAGAAGAAAACAACACGATGAAAATCGATTTGTGGACCAAAGATTTATCAGTTGAAGAAATGAAACAATTTTTTCATCAAACATTATTGACAATGGCCGACACTTTCGAGCGTGCTACTGGAGAAAATTTAATCGCTGAAGATTTACGCGATTATTGTCTGCACTTTGCGGATAAAATGGAAATAATGCCGAAATAAATACAACATATTATAAATTGGGGTGCTGTCTCAAAAGCTTCAACTCGTCGTTATTCTTATCCAAAAAAGGCTCATCCCGAACGTTCGGGACTCTCCATTTTTGACTTTCGAATGCCTAGATTTGAAACTTTTGAACTCAGCCCAAAACATATTTGAATTGTCTCATTACTCCTGAGCTCCTTTTTTCACACTTAAACCTGATAAGGACTCAAATACAGTTAACGAAAGTTGAAATTATTTTTTATAATTTGTCCACCAAACCTCTACGTATGAATTGGAATTCCGTGGGTTGATTGAATGTAAGAGTTTATCCACATAACCAGGTTGGATTTGAGCATGTAATTTCATATTCGGATAGAACTTTTTAAAGGAATGAATTCTTTCTTTCAATGAGTCTTGTCCGAAAAAGAAAATGAGGTCGTGTTTTACTTTACAAATAGTATCAATAGAAGTTGTATCCGTACTCCATCGTTCTTGAATTCCATATCTCCATTTCCCAGAATAGAAAAAAGGCATCATTTCAGGGTTAGTTTCACCTGTTGCTTCGATCAAAATATGTTCATTTCCTTTTACATGTCCGTATAACGAATACATCGTATCCATACGTGATTTTTTAGACGGCATTGTAGAAACGACAGCTAATAATGGGATATTCAAAATCCAAAAAGCAACCAAGGAAACTTTCCAGAATCCATTCCAAAATTTACGTTCACGTAGTAAAGCGATTCCCATAACAGATAAACAAATTACAAGAGGGAAAATTGTTAGAATAAAACGTTCTTGTCGATTCGGGAACCAAGTATGAAACAACAAAAACAACAAAGTTGGTAAGAAAATAATCAAATATTTTTTAGCCGAATTGAAGTAACCGATCAACGCTAAAATTCCCATTGGAAACAATAAAAACCCGAAAAGAACATAGAAATACATAAAGTAATTCGAGTTTTTCATGTACTGAGTTCCTTCGTTCATATTGTATTCGACATATCCGCGGAATTCAGCAAATGGTCTTCCCCAAATAAAATAGTCGACAAGTCCTTGAGTTAAAGAAAAACAAACCAATGCCCCAACTGTGAAGAAAATTAATTTTTCCCACTGCATTTTAAGGATGAAATAAATTCCCATTCCAACAGCAAAGACTGCAATTTGATAGCGGAAAGAAATTGCCATTCCAATTAAAAGTCCGGCATAAAACAAGGTTGTTTTTTTATTATCGCGAATTACAAACCACATCGAAGCCATTAAAAATGGAATACTTGTGACTTCAACCAAATTTCGAACGGAAAGGAAAGGCATCACCCACAAAAGCGCTAAAATCCACCCAACAGTTGAAGCGATTGCTTTAGTAGAAAGTTTATCTGTTATTTTGAATGCATAACGTATGATTAAAAGCGAAAATACCGCATGAATTAATCGAATGATGAGCATAATGATTTTCGGATCAGAAATTCCAATTGATTTAATTCCAGAAATCAGCAAATAGTTGATTCCAACATAGGTGAAACTATGTCCTTCTGGCACACCTAAATTTCCTTCTGTCCATGGAAGCCAGTGGTTGTAATCGTAACCATCTACCCAAGATCCAGCCGCTTCGATGATTAAATAATGATCGTCGTGCATTCCGTATCCTTCAGCAAAAATCACAGAAATTAAACGCACTAAAAACGCAACTATTAGAATAGTTTTTAATGACTTGTAATCAATCGAACGGAAATAAGCTAACATGAATTTCAAAATATAGGCAAAGATACGTAAATGAAGATTGAATTTCTAGATTTATCATTTTCAAAAGTTTATTCTATCATTAATTTTATATTTGTAATTCAAGTTAAAAATTATGAATTATTCAATTGAAATAAAACCCAATCGTTTACTTGCAATAATTGCACTTATATCATTATTGATTGTTTCTAGTGGTTTAATGTGGCTGTCTACAAAAGGATATATTGACCCAACTTGGAGAATTGTGTTGTTTTACATTTCCTTGTCCTTATATGCATTGTGTGTTTTTGGAATCGTAAAACAACTCAGACGATCAAAAGGACTTTTACTCACTCAAGATGGATTTCAGCATTTTGATGATTTTAAAAAAATTGGACTTGTTCCTTGGTCTGCTTTGAAACATATTCGCGAAGAGGAAGTTGGTTTGAATAAAGCGATTGCTTTAGTTCTTGATGACCCGGATCTATACATGAATAAATTGTCTTCTTTTAAAAAAAGAATTGCGAAAATCAACCGAATGAACTACGATAGTTTTTATGTCATTCAATCGTCAATTTACAAAATGAAGCACAAAGAGTTAATTGCACTTTTTCGAGAGAAACATCAAGATTTCAAGGAAAATATCACATAAAAAAAGAGGAGCACACGAATAGCTCCTCTTATAATTTGTCTGTTTTTAGAACTTAGTATCATAAAATATTATGAACTAAACAGACAACACACCTAACACTCACTAACTATTTCGAACTTACTTGTTCAAAATGAAAACTCAAACTATATACGATTGATTTTTAAATTTGGATTTTTAATACACCAGTAAATAAAATCTACCGTTTAAATTTTAAACTGTTTTTCGTTTCTATTTGTCAAAAAACAATTCATAAATTGAATTGAAACTCATAATCAAATAGTCATGAAAAATATGTTTAACCTCTTTGTTACACTTCTTGTTTCGGGATTTACTTTAAGTCAACAAACTGCATTAACAGGAAAATCAATTCAGGACAGTCTTGTTTTGACACATATGCCAGAATGGGCGAAACCTGTTTTAGAAAAATCAGAACTGGTCAAGAATTATAAAATTCAACGCGAGTTTAATCCCTACTATTTTGAAGGGGATTTCAATGGTGACAAGTTAATTGACATTGCTTTTTTTGTTGAAAACACGATTGACCATTCAAAAGGATTGATGTTTATTAATGGGGGAAAGAATTTGGTCTTCATTGTGGGTTGTGGAAATGCAACAGATATGGGTTCTTCGATCACGTGGGCTAAGACATGGTTTATTTTTAGAGATCGAATCGTCCGCAATGCATCAAAGAAAACTTTGCCTTTAAAAACTCCTGCAATTTTATTAAAAGGAAGTAAAGAAACCAATTTAGTTGTTTATTGGTCTCGGAATAAATACAAGACATTTTTGCAACAGTATTAAATTAAAAAAGCCGTATCAAAATTGACACGGCTTTAATTTCATTTAAAAATTGAAACTTTTTACATTTTCTCCCGATAGCTATCGGGATTTACATTTTCAATTGATAATTGATAATTAATATCTGTAGTGTTCCGCTTTAAATGGACCTTCAACATTAACTCCAATGTATTCAGCTTGATCAGGACGTAAAGTCTCTAATTCAACACCGATTTTAGCTAAGTGTAAACGAGCTACTTTCTCATCCAAATGTTTCGGCAACATGTAAACATCGTTTCCGTAGTTTGCAGAATTTTGCCATAACTCTAATTGAGCCAATGTTTGGTTCGTAAATGAGTTCGACATAACGAAAGAAGGGTGACCTGTAGCACATCCTAAATTCACTAAACGACCTTCAGCCAAAATGATGATTTCATTTCCGTTTACGTTGTAAATATCCACTTGTGGTTTTACAGTGTATTTTGAAGCTCCATGATTGTTATTCAACCAAGCCATATCGATTTCATTGTCGAAGTGTCCGATGTTACATACGATCACTTTGTCTTTCATTTTCTCGAAATGTTTTCCTTGAACGATGTCTTTGTTACCTGTTGTTGTAACAATGATATCACCTTGGTTCACAACTGTATCTAATTTTTTCACTTCAAATCCGTCCATTGCAGCTTGTAACGCACAAATTGGATCGATTTCAGTAACGATTACACGTGCACCAGCACCTTTCAAAGAAGCAGCAGAACCTTTACCAACATCACCGTAACCACAAACAACAGCAACTTTTCCAGCCATCATAACGTCAGTAGCACGACGAATTGAATCTACTAAAGACTCTTTACATCCGTATTTGTTATCGAATTTTGATTTTGTAACTGAATCGTTCACGTTGATTGCAGGCATCACTAAAGTTCCGTTTTTCACACGCTCGTATAAACGGTGAACTCCAGTTGTAGTTTCTTCAGAAAGTCCTTTGATATCTTTTGTTAACTCAGGGTAACGGTCAAAAACCATGTTTGTTAAGTCACCACCATCATCCAAAATCATGTTTAAAGGTTTTCCACCTTCGAAAGCGAAAATAGTTTGTTCGATACACCAGTCGAATTCTTCTTCGTTCATACCTTTCCAAGCATAAACTGGAATTCCAGCTGCAGCGATTGCAGAAGCAGCGTGATCTTGTGTTGAGAAAATGTTACAAGAAGACCAAGATACTTCAGCACCTAAATCTTTCAATGTTTCAATCAACACAGCTGTTTGGATTGTCATATGAAGACATCCTGCGATACGAGCTCCAGCCAATGGTTTAGAGTTTCCGTATTCTTCACGAAGTGCCATTAATCCTGGCATTTCAGCTTCCGCCAATTTAATTTCTTTACGACCCCAGTCAGCTAAGCTGATGTCATTTACTTTGTAAGCCAATTTTTCAGTTGTATTGCTCATAATTGTTTGTTATACTCGTTTATTTAGTCAATAGAAATATAATTCCGAGTTAGTCACGCTCTATTTGAAGGAACAAATAATAACAAAACTTGTTCAGTATTATACATTTATTGAAGTGCAAAATTACAAACTAAGTTTTGGATAAAAAAATTATTTAAACAAATCCCACATCACTTCTCCGTCACCTTCTTTGATCTTGATGTGAAAGAGCTCTGCGATTGTGTGGGCTATATCGATTTGTTCGTAATTTTTTGTAGAAATATAGTTTTGTTTGAAATCGGGTGAAAGTGCAAAAAATTCGATTCTTCGGCAACCTTCACATCCATCACCGTGATTGACGTATCCACCCGCATTGTCTAAATGTCGTCCGTGATCATTCGTAACAATCAAGGTTGTTTTCCCAGCCATGATTGGATCTGCTTGAATTTGATTCCAGATTTCATTGACATAAAAATCAGTTTTCACAATTCCGTTGTAATATCCTGCTGAATCGTTTAAATGTCCTGCAACATCCGGTTCTTTAAAGGAAATCAGAGTGAAATAAGGATGATTGTTTTGAAGCGTTTGTTTGGCAATTTCGAACGTTATTGAGTCATTGCGGTAACCTCCAGTTCCGTTTGAGTTGACACCACAATTAAAAGAAGCGAGATACAAATCTTGGTATCCTGAAAAAGATGAATTTCTCAAAACATGTAATTTATCTTTCGAAGTCACTAACGCAAGCTGATTATCGTTCCATGAATTTTGTTTGCGTAAATACTGAAACAAGGTTGGTTTTGTGGGCAATTCAGATCCATTATTTGCGATATTTTGGTAGGTTCCAGTTACCATTGACGCATGTCCAGGACTTGTGAAAGTGACACCATTATTTCTAAAATTATCGACCAAAACACCTTCTGAAAGCAATTGACTTCTATAAGGAATGTAGGTACGATTTGGCTCACCCCACGTTTCAGTATGACGAGGTCCGTCAACAATTAATAAAACAACGTATTCTGTATCGTATTTTCGTTGAATTGTAAAATCATCCTGACAGCTAACCAAGCTCAGGCTGAAAAGCAACAAAATTCCGAAAAATGTACTGATTAAAAATTTCACTGTTCAATTAATTGATTTTCAAATGTACGAAAAGGGTTGGAATAAAAAAATTGGATGCTTCATCCGTTTGATTCGTATAAAAATGAATTTTTGTTACAATTGATTTTTTATTCGTTGTATTTTCCATTGTCGTTCAAGAGAGTAAATGCTTTCGACTGAATCCAAGTATTCATAAATCATCAAACATCTTTTATACAATTTTTCTTTCTCAACTTGACTATTTTCGGCGTGGAACAAAAGAATTTCAGAAAGTTTATCTAGGTTTTCATTCGTTAAGTTTTTTTGAACAGTAAGATATTCGATCAATTCATCAGTTGGTAAATCAATTAATTCTTGAATAGTAAAATCTAACTCCTTTTTAAGTGTTTGATTTGACATTTCAAGTCCCTCATTTACTTGTCCGTTGTTTTTTAAACCCAATAAACTAGAAAGCATCTTTGCGAATACTTGTCCCATTTGGTCTATTTGTTTTTTTAAATAGTCTCTCTCTTCCATTTGATTTTTTTCAACAGATTATTTTATCTCCACGGACTTTTCGCAACTAAATCCTGTCCACAAATCATCTAAACTTTTCCAGACATTATCAGTAAAGGATTTTGGAGAAATTTCATAAAAGACAAAAGTCTTGTTTTGTCCTAAACAAGATTTAATATGGACTTTACAATTTAACGTAATCGGTTTGTTCGTCATGTAGTCAATCATTTCGATTGAAGCATTAAAAGTTTTTAAATCACCTTTTTGTGTTTTCACTTTCTTTACTTCGGTTTTTACGATGTTTGTTTTGTTGGCCAAACTGTCCCTTTGCATTGACCCAACGAGACCTGTGTAATAATATTTTAAATTATTTCGAATAATTTTAGAGTTCATTTTTTCTTTTCCTTCCAGACACCATAAAAAGGCATAGGTCCAATACTCATTAGTAGTGCTATTCGCCCAACCCTGCGTAAAACGAATGTCTTCAACACCTTCATAAGGAATCTCAGGAGCAAAATTTATTGGAATAGGAAAACGTTCAATCCCCCAATCCTTTGGAGTCGCAAGATCGTAAGTTGGCAACCATTTTTGAGCATCAAATTCAGTTTTTTCCTGCCCAAAAGTATTTAAACTAGTTAACCAGAGTAATATAATTAAGGAACTTTTCATATTTAATTTTCAAGGGATTTCTATTTTTTTAGTTTGAATATTTCATTGTTTTTGAGTTTATATCCAAGAAGCCCATATCTGTTTGACCAAAATATTTCCAATATATCTAATGAATCAATTTTCTCATTATTATTTTTGATTTTAAAAAATTCTCCAATCATTAAATAATCAAACAATTGACTTTTTATTGGAATGATACTATCCTCTATTTTTTCTGAAAAATTTCGATAAGTAATATATATCGAATATTCCGAAAATTGATCATATCCTTCGGGAGCAATTTCTTTTTGAATTGAAAGAAGTGACTGGTTATTTGGTAACAAACCTTTTTCAGTCAAGTTGTAACTGTCAATCCAATTGTTTTTTGGTAGATGTTTTATCTCTATTGACTTAGAACTTAACATACAATTATTCACCCATTCTTTTTTTTCACAAATCACAATAGTATCTAATGAGTTTTTATCATTTGAGAAACATATTGTATCACCTTTATGGTAAATATTAATTAATGATTTATGTTTGAAATCAAAATCAGTATTTACTTCACATTCACATGATGCAAAAAATAAAACGAATGATATATTTAACACAAATATTATTTTTTCCATATTTTGAAAACTTGTTAATTATCTCCTAAATAAACTACAATTTTATTTAGTAAAAATTGTTTCTTCTCAAAAAGAACACTTCTTATAATCTCTCGTAAATTTTATTGTTCAAAACTACTTTCTTTTGTTCCAAATTGATTCAAGTACAATTTTACCTTTTGGACTTATATAAAAAGCTTTGATTTTCTTTAGGTTTTTTGAACTAATTTCTCCACTAATAAGTTCACAATCCTCAATTTTAAATTTAGCATCAATTTGTAAATTCTTGGTTTTTACATGGAAATGTGGAGGATTATGATCATTTGAATAAATAATTACTTGTAAATCATCAATAGTTGCAACCCTCTCCTTTGTTGCTGTGTTTATTTCTTTTAGATGTAATTCTAATGAAATATCATCCAAGCCTAAATAATAGTTAAGCAAGTCTTTTAATATTATTTCCATGAAGTTAGAACTCATTTCTTATCTTAAATAGATTAAATTAATTATTTACTAAGTTATCAATTTATAAGAATTCCCAAAACAAAAAAAATTCCCCTTCAAGGAAGAGGAATTTTAACAACAATAAACGAAGCCAATAAATGACTTGTTTAGAATAAAGCCATTACAAATTTGCCAATGCTTCTTTCACCAATTCGGCTACTTTTTTTCCATCGGCTTTTCCTGCAAGTTGCGCATTGATTGGTCCCATGATTTTACCCATGTCTTGTGGTCCAGTTGCTCCAACTTCAGTAATTTTCGCAGCAATCGCAGCACGAATTTCGTCATCTGAAAGCATTTTAGGCATGTATTCTTCAATCACCTTTGCTTGCAACAATTCTTCGTCTGCTAAATCTTGTCTGTTTTGCTCTATGTACAAATTGTATGTGTCCATACGTTGTTTGTAAAGCTTCATAACAATCTTGTTCGCCGCTTCATCAGAAACTTCTCCAGATCCTGAAGTTGCTTCCAACAATAGTTTACTTTTTACATCACGTAATGCCGCTAAACGATCTTTGTCCTTCGCTAGCATTGCCGTTTTGATATCTTGGTTTATTTTTTCTGTCAGTGACATCTTTATAGTATTTATTTTTTAATTAGAGTCAAGACTGCAAGACTTTTGGAGTCAGGACTGTTAGACTATTAGAGTCAAGACTGCAAGACTTTTGGAGTCAGGACTGTTAGACTTTTAGAGTCAAGACTGCAAGACTTTTGGAGTCAGGACTGTTAGACTTTTAGAGTCAAGACTGCAAGACTTTTAGAGTCAGGACTGCAAGACTTTTAGAATCAGGACTGTTAGACTTTTAGAGTCAAGACTGCAAGACTTTTAGAGTCAAGAATATTTCTTTCTGAGAAACTTCTTGTCTCTTCTAGTCTTGTCTCTTCTAGTCTTTTAGTCTACGTTATCGTGTAAAAAAGAATTATTCGAAGAAAGTCCATCACCTTTTGAACCTAATCCAAAACGGCTTTGTGAACTTGAATTACTCAATTTTGATAGAGACAAATTAATCCCTTTTCTCAAGTAAGCAGGCTCTTCTTCCAACTCTTTAATTCCTTCTGCTTTTTTCATTTTTTGACTCAAAGATTGAATGCTATCAATACGCGCTTGATTTTTGCGATTCATTTCTTCTTGACTCAATGTTGTTGAACGTTCGTTGATTTCAGATTTATCTTCATCCAAACGCAAAACATTCACCACTTTTTTCTCTTCAACAATTGAAGTTACAGGGCTAGAAACTTCGAATTCAATTTCTGGAGTTTCCTCTTTTGATAAATCAACTGTAATTTCTTCTTTAACTTCAGCTTGTAAAGTATGTACAATTGGTTCAACTGTTTTTTCTTCTACAACTGGAGTTACTGTTGGTAATGGTGTAACAAATGCTTCAGCTTTTGGCTCTTCAACAATTTTAGATTCCATTTTTGGAAATTCAGTTGGAGATGACAACGGCTCTTTGATTTCGTTTTGAGCAGATTCCTCTAAGCTTTTCACTTGTTTCTCAGGAGCTTTTTCTAAACCAGTAATCGGTGAAGAATTAAATCCCGTAGCAACTAAAGTAACGCTTAATTTATTACCCAAAGACGCATCGTAACCATGACCCCAGTTCACTTCTGCAGTTGAACCAGCAGCTTCTTGAATAAAGTCAGTAATTGTACCGATTTCATCCATTCTAACTTCAATGTCACCGTAAGTAATGTTCAACAATACTTGTTTCGCACCTTCGATGTCATTGTCATTCAATAATGGAGAATTCAATGCTTCTTTCACTGCTAAAATTGCACGATCATCACCTTCCGCAGCAGCAGAACCCATGATAGCAACACCTGAATTACGCATTACTGTGTTCACATCATTGAAATCAATGTTGATCATACCCGTAACCGAAATCACTTCAGCGATTCCTTTTGCAGCAGTTGTCAATACATTATCCGCCATTCCAAAACATTGTGAAATAGCCATATTTCCTCCGTATTCACGTAAACGCTCATTGTTGATAATCAACAAAGTGTCTACATTTTTACGCATTTCTTCTAATCCTTCCTCTGCTTGTTGACGACGACGACGACCTTCGAATTCGAAAGGTACTGTCACGATTCCAACAGTCAAAATATTTAAGCTTTTCGCAATAGCAGCAATTACAGGAGCGGCACCAGTTCCAGTTCCACCACCCATTCCAGCAGTTACGAAAATCATTTTTGTATTGTCCTTCAACAAAGCTTCAATTTCAGCTTGATTTTCAACAGCAGCATTTCTTCCTACTTCAGGAATTGCTCCAGCTCCACGACCTTCTGTTAAAGATGGTCCTAACTGAATTTTATACGGTACTGGTGAAATATCTAATGCTTGTCGATCCGTATTACATACGACGAAATCAACTCCTTTAATTCCTTGTTCAAACATGTGGTTTACGGCATTGCTTCCGCCTCCACCAACTCCAATTACTTTAATAATTGAAGAACTTCCTTTTGGCAAATCAAATTCCATACTTGTCTTTATTTAGTTGTTTATTGTTGCTTTTATTATAATTCGTCGTCTTTGAAGAAATTAATTAATTTCCCAGAGCCTTTTAAAACTCCATCAAAGAAGCGACCTTTTTCTTTTGAAACACGTTGACGTGCTTCTTTCACCTCAAATTGTTGATTTCCATTTAAGCGCTCATAATTATTGAAGCCATAAATTACCAAACCAATTCCTGTTGCATAGATTGGAGAATTCACTGCATCAGACAATTTAGTTGCTGCAATGTGTTCTGTTGGTCTACCCAAACGTGTTGTCATTCCTGTTAAATATTCAAAATGTTGTTTGATGTTTTTCAATTGAGATCCACCACCAGTTACAACAATTCCTGCTACTAATTTGCGTTCCAATCCACTTGTTAAAATTTCATGGTTTACAGCGCCAATGATTTCTTCCATACGTGCCTGAATAATTCCAGCCAACATTTGTGTAGAAATTTCTAATGGCTCATGTCCATCCAACATTGGAATTGAAATCACTTCGTTTGCAACTGCTTCTGCTTGAATCGAAGATCCGAATTGGATTTTCAATTGTTCCGCATAGTTTTTCAACAAACGACATCCTTCCATGATATCACGTGTAATGATCTCACCTCCAAATGGAATCACAGCAGTATGACGTAAAATTCCATCGTGGAAAATCGCCACATCTGTTGTTCCACCACCGATATCCACCAAAACAACTCCAGCTTCTTTCTCTGGATTTGTCAAAACTGCTTCAGCTGAAGCAATTGGCTCTAAAATCATATCTGCGATTTCTAAATCTGCTCTTTCTACAGCCGTTTTGATGTATTTCGCAGCTGTTGTATCGCCCGTAACAATGTGGAAATTTCCTTCCAAACGGTTACCGAACATCCCAACTGGGTTTACATGAAAATGACTATCTACGATATATTCTTGAGGAATTACATGTACAATTTCTTGTCCTGGAGGAACAGCAACACGGTGCATTTCTTCGATTAAATCGCGTACTTCTTGCTCACGGATTACATCTTCGTTAGATTCACGCATTTTCACACCACGGTTTTGCCATGATTGAATATGTGAACCAGCGATACCAACATGTACCACTTCAATATCGATTTTCTTTCCAAAACGTTCAACAGCCGAGTTGATTGCTTTCTTAATGGAAACAACCGCCTCATCAATATTGATAACTGAACCACGTACTACTCCAGCAGAATGCCAATGACCCATCGTTAAAATCTCAATTTTACCATTGTCATTTTTCACACCTACTAAACAGGCAATTTTTGTAGTACCAATATCAAGTCCTACAATCACCATTCTTTTTGCTTTATTCTGTTCGCTCATCATCGTTTCGTTTTTTTCCAACAATTTGGTTTTTATACTTCAAATTGATGCTGCTGTATTTATTCCAACCTTCATAAGGAATTCCTTCTTTGTAGAAAGTTTTCAGTTTTTCAAATTTTTCTTTTACATCTCGATCCGAATTTGCTGTACCAAAAACAATTTCATGTCCTCCTACCTGCGGAATCAAGATAAAATCACCCCATTGATTTCTATGTACTTGCGCAATTAAAGATCGCAAAAAGGGATCATCACAAACATACTTCGAAATTCGATAGATTTGATCTAAAGAATTAGAACTTTTCAAGAATTTATTGTTAATAATGTCATCCACATTTAAGCTATCAATTTTGTCGGAAATATTCCCCGAAAAAACCATCACTCGTGCACAAAAATTTGCCGATGTAGACATCTTATTCCCATAACGGTCAACGTAATAACTTTCACCTTTCGTATTAAAAATTCGCGCTAATGGTTTTCTAACTTTCACAGAAATCTTCCAATTTCCGCCCATTTGTTTAAACACGTCAACCGTCTCTACTTCAGGCATTTTGCGAATTGTGTCTTCAATTACTTTCGCATTGATCGCTGAAACAAGCATTCCTGGGTACAATAAATTGTAACGCTTCAAACGGATTTTCAATTCCTCAGCTGTGATAAAAGCATTTTCATCGTCGACAGAAATAGCCACTTCTGGTTCCTTCGCAACTTGTCTTTCCTGATACGAACGCATTAAGTACAACAAAACAATTACACCCAAAACAAGTGTAACCCATGCAGCTATTTTCAATTTTGCTTTCACGATTTGCTTTTAAATATTTTTTCCAATGATGGAACAATCCGATCAATATCACCTGCTCCAATTGTCAAAAACACACCCTCACTAAATTCAGATGCATACGAAACAACTTCTTCTGGTTTCAATATTCTTGCTTTCGAACCAATTCGATTAACTATAATTTCACTAGTCACTCCTTCAATTGGTAATTCACGTGCAGGATAAATCGGCATAATTATCGCTTCGTCGAGTTGCGCTAATTCAGAGACAAAACCATCTAAGAAATCTCGTGTCCGTGAAAATAAATGCGGCTGGAAAACTCCAGTAATTTTTTTATTCGGATACAACAATCGCACAGAACTCACCAAGGCGTGAATTTCAGTTGGATGATGCGCGTAATCGTCAATATAAATTAAATCTTCAGTTCGAACATGGTATTCAAAACGACGTTTTACTCCTTTGAACGTTTTTAGTCCGAAACGAATTTCCTCTTCCGTTAAGCCCAATTCTCTTGTCAACGTAATCACAGCCAAGGCATTCTCAGCATTGTGAATTCCAGGTAAACCCAATTCAACATTCAACCATTTTTCATTTTTGAAAATTACGTCCATTTGGAAAGTTCCATTTTGAACTTGTAAGTTTTCACCTTTTACATCTGCTTCAAGGTTGATTCCATAAGTCAATTGTTTGAAGCCTGTATTTTTTAATTGAACTTGTACTTGAGTAACTAGCAATTTTCCTTCGTGCTTGTTCGCATATTCTTGAAAACCTTCACGGAAAATTTCTTCCGTTCCATAAATATCCAAATGATCCGGATCTACAGCGGTGATAATACTTGCAAAAGGATGTAAGCGCAAAAAGGAACGATCAAATTCATCCGCTTCAATGACAGTATATTTTGCAGAACTGTCGACTAAAACATTCGAATTTAAGTTCGAAGAAATTCCACCTAAAAAAGCAGAACATTTCGTTGAAGACTGATGCATTACGTGTGTCAGTAATGTTGATGTTGTTGTTTTACCATGTGTTCCAGCTACTCCTAAACCCAACGATTCTTGTGTAACTAATCCTAAGACTTCGGAACGTTTTAACACTTGATGATATTGTTGTACATAAACCAACTCACCCATTTCCTTTGGAATAGCTGGCGTGTAAACAACTAAAGTTTCTTTTGTATTCTTGTAAGCTTGCGGAATATTTTCTCCTAAATCTTCAAAATGAACGGCAATTCCTTCTTTTTCCAATTGATCCGTTAAATCAGAAGGTGTTTTGTCGTAACCTGCAACTTCGTATCCTTTTGAAAAAAAGAAACGTGCAAGCGCCGACATCCCAATTCCACCGATTCCGATGAAGTAAAAACGTTTTATGTTTTCTAAGGAATTCATTTTAATGAAGATTTTTCAACGGTTTTTTCTATCGTATTTACTATATCTGCAGTTGCATTTGGTTTTGCTAACGAGCGAATTTTTATTCCCAAATCATTCGACCAGCTTTCGTTGTTCAAAATATCAATTGCATCAGAGATTGCTCTTTTCACAGCTTCCCCATCTGGAATCAAAATCGCAGCGTCTTTTTCGGAAATTGCCAATGCATTTTTCGTTTGATGATCATCAGAAACATTTGGCGAAGGAACAAAAATGGTCGCCTTTCCAACTAAGCATAACTCAGAAATTGAAAGTGCACCTGCACGAGAAATAACTACATCTGCAACTTTATATGCTGCGTCCATTTGAGGAATGAAATCTGTTAAAAACACATTCGTTTTGTATTTTTCATTCAACCCACTTTTCATGTCCTCGAAATAATACTTTCCACATTGCCAAATCAACTGTACGTCTTTTTCAATCAATAAATCAAGCGAACTCATTACACTTTGATTCAAGGTACGTGCACCTAAACTTCCTCCAATTACTAAAATTGTTTTCTTTTCAGGTTTTAAACCTTTGAAATTTTCAAAAGCTGCTTCTTTTGAAATAGTAATTTCTTGTAATTCTTTACGAACTGGATTTCCTGTTAACACCACTTTTCCTTTTCCGAAAACAGATTCTAATCCTTCGTATGCTGTACAAACAACTTTTACATTCTTTGCCAACAAACGATTTGTTTTTCCTGGATATGAATTTTGCTCTTGAATAACAGTTGGAATTCCTAAACGTTGCGCCATTTTCAAAGTAGGTCCACTTGCATATCCTCCAACTCCAATTGCAACTTCAGGTTTAAATTCTTTGATAATTTTCTTAGCCAACGACAAACTTTTCAATAGTTTGAAAGGTAATAGCAAATTCTTTGGAGTTAATTTTCGTTGAAAACCAACAATTGGTAAGCCTTTTATTTCGAAACCAGCGGCTGGAACTTTTTCCATTTCCATTTTACCTTCAGCGCCAACGAACAAAATTGCACAATTTGGATAACGTGCTTTTATTTCTTTTGCAATTGCCAAAGCAGGAAAAATATGTCCTCCTGTTCCACCACCTGATATGATTACTCTTTTTAATTCCATTGTTTCAATTCTAATAGTTTAAGTCTTTAAACAACTTTATTTGTGTCAAAACTTGATTTCGACTTATCTTTTTTACGTGCGATACTTTGTACAATCCCCAAGGAAAGACAAGTCGCAATCATTGCAGACCCTCCCATTGCGAGAAGCGGCATGTTTTGTCCAGTTACAGGAAAAATTCCAACACAGACTAAAATATTTACCGTTGCTTGTGAGAGAATGATCAAACCAATTCCGATACAGAGATAGGTATCGAAAGTATCGTCTGCACTCAAACCTATTCGGAAAATTCGAAATAGAAAAACCAAATAAGACAATGTTAAAACTATTGCGAAAAGCAATCCAAACTCTTCCACAAAACTCGCATAATAAAAATCGGCATACGCTTCAGGAATGAATTCTTTTACTTTTCCTTTCCCAGCACCTTGTCCAAAAACACCTCCTAAATGAATTGCTTGTTCCGCATTTTTTTGTTGTAAATTTCCAGCTAAGTCGACCTGACTGGCATCTGCATATTTATTCGAAATACGATTGATCCATGTTTCTAAACGCGGTAGAACTTTTACTGCAGGAAATGTTTTCTGAACCGCAACAGCTAACATGAATGCAGCTATTCCGATTACAAATAATTTTATAATATGTTTTATCGGAACCATTCCAACAAAGAGAAGCGTCATTGCCAACATGAATACAATTGCTGCAGTCGAAAAGTTATCTTTAAAAATCAATAAAAAGAGAACAACAATCGGCGCTAACAATACACGTGAGGCAACTTTCCATTCTTTGATACTTGATTCAAATTTTGTTAAATTATGAGAAATTAAAATCACCAAGGCAATCTTCGCGAAATCCGAAGGCTGGAACGTCAAACCAACAAAAGGAATGGAAACCCATCGTCCAGCTTCGTTTACACGTTGTCCGAAAAACATGGTAAACAACATCAATC
Organism: Fluviicola sp.; assembly: GCA_046308455.1. Classification (GTDB taxonomy): domain Bacteria; phylum Bacteroidota; class Bacteroidia; order Flavobacteriales_D; family Crocinitomicaceae; genus Fluviicola. Next base: position 30,524 of record JBKDZA010000360.1, read on the forward strand.
CACACGCCGTATAGAAAATAAAGCGCGCGTATCTTCGCAGTAAAATGGTATCTCGACGGTGTGCCCAAATCATTACACCAATCGCCAAAATAATATAGAAAACATGCTTTAACAAGTAGGACAATTCAGATCCACCTTGCATTTTCACCAAAATAGGAACGAAGCTGTATACTGTCAAAACAGACACACCCAACATCACAAAGGTTAAGACCCAAATTGCGACATCGCCTTTTAAAACCGTTCCAAATAATTTACGCATGTTTATTTATGCAATTTGATTAAATCTTCAAATTCAACTAATTGATCTTCCCACCCTTTTCCAGCAGTAGTGAATACCAAAATTGTTTTCAATGTTCTATTGTCTTTCACCAATTGAAAGGTCTCAATTAAATTCTGTGTAGCAGAAACCAAAGGAATTGTTTTTGTCAATTCACGGTCCAAAGGAAAATGCCCAGAATCGTATTGCGCCAACCATTGCAAAGACTGAATCAAGTGTGGACGTTCATCCGCCATTTTTTGAATCGTATGCGCGTTTCCAACCCAAACGATTGGAAAAGGAAAATATTCAATTGTGGCAGCCAATTCAGGAATAGACGGATTTGCCCAAGCAAAAACATCCAAGCCCCAACATTTTCCGAGCGGACGAAGCGACTGTTTTTCAGCTCTAAGTAGTGCATCTTTACGTGCATCTAACAACTGATCATGTGCCTGTTTTTTCTTGATTTCCATCTGTACTAAATTTTAAAGTGAACGAACAGCTTGTTTGAATTGATTTCCACGATCTTCGTAGTTTTCAAACAAATCAAAGCTTGCACAACATGGCGACAAAAGAACAGTTTCTTCTTTTTTAGCCAAACGGAATGCACTTGCAACAGCTTCTAATGCAGAACCTGCTTCAACGATCATTTCGACTTTTCCAGTGAAATGTTCCACCAATTTTTTATTATCTGTTCCTAAGCAAACGATTGCTTTCACTTTTTCAGCAACAAGTGCATCCAATTCTGAATAATCGTTTCCTTTATCAACACCACCAACAATCCAAACAGTTGGTTTTTCCATTGATTCTAATGCAAACCACGTTGAATTTACATTCGTAGCTTTTGAGTCGTTAATGAATTCTACTCCATTTACTTTTGCGACAAACTCCAAACGGTGTTCAACATTTACGAAATCCGACATTGATTCGCGAATCGTATCGTTTCTGATTTCTAAAATTCTTCCAGCTAAACTGGATGCTAAGGAATTCCCAACATTGTGTTTTCCTTTTAATGCTAATTCGTGAATTGACATACTGAATTGATTTTTAAAGTTTATTATGAGTTGTTTGTTTTCTAAATATGCTCCCGGATCCACTTGTTTTGTAAGTGAAAAAGGAAGTAATTGTGCAGCGATTTCTCGTTTTTTAAGCTCTTCAGCTGTGTAAGCATCGTCTGCGTTGTAAATGAAGAAATCTTCACTTGTTTGATTTTGTAGAATTCGGAATTTAGAATTCACGTAATTCTGCATTTGGTAATCGTAGCGATCTAAATGATCTGGCGAGATGTTTAACAGCATTGCAATTTCTGCTTTGAAATCTTCCATATCGTCCAATTGGAAAGAACTCAACTCCAACACAAAAACATCTTTGTTTTCCAGTGCTACTTGTTTTGCAAAACTGTAGCCAACATTTCCAGCTAAACCTACATTCAAACCTGCTTTTTTGAGCATGTGGTACGTCAACATGGTAGTTGTTGTTTTACCATTTGAACCCGTGATACAGACTTTTTTAGCCGTCGTATAAAATCCAGCAAATTCTATTTCAGAAATAACTTTAATTCCTTTTTCTCGAATCACTTTCATTACTGGAGCTTTTTCTGGAATTCCTGGTGATTTAATCACTAAATCCGCTTCTAAAATGCGTTCCATAGAATGTTGTTCTTGCTCCCACTCCAAACCAAATTGATTCAATTCTTCTTGGAATGAAGGTTTCACTTGACCAAAATCAGATACAAATACTTTTGCACCTTGCTTTTGAGCAAGAATTGCAGCACCGACTCCACTTTCGCCAGCGCCCAAAACAACTACTATTTTGTTTTCGATTTGCATTAACGTAGTTTCAATGTTACGATTGTTAATACTGCAAGAAGAACTGCTACGATCCAGAAACGAGAAACAATTTTCGCTTCATGTAAACCTTTTTTCTGGTAATGGTGATGTAATGGAGCCATGAGGAAAATCCGTTTTCCTTCACCAAACCGCTTCTTCGAATATTTGAAATATCCAACCTGAAGAATCACTGATAAATTCTCGATTAAGAAGATTCCACATAAAACTGGAATCAATAATTCTTTACGGATTGAAATTGCGAAAACAGCGATGATTCCACCCAAAGCCAAACTTCCTGTATCACCCATGAAAACTTGCGCAGGGAAACTGTTGTACCACAAGAAACCAATACACGCTCCCACAAAGGCGGCAATGAAAATCACGAGTTCCTCGGCAAATGGAATATACATCACATTCAAGTAATCTGCGAATTTGATGTTTGAAGTAACATACGCCAAAACTGCTAAGGCTAAACCTGCAATTGCAGAAGTTCCTGTTGCCAAACCATCTAAACCATCGGTCATGTTTGCTCCATTCGAAACAGCAATTACAACAATAATCACAAATGGAATGAACAACAACCAACCGTAAGACTTATCGATATCTCCAATCAACCAGTTGTAATTGAATTCATTGTTTTTCACAAATGGAATTGTTGTGGTCATGTCTTTCGTTTCGATCCACTTTACGTCTTCTTTTAAACCTATTATAACCTCAACTCTGTCTCTAACATGGTTTTGTGTATGTTGATGTGTTACAAATTTTTCACCAGCTTTCAATTTATAATCACTATCAACTTGTTTGTGTACTTGTACATCTGGATGGAAATACAAAATTGAACCTACGATAATTCCAACCCCAATTTGACCAACAACTTTAAATTTCCCTTTTAAACCTTCTTTGTTCTTTTTGAACACTTTGATGTAATCATCTAAGAAACCAATACATCCCAACCAAACTGTTGCCAACAACATCGTGATTACGTATACATTGTGCAATTTCGCGAACAATAACGTAGGAATCAAAATTGCGCTCAAAATGATTAAACCTCCCATTGTTGGAGTTCCTTGTTTTTCAATTTGTCCCGCTAATCCCAAGTCACGAACTGTTTCACCAATTTGCTGTTTACGTAACAAGTTGATTAAACGCTTTCCAAATACAATTGAAATGATTAACGAAGTAATCAAAGCCATAGAGGCACGGAAAGAAATAAAGTCGAACAATCCTGCTCCTGGAAAGTCAAATTTTTGTAAATAGTCGAATAAATAAGTCAGCATAATCTTTATTTATTTAGTTTATTGAAATATGTTTTTACTAATTCGAAATCATCGAAAGGATGTTTTACTCCGTTGATTTCTTGATATTTTTCGTGACCTTTTCCTGCGATTAGGATAATGTCGTTTTCTTGTGCCATTGACACAGCCGTTTTAATTGCTTGTTCTCTGTCTGCAATTGTTAAAGTCTTCATGAAATGTTGTGCTTCCACTCCCTTTTCCATTTCGGCTAAAATCGCTAAAGGATCTTCCGTTCTTGGATTATCAGAAGTTAAAATCACTTTTGTACTCATTTCGCAAGCAATTCGTGCCATTTCTGGACGTTTCATAGAATCGCGATCGCCACCACATCCTACAACTGTAATCACTTGCTCGTTTCTAGTTCTGATATTTTCAATCGTTTTCAACACGTTGATCAAAGCATCTGGTGTGTGCGCATAATCAACAATTGCTGTGATTTTTGAAGTCGACTGCATGAACTGAAAACGACCATCAACTGATTCCAAACGACTTAAAACTGTAAGAATCTCTGTGCGATCATCTCCTAATAAATCAGCAACTCCGAAAACCGTTGTTAAATTGTAAGCATTGAAATCTCCAATTAATCGAGACCATAATTCCGTTCCATTGATTGTCAACAACAAACCATTGAAGCTATTTTCCAAGACCTTACCCATGTAATCTGCATGTGTACGTAAGGCATACGAATGAATTTTTGCATCCGTATTTTGAACCATTACGCGACCGTTTTTATCGTCCACATTCACTAATGCAAAAGCAGCTTTTGACAATCCATCAAAAAAGCCTTTTTTCGCTTCGATGTAAGCTTTAAACGTTCCGTGGTAATCCAAATGATCGTGCGTAATGTTCGTGAAAGCAGCACCTGTAAATTCCAAACCAGCAATTCTGTGTTGTGAAACTGCATGTGAACTCACTTCCATAAAACAATGCGTACATCCTTGTGCGACCATGTCAGCTAATAAAGCGTTCAATGCAATAGGATCTGGTGTTGTATGTGTAGCTGGAATTTCTTCCGTTCCAATTTTATTTACAACAGTCGACAATAAACCAGCCTTGTATCCCAATTGCGTGTACAAATTGTGAAGCAATGTTGTTGTTGTCGTTTTTCCATTCGTTCCAGTAATCCCAACTAACTTTAAATCTCTCGATGGGAAACCATAAAACGCATGTGCTAATTCACCTAAAGCTTTAGCTGAATTAGGAACAACTAATTGAGTGATAGTTGCAGGAAGATTCATTTCTTTTTCCACCACAACAGCAACGCAACCTTGTTCAACTACTTGAGCAACAAAATCATGTGCATCAACTTTTGTTCCTTTGATTGCAATAAAAAGTGAACCTTTTGTTGCTTTTCTAGAATCGGAAGTCAAGACATTGATCGATACAGACTGTTCACCAATCCATTTCGAAACACGTGTATTATTTGCTATGTCTTTTAACAAAATCATTTCAATTTCAATTCTATAATTCCACCTGGATACGCTTGTTTTCCAGCAGGAATTGTTTGTTCAACTACTTTTCCATAACCACGAATGATTACATGCATTCCTAATCTTTCAATTAAGTAAACCGCATCACGCGCAGTCATTCCAACTACATTTGGAACCACTTCTTTGCCATATTTCCGTGGATACAATTGCAATACATTTCCATTTTTCGCAATCGCCGACCAATCAGAGTAAGATTCAATTCGTTGAGGAACGTTTAAATATTTCAATACATTCAATAAATCGTTTGTATTTCCATTGTATGCTTGTGGTAAAGAGTGATCTTTTCTTTTTTGTTCATTGATTGCTTTGTGGTATTTCAAAGTATTTGAATACACTTTATTTGCAATCGCAGAGAACACCGTTCCTGAAACTGTTGCACCATAAATATCTTTAGATGGAGCTGAAATCACAACGATACAACTGTAAATCGGTTCTTTAGCAGGGAAATATCCAACAAAAGAAGCTTGATAACGCTCAAATCCTTCCTCACCATATTGATTTTGATCATTCAAAATTCGAGCTGTACCCGTTTTTCCAGCAATATCAAACAATGAAGACTGTAACGGCTTTCCCGTTCCATATTTCACAACTCCTTCTAAGCAATTTTGCATTGCTAGAATTGTTGACATGGAGCAAATTTGCTTTTTCAACACAACCGGTTTTGTACGACTCACTAATTGCCCATTTCTGCGAACTTCTTCGATAAATTGTGGACGAACCATTTTACCGTTATTCGCTACAGCATTGTAAAATGCCAATGTTTGTAAAGGCGTTTGTTGAAATTCATAACCAATTGCCATTGAAGGAAGCGATAATCCAGACCAGTTTCTATGTCCTGGTTGGTACATCGTTGGAATTGGTTCACCTTTAATGTCAACTCCAAGAGGATCTGCCAACCCAAAAGATTTCAATCGATCAACAAAAACCTGAGGGTCATTGCGGTACGCGCGTTGGATTACTTGTGTTATCACATTCGACGAAACTTCAAACGCTCGTTGAATGGTAATTTCACCGTACCCCCATTCGTTTGAATCGTGGAATTTCTTTCCATAAAACTCGTATTCACCTTTTGCATTTACTTTGTCTGATAAACGAATCTTTTTATCTTCCAAAGCAGCCATTATACTTGCCAATTTGAATGTTGAACCCGGAACCTCTTTAGTTCCAACCGCATGATTGTACAATTCGTAATACTGTCCGTCTGTTCCTTTTTGCAAGTTTGCAACTGCACGCACAAAACCAGTTTTCACGTCCATTACGATTACACATCCGCTTTTCGCACCTTGTTCGCGTAACTGACGTAGCAACTCCGAATGAGCAACTTCTTGAATATCAATATCAAATGTTGTTACTAAATCCGCACCTTCGATTGGATTTTTAACCATTTTACCCGTTTTCTTCCACCCTGAAGAGATTTTTTGTTCGATTTCTTCACCTGGTTCACCAGCAAGTAATTCGTTGTATGCACCTTCGATTCCAACACGTAATTCGTTGTTTTCACCAATATTTTGACAGTAACCCAAGGTTCTTTTCAACATTTCACCATGAGGGCGTTTACGCTGTAAGGTCTCGTCGTTGTCGATTAATCCGCCTTTGTTTTGTCCCAAATTGAAGATTGGAAGCTCTTTCAATAAACGTCTTTGTTCAATTGTAGCCCTACGTTTAATTGTCAAATATCTTCTTTTACGTGCACGTCCATTTCGGATGTAATTTTCAAAATCACGCGCCGAAGTTTCTGGAAAAATCTTATGTAAACCAACACACAAATTCGAGATTTCTTTATCAAAAGTCTCTTGCTTCACAACTGTTGGATCCATATGGATATCAAAGAAAGAAACAGAAGTTTGAAGCGGTGTGTAATTGCGATCTAAAATCTCTCCTCTACGTGGAAAACGTTTAACAGAACGCGTTGGGATTTTATCTTTCGTAGCTGAGAAAAACGAAGCACTACCTTCTTGTTGAATCAAAATGGTCTTGTAAATTCCAAGCACCATCAAGATCACAAAGCCAAAATAGACCACGTGAACTCGAGTTGTTATGCTTTTCTTATTACTCATTTTAATTATCTCTTTTTATTACTATTTATCTTTTTTCTTTACACGAATCACTTTCGCAGGATTCACCGTTTCTTTCAAACCTCTTCTTTTTAACTTCTGAACCAATTGGTAGCGAGAAGTCATTTCTTCCAATCGTGCTTTATTTTCAATGTATTCAGCAGTTTTACCATCCAATTCTGTTTGAATCTCATTGATATCGCGTTGCATTTGCTTACCGTAATATCCTTTTGTCACATTCAACACCAATAAAAAAATGATGAAGAAAATGAAACCCAAATTGTTCAACACCCAGTCTTTCGCTAAAATGTCACCCTTAATGACTTGAGCGAAAATGTTTTGTGAACCAGCCTTTTTTCCTGAATCTGCTTTTTTCTCTTTCTTGTCTTCTTTTTTTTCAGTCGCTTTTTTTTCAGCCGTTTTCTTTCCAGTCGCTTTATTACCAGTCACAGCATCCATTGGATTCTCTTGCTCGTCGTCGAATACTTTATTTTCCATCTTCAACTCGTTTAGCAATTCGTAATTTAGCTGAGCGTGCACGCGTATTTCGCTGAATTTCTTCTTCAGAAGGACTGATTGGCTTACGGTTCAATTCTTCAAAAGGCTTTAACACTTTACCGAAGAAATCTTTTTCAATTTTCCCCTCCAATGAACCGCGTTTCATCATGTTTTTCACCAAGCGATCTTCTAATGAATGGTAAGACATCACTACAAAACGTCCATCAGTTTTTAACACTTCAGGAACTTGTAATAAGAATTTTTCCAAGACATCCATTTCTTGATTTACCTCAATTCGCAAAGCTTGAAAAACTTGTGCAAAAAACTTGTGATCTTTGAATTTTGGCGCCACAGGCATCAAAGCTTCCATTAATTCACCAGTCGTACGAATGGATTTTTTTGAACGGGCTTTCACTAATTCAACAGCTGTTTTGTAAGGATGATCCAATTCTCCATATGCACGGAAGATTTTCGCCAATTGTTCTTCATCGTAAGTCGCAACGATTTTCTCAGCAGTCAAATCACCCGATTGATTCATACGCATATCCAATTTTTCATTGGAACGAATTGAAAATCCGCGTTTTGCATCGTCAAACTGATGTGAAGAAACGCCTAAATCAGCCAAGATTCCATCAACTTCTTTGATTCCAAGTACTCGTAAATGATTTTTGATAAACGCAAAGTTGCTCGCAATGAATTGAAAATTTGGCGCAGACCACGCATTCAATTTTGCATCAGGATCTTGATCGAAGACAATCAATTTACCTTTTGGAGAAAGTTGTTTGAAAATCTCACGTGAGTGACCACCGCCACCAAAAGTGACATCCACATAAATGCCATCGGGATTGATATTTAATCCTTCCAAGCATTCCGCGAGCATTACTGGTATGTGATATGTTTGTTCGTTATTCGTCATCGCTTAAATCACCCATTACCTCATCTGCTAGATCAGCAAAATCAGCCATGTTGACATCAATAAGCGAGAAGTATTTGGCTTTGTCCCAAATTTCAATTCGATCATTGTAAGCGATGAGCATCACATCTTTATCCAAACCAACGCGTTCCATATGCAAAACAGGAATCAAAACTCGACCTGCATTGTCTAATGAAATTTGTTTTGCCCCTTGATGAAACAAGCGATAAAACATACGGTTTTTTGGTTTGAACAAGTTGAGTTTTGACAATTTCTCCGAGAGCTTTTCCCACTCATTCATCGGATACAACGTCAAACAGTCCTCAAAACCTTTATTCAACATAAACTGCTCTTGGGCTTCAGGCGACAATTGTTTGCGTAGCCCAGATGGGAAAAGGAATCTTCCTTTACCATCCAACTTCACTTCAAATTCGCCTACTAAACCTTTCATAGCATTTAAGAATGGGTAAAATTAAGTAGAATAACCCACTTTTTACCACCAAGTTACACTTTGTTGAAAACTTATAACGATACAAATGTAGATAAAGTTTCAATAGTATGCAAAAAAGCGTTGATTTTATTGGATTTAGTGATTTTTAACACGAGTGGTAAAAAGTGGTAAGTTTTGAAAATATGTGGAAAAATAGTGGTTTTTAAGACAAAGACCCATTTTAAATTTTATCGTTGATTTTTTCTCAC
>JBKDZA010000361.1:0-2234 GCA_046308455.1 Fluviicola sp.
AACTTTTTATCAAAACCCTCATTTCAAATCTGCTCACTTAAATAGTTTTAAGAACTTTCACGTTTTATAAATTCTTAAATTATAAAAATAATTTAGTAATTTAAAACTCAAATAAATGATATGAAAAAAGGAATCTTACTTGCTACTATGTTGATGGTTATCAATTTTATAGGCGCACAAACAATCCAATCGAGCAACTACGGAACAACAGGATACATCAAATCCGATGGAACAATCCAAAACAGTAGTTATTCAACTGTTGGATATATTAAAAGTGATGGAACAATTCAAAACAGCAGTTATTCTACAGTTGGGTACGTAAAAAGCGATGGAACTGTACAAAATAGTAGCTACTCTACGATTGGGTACATCAAATCAGACGGAACCGTTCAAAACAGTAGTTATTCAACAATTGGATATGCTCGAGGAGTCAAAAAAGAATGGGCAGCAGTTACTTTTTTCTTCTTTAAGTTTTAATGAATTAACCCTTTTTAATAATAAATACAAAGATCCTGGTGAGAAATCATCAGGATTTTTTTTGTTTTGTTTTTTTATTACAATTTAATATCGTAATATTGCAATATGTAATAATACGATATGGGAATCACAAAAACAGAAGGCTTTACAGATTTACAAAATGAAACCGCAATTGTGTTGAAAGCACTCGGACATCCAGCACGTGTAGCAATAATTGAACATCTATTGGCCGTGAACTCTTGCATTTGCGACGATTTAGTGAATACACTTCCACTAGCTCAAGCTACGATTTCTCAGCATTTGAGAGAGCTCAAAAATGCAGGTTTAATCAAAGGTCAAATTGAAGGAAAAGCAATCTGCTATTGTGTCAATCACGAAACAATTGAAAAGTTGAAAAACTACTTCTCCTCTATCGATACGCTAATTACAAGTAAAAAATGTTGTTAATTTAAAAAAATCAGATCATGAAATTATCAGAAGTAAAAGACGCTTTAAAATTAATCGAAGCAGTTAAATTCCAATTACCAAACTTACAATTCATTCCTGAACATTTCCACATTACGGAAGTAGGTTTAATCACGAAAAACTTCATCGATTGTGGTGGAACAGTTCGTGAAGAAAAAGTAATCAATTTCCAATTATGGGAAGCGGGCGACTATGATCACCGTTTGGAACCAAGTAAATTATTACGAATCATTGAACAATCTGAATCAATTTTTAAATTCGAAGATTTAGATATTGAAGTTGAATATCAACAAGAAACAATTGGAAAATTTGGATTGGAATTCAATGGTTTTTTCTTTCATCTTACCAATAAAAACACTGCTTGTTTAGCTTCAGATGCATGTGGAATTCCTCAAGAAAAAATGAAAGTACAGTTAAGTGAATTGAATTCGAATGCTTCATCGAGTTGTACTCCAGGTGGAGGTTGTTGTTAATTGTTTTTGAATCATGATAAGTCAAACAATCAATCAGTTGTGTCTTAACCTTGAAAAAGAATTCGACTTCATTCCTGAGGAACGCAAAGCATTGTTATCCAAATTGGCAATCTATATCCAAGGACAAAAAGATAAAAAACAAACAATTCGTTTAGTATATGTGTGCACACACAATTCTCGAAGAAGTCATTTTGGGCAAATTTGGGCAAATGTAGCAGCGAACTATTTCGGAATTAACGACGTTGAAACATTCTCAGCTGGAACAGAATCAACAGCATTTAATCCAAATGCGATTGCAGCTCTACAATTTCAAGGGTTTATTATTTCAAAAGAAGACGAAACTTCCAATCCGAGATATACCGTGAATTTTGGAACTACTGAACATGCAATTTGTTATTCAAAAACAATTGATGATGATTCAATCCCAACTTCTGAATTTGCTGCAATTATGACTTGTTCAGATGCAGAAGAAAACTGTCCATTTATTCCAGGTGTAGATTTACGCATTGGAACAACATACAACGATCCGAAAGCTTTTGATGGAACACCCTTACAAGATGAAAAATACCAAGAACGGTCACTAGAGATTGCCAAAGAATGTTTGTACACTTTTTCACTAATTAAGTAACTAATTAAATCATGTCTACAACTAATTGTGCTCCAGCAGCTAATCGAAAAAAACTTGGTTTTTTAGATCGTTTTCTCACATTGTGGATTTTTCTAGCAATGGGAATCGGTATTTGTTTCGGATATTTCATTCCATCTGCTGATGACTTTATTAATTCATTTTCAAACGGAACTACAAATATTCCTTTAGCC
>JBKDZA010000362.1:0-1870 GCA_046308455.1 Fluviicola sp.
ATATGAAAATGAGAAATATGAAAGTGAGAAATATTAAATTTTGAAATATGAAAGTGAAAAATATTAAATATGTAAGTTTGTAAAATGAAAATGAGAAATATGGAAGTAGTAAATGTGAAAGCGGGTATGAAAATCTAATTTCTATCGAGAATTTAATTAATCATTCATCGTTGAAAGTAGACAATTTAAATGTAACCTACTTTATTAGCAGTCATTACAAGACCTGCTAAATTTTTAACACCCATTTTACGAAAGATATTTTTTCTGTGATTTTCCACTGTTGAGATTGAAATATTCAATTCATCAGCAATTTCTCCAGTTGTTTTTTCTTCAGAAATAAGATAAACGATTTCCATCTCACGAGCCGATAAACTAGTTAATTCAATGTCTGAATATCTTGAAACTCTGAATCCAAATTGTTTCGGAATATTTCCTGAATTTGAAACCGTTTCCATAATAACTTGATCCAGCTTCTCTAAATCAAACTGCTGTGTAACAACTCCTTGAATTTTTTCCGTCATTAATCTCTCTAACATTGGTGATGTTTCGTCGACCCCATAAACTAAAATTGGAATTGAAGAATGAGCGCGGATATTATCAATCCATTTAAATAACAAAGGAAACGATTGAGGCACTCCCAACACAACAATATCGTTGATTAAAAAGTCAAGAGGAATCTCTAATTGTTTGATTGAAGAATATGAATCAATAGTAAAAGAAAAAATTGAGTCACGTAGTGTACACTTTAGGCCTTGTAGAATTGCTTGGTGTTCTTCAATTATTAATGTTTTCATTTCGTAGAGTTTTGTGATACAAAGTTGGCATAAAAAAACTAAATCGATACAAAATTTGGTGTGAATGACATAAAAAATGGTGTGAATGACCAATTTTTATGTTGTAAATTTTTTATTATTCGCACAGTAAATCAGTTTATTACTTCAAAACCTGAGAGTATGACCTCGATATGGGAAGTTGAATCTCACCTAAATCAATTTCAATTGTTGATCTTTTTTTAACTTTTTGAACATTAACAGCAAAAGAACGATGAATGCGAACAATTAACTCATTATTAATCTCTTGTAAAATTGCCTCTAAGGTATTTCTAACCACTACTTTTCTATTAACTAAGAAAATCTCCACATAATTTCCTTCTGCTTTGATGTACAACAATTCACTTAAATGAATTCGTTCGGTGTCATATCCATTTTTAAATTCAATTAAAATTTCATTTTGAACTTCTTGAAATCGTTGGATTACCATCCCTAAGTTAATCATCAATTCATTGATTCGAATTGGTTTCGTGATATATCCATCTGGTTTTGATTTTAAAATTCGTTGTGTCATTTCCATGTCCGAATGTGCAGTCACATACATGAAAGGGATTTTATAATCCGATTTAAATTGTTCCCCAATTTCCAATCCGTCGTATAATTCTTCCATACGAATATCTAATAAAGCTACATGAGGCTTCCAGAAACTTAACAATTCAAAAGTTTCCTTTTTCGAATGAGTCATTTTAATTTGTTTGAAACCTAATTTTTGAAGGTAATCTTTTAAAGTTTCAGCAATTAAAACTTCATCGTCGACAATTAATATTCGGATGTTTTCGTTTTCCATTCAGAATGTATTATCAAATTTTAATTAAACTCATGATTTGAAAGTGTTAAACTACATATATGCTTTGAAAAAAAGAATAAAATGTGACGAATAACGTTATTATGTAGTAAACAAAAATTATTTTTAATGCTTGTCGGGAACTTTGCCACAAGTTTTTTAATTCCATTGGTATAATGCTGAAGCTAGAACAAGTCTATTGAAAACATTTACTCCGAAACTTCTCCTGTTGTATTTAAAACAATACTCACTTAAA
>JBKDZA010000363.1:0-14723 GCA_046308455.1 Fluviicola sp.
GCAAATAATCCAGCAAATGAAAATTGGATTTTATCCATGAATACTGCTTGTAGAGGTGGAGAATTGAATCTAAATGGAATCGTTTCCTACACAAGTTGTCCGAATGCATGTGACGCAAGTGCAAGCGCAATCATTCAAGGAGGAACATCCCCACTTTCTTATTCCTGGTCGACTGGAAGTAGTTCAACATCAATTCAAGATCTTTGTGTTGGAAATTACACATTTGTTGTTACCGATTTTTTCAACTGTAAAGATAGTTTAGACATTGAAGTTTTCTCAGGTTTTGGAAGTCCCAATGCTACATTGTTGGATTATGATTCAACAATTACTCTTTCAACAAATCCAATTCAATTAACTTTTTCAAGTTCAGGTGGAACTTTTTACAGTAGTTGTGGTTCTTGTATTACTTCAACTGGAATTTTTTCGCCTTCAATAGCTGGAATTGGGATACATACAGTTTGTTATGTTGTAGGTTCTGATGAATGTACAGATACAGCGTGCATTGAACTAGAAGTTGAATCGATTGATTTTAATATAAACATTCCCAATGTATTAACACCTAACAGTGATGGGGTAAATGATGTATGGTTTGTAGATTATTCAGGAATTGAGATATTGAATTGTCAGGTTTTAAATCGTTGGGTGAATTTGGTGATTGAGGAGAAAAATGGGGAATTGATTTGGGATGGGAAGGATAAAAATGGGGATGAAGTTGTTGAAGGGGTTTATTTTTACAAAATGAAAATTAAAAAACTGAATGAAAATCAAATTGAAATTCTAACAGGTTTTATTGAGATTTACAGATAATTCTGAGCTACTTTTCCGATACGTGCGTCTGAAAGCACGTAACGCTTAAGTGAAGATACAATAAAAAAATGTAACTTACAACTTTTTAATCAAAATAATTTTACTATTTAATCTTTTAAACGAATTCCAATCACATTCGGCAGCGGCCAAAACTCCACATTCGAATCTGTCGGATACGTATTCGAAACATATGACCCCACTTTCTGTAAACAAAAATCCCCAATATGTGCATACAAACTAGTTTCTGGTCCACCTTCCATATAAATTGCATTCACCAATTCCGTTGGAAAATATTCATCTAAAAAATGAATCATTGTATTGTGTACATAAGGTGAACGCGTAAAGAAAATATAAAAATAACCTGCTTTATCTTGCGCGCATACCAACATACTACACGACTGAACGCGTTTTTTCCAATCCATTGGATTTCCATTCCCATCAATCATTCGAAGTCCTTGTGCAAAGGATGTGTATTGATTCTTTATTGTTTCATAGGGTGTAAATTGAAGATCGACCAAACTAACGTCTTTTTTAGTTGAATCTTTTGGATTTATAGCAAACATTGTGTTCCATTCAGGCGCTAATTCTTTTTGATTTACATGACCTTTATTCTTAAGAAGTCCACGAGAAATCAAAGGTTTCGCCATGTCATACATCCCTGCGTTAAAAACGATATCTAAATCCATGGTATCTGCCCAAACATTTACTGGACGTGGTTTTTTATCTAATTGAGTGGAACAAAATAAATCAAAATCAACTTTCCCTGGATTGATTTTCAACATTGTAATTCGTGAATCACCAATAAATGAAGCTTTTGGAGCATCAGTTTCACAAAACTCCACTCCATTTCCAACCTTTTCCCATTGTACTTTAAACCCATCAACTTTTTCTGGACGTTTGTAGGTTGTATCAGTTGCTTCTTGCGCACAAGCCGTCAATTGCATCAAACTAATTAAAATTAAGCCTTTCATGATGAAATGATTCATTCTCTTTGTTTTAAAATCTTGTTTATTCAAAATATGAAATTGTAAACTTTGAAGATAAAAATAAGTGCTATTTCACTTCGTAAAATATTGATAATGAAAAGAAGTCAAGATTTATTTGTTGATATAGTTAAAATCAAAACAATATGTTACAAAAAAACACGTATTCTTTCATATGAAGATTTACTACTTTTGATTTATGATTGAAAAAAACAATTCAAATTCCTTTAATAATTCTATACATTCGATTCGAGGGATTTCTGTTGTTTTAGTACTTCTTTACCATGTCTTCATTTTTCAACATGAAACAAAATTTATCTTAGAAGAAAGCGATTTTAAAGAGCTATTAAAAGATATTTTCATTTTAGGGATGCCTTTATTGTTTTTTATTTCAGGCTTTGTACTACTAAATTCATCTTATTACTTAAAAGTTTCATTTGTAACTATTGTTAAGGCTTTTCTGAAAAGATTACTTCGCATTCAACTACCAATTTTTCTAAATATATTAATTTCTTGGTCGATTTTATTGTTTTTTAATTTCTTTTTTGAGTGGAGATTAGACACTGATTTATTTTATCCCGA
This sequence comes from Fluviicola sp., assembly GCA_046308455.1. Classification (GTDB taxonomy): domain Bacteria; phylum Bacteroidota; class Bacteroidia; order Flavobacteriales_D; family Crocinitomicaceae; genus Fluviicola. Next base: position 2,373 of record JBKDZA010000363.1, read on the forward strand.
ACGCTTTTTTGCTAATTTGTTTTTTTATGTTCCATTTACAAATTACGGCTGGTACAATGTCGTTTATTGGACAATGACAATTGAAATTCAATTTTATATTTTGTTTTTTTTAATTGTTCCTTTTATAAAAGAAAAATCACTTTTAATATTCACGACAATTTTAATTCTATCAGTATGTTCAATCTATCCTGATATTCACTTTGTTTTTCATTATTTCCCCCTATTTGCACTGGGAATGTTACTTTCATTGTATTTATCAGCCAAAATTTCATTCTATTTATATCTGTTTGGATTCTTTTTCGTTGTATGTTTTGGATACGCAAATCTTGAAATCAATTGGATGATTAGTGTTTCTCTTGCTTCACTTTTTTGTGTATTTCTAAATTTTAAAAACAAAATCATTGACTTTTATGCGAAAATTTCTTTTTCTCTTTATTTAAGTCAAGGCTACACAGCTGTTTTATTTTTAACGATTGCACCCTTTTCAGGTGAAAGTCCAATGTGGATAAAACTTATTTTCGCACAACTTGCTTTTGCAATTGCAACACTTGGAGCTTGGATTTTTTACATTATTATCGAAAAACCTTCAATTAATTTGCTGAAAAAAATAATGCATTGAGAAGTTTCTTTAAATTTGAAGAATGGATAATAATTTTGTGTTTTATAAACTTCGTAAAATTTTCTCTTGGGACGAAGAAGAATTAGGTCAACTATATAAATCTGTTGATTACCCTGTTTCTCCCTTAGATCTATTTGCGTGGATGAAACAAGAACAATACGAAGGGTTTAAGGAAATGCCTGATCAAGCTTTAAATGCACTTTTGAATGCATTGATTATTTCTAAAAGAGGGATGAAAGACAATCAAATCCCTGAACATGAACCTGTTGTTTTTAATAACCTTACTTTTCGTAAACTAAAGATTGCTCTTACTCTTAAAGACGATGAAATCATCGAATTGATGAAAGCTGCCGACATGCGAATTGGAAAAGCTGAATTGAGCTCTTTTTTTAGAGATAAAAAACATCCACACTATCGAATTTGTGGGGATCAATTTTTACGTAACTTTATCAAAGGAATTGAACTAAAATACCGAAACTAAAAAATTCAAGACATGAAAAAAATTACGCTACTACTAAGTTTAATCTTAATTTCTGGAATTGTATTCATCGCATGCGATTCTTCTGAAAAAACAGCAATTGAAGAAACCACTACATCTGAAAATGCTGAAACAACTGAAGTTAAGACATATACAGAAGATTTAACAGCAATTGAAAGACGTTATTTCGATCGAGCTAAGAAAATGTTTACGCCACAAATTGCTGCAACTTTCCTGAAAATTGAAGCAAATAACAAAAATGTAAATTATTTTTCTCCCACTATGCATGGTATTCTATTTTTGAAAGAAGATCATGAGCGAAAAGGAGAAGACGATATTTATTCCTATGGTTTATTAGATCAAAATGGTAAAACTTTACTAAAAACTGATTACGAAAGAATTGGAAACCCCGGGTTTTATGGCGATCAATTGGTAGAAACGAAAAAAGATGGGAAATATGGTTTATTCAATTACACAACTAAAAATGAAATTGAAGCAAAATATGAATATCTGATTCCTTCGAATGTAAAAGAGTACATAGCTTTTGGTTTTACTAAAGGTAAAATCATGAAAATAAGACACAATGGAGAAGAACGTGAATACCGCGAAAGCGACAAACTTATTGACTTTTTTGCTTTTTTCGAAAGTAATCTCTTAGCAAAAGACAATAAAAACTGGTGTCCTTGGTTGCATACTTCAAGTCTAGAATACGAAAGGGAGTTTCCATACTACAATTCAAACAAAGAATCTGTAATGTTCATTCCAAGTTTTGTAGGTTCTTTTAAATGTTTTTATAACGACCGCAATTATTTCACTAACGAAGACGAAGCAAAATTGAAAATTTCAACTAAAAAAGAAGGTGATGATTTCTACAGTTTCGTAACGAATTTGTATACAATGACAACAGAATCACGTGGAGCTGAAGATTATGAAGCTAAAGCGTATTCAGTTAACAAGAAAACTCAAGAAAGAAAAAGTTACCAGCTATATCATTACAGCTCTTATTCTACTCAACACTGTGAAAAAGATTACGTACCCATGTGGAAATGGAGAAACGATTCAGTTATTGAAGTGAGAGAATGGACTGAATTTGAAGAAAAGAAAGACGATATTTTAGCTACAACTAAAGTTTGGGCTTTATTAGTTTCAAAAAATGGCAAGATGACTCCAATAACGAACGGAAAATATGCCTTTGCTTCTGTATTCCTTTTAAAACCAGCCGACTTTAAAGGTTGCTTCGTTAGAACTGCAACATTTGAAGAATACCAACAATCTCCACTTTTTGATCCTGAATTTTTAGATGCTCCAATTGGTTTGTACACCAATCATCTTTCAATTGAAGAATTAGAATTAATGAAAAACGAAATCTATGCGCGACATGGTAAGGAATTTACAGGAAAAATGAAAAGCTATTTCAAACAACAAAGTTGGTATGAAGTGCGGTCTGAATATTCTGAAAAAGACATTACTGATATCGAGAAAAAGAATATTGCATTAATAAATCAAATGATTGCTAAATTGAAAAAACAAGGAACTAAATTATTGAATCCTCACGTTGAATTCATGTATGAAGCTGGTTAATAGCATTTTATGTTTCTTTATTTCAATTTTAAGTGCAGGAATATTTTATGTGACTCTTCGCTATTTTGAACCAAACTTCGAAAGTGGTTTTTTAAAAGGCAAAAGTGATTTCTATTCGCAAGATATTTTTAGAATTAGTCTTTTCACGCATGGTTTCACTGCTTCAATTGCTGTCGTTTTATTAGCAATTCTAGTGTTTTTTCGTCTTGAAAAGAAATCAATTTCAATTCATCGTCTAATTGGAAAAATTTCACTTATTGCAACTATTTTCTTAGTTTTTCCAAGCGGAATTGTACTAAGTTTATACGCAGATGGAGGTAAAGTTGGAAAAATCCTATTTTTATTCTTAAGTATTTTTACGTGTTACGCTGCAATTTCAGGATGGATGGCAATTCGTAAAAAGCAAGTTGAAACACATAAAACTTGGATGAAATATTTACTCTTACTTTTTTGTTCCGCATTTTTCCTACGTATTTTAATAGTTATCTTCTTTTACGCTGAAATTCATTCAAAATCTTTTTATCCAGTTGAAGTTTTTCTCTCATGGATTCCTGGAAGTATTCTATTTTGGATCATTAATTTCAAAAAGATTCAGGCGAATGCCTAGTTTACTTCACAAATTTCTTACTTTCGTATTCAAATAAAAACTATGGTTTTATCTCGTATTTGGTCTGTCTTTATCTTATTAAGTGTTGTTGTAGCTACTTTTTTCTACTTTTCAAAACCAAACGGAAAAACGATGTATTCTCAAATGATTACTGGTAAATCCGGAGACACAACCCTAACAAAAACTGTAGATTCTTTATCCTTAAGTAAAACAATTGTTCAACAAGTTGAATTAAACGCTGTCTACAAAAAAGGAAATTACCGTGTAACTAAATCAACAGATAAAAAATACATTTCTTACTACGAACAAAATGCGGATGGAGTTCTTGCAACAGCTAAAACTGCCGTAGAATTATCCATTGGTTTGATAGGAATCATGGCACTTTTTATGGGATTCATGCGCATTGCAGAAAGTGCAGGAGGAATTCGTTTTCTTTCACGCTTAATTTGGCCATTTTTCTCGCGTTTATTCCCAGAAGTACCAAAAGGACACGAATCCATGGGACACATGATGCTCAATTTTTCGGCAAATCTTTTGGGGCTTGACAATGCCGCTACTCCATTTGGAATCAAAGCCATGCAGAGTTTACAAGAATTAAATCCAACAAAAACTACTGCAAGTAATGCACAAATTATGTTCTTGTGTTTACATGCAAGTGGATTAACTCTAATTCCTGTGAGTATTATTGCACTACGATCAAAACTTGACGCTGCAAATCCTACAGATATTTTTATACCCTGTTTAATTGCAACTTTTACCGCTACTGTTGCTGCAATGACAATCGTGGGTATCAAACAACGCATTAATTTATTTCAACCAATTATTTTACTATGGATTGGAGGAATCTCTTTGTTTTTGGCCTCAATCATTTGGTACGCTTCTACCCTTTCAAAATCATCTTTGGAATTATTTTCAGGAACTTTAAGCAATGGAATTATTCTTTTACTTTTTGTTGCGATCATTGTTGGCGCACTATGGAAAAAAGTAGCTGTATTTGACGAATTTGTTGAAGGAGCAAAAAACGGATTCGACACAGCAATTAAAATTATTCCTTATTTAGTTGGAATGTTAATCGCTATTAGTTTATTACGCACAAGTGGAACGTTTGACCTAGTGATGGAAGGTTTTCGTTGGGTTTTCTCAAACTTAGGCGCTGACACTCAATTCGTAGATGGATTACCAACAGCAATGATAAAACCATTGTCTGGAAGTGGCGCTCGTGGAATGATGGTCGACACCATGACAGCTTACGGACCAGATTCATTTCAAGGACGTTTGGCTTGTATCTTACAAGGGAGTAGCGATACAACTTTTTATGTGATTGCTGTTTATTTCGGTGCAGTTTCAATTAAAAACATTCGCTATTCAGTTGGAGCGATGCTTCTGGCAGATTTAGTTGGGATAATAACCGCTATAACAGTTTGCTACCTTTGGTTCACATAAAATTATCCGTTAATTATTTTCTTTACTAAATCTTGAGTTGACGTATTTTCTTCGTCGAAATTGACAAAATAACCTGTTTGCCAAGCCTTTGTTTTTTCTGCTTGTTTACTTGTAACTTTATCCCAAGGAGCGTAGACACGAATGCCTCTTTTCCCATCTTTAGTTTCATTTCTAATGATAGAATGCTTTAATAAAAGAGCTTTTGGAAAAATGAATTGTCCTCTATTCGTATCTTTTATGACTGTAATAACAATAAAATCTAATGTGTCCAAATAAGAAAAAGGCTCTGTGATTCCATCAGAATTTCTTTTCCAAATCGTAACAAACTGACCTGTTTTAGTGGGCGTTATTTTCGCTTTTCGATACTGAATTAATTTGTCATTTAATTTAAATGAACAAGCCTCATATTCACTGCTTTCCTTTTGAATCTGAAGTTGCGAAAATTCGAAATCACATTTATCGTAAAGTAAATCTTTTGCAATTCTCAAAGAATCATACATCTTATTAAAATTCAATTGATTAAACTATATCTAATTTATGTAAATAATTATTATACTATTTTGCAGCAACTAAATAAACAATTCCTCCAATTAAAGCGAGTCCTCCAATAATTGTCAAGACAATTTTAGTGACACTGTATGGACGTTTTCCTATTAATTCTCCTGTTCTTGCATTGATTGTAAAACGATACACTTTCTCATTGTAACGGAAAGCACTGATCCAAACCGGCAATAAAATATGCTTAAACGTTACATCACTGTAATTTACGTCAACATCAATAATACGTTGATGATCTCCTCCAATATCACGTCGAATTGTGTTTTCAATAGTAGGCATCATGTATTTTTTAGCTACATCAAGACCATTTTTCACATCTAATTGGTAAGATTCGGTTAGAAATCCACTCAAAAAACGATCATCATATGCAACTAATTGATCTAAATCCCATGGTTCTAAATTTTTAATTAAATCTTCTGGAAGGGAGTGACTTGCACAAACTAACACATCGTCAAACGAATCATTAACACTTCCACTTACTGGCCACCAACGGGTGTGTTTTACTGTGTACGTTTCCTCATGAGATTCACCATCTCTGTAAACCGTTCTTGTTTCAGTTTCATAATAATCATCACCTCTACTTCCTTCATAAAGACTCATCGTTTCTGAATCATAGGTCCAAAAAGGCATGTAAACTCCATCGATTTTATCAACGTTTCCTGCAATTTTTGCTATTAAATCACTTGGTGCAAACCACAACCCTTTGATCCATTTTTGGAAATTGTCATCGGCTTCCTTGTTCGTGATTTTAAATGGCAAAAGGTATTTAGGCTTAATAATCGAACAAGTTGAAGCGTCTTTTACCACTAATGCCGTGTCACAATAAGGACATTTACAACTTGTTACATTCGGTTTTAAAGTTGTTGAAGCACCACATCCAGAACATTTTACAGTTGTGATTTCTTGTTTTGCTTCAACATCAATTTTATCTGCTAAAAATGCATCAAAATCAATTTCTTCAATTTCAACTTGTGCGACTTCAATTTTGTTCAAAGTACCACAATGCTGACAACTTAAACTATCAGTACCTGGTTTAAAATGCAAAATTGAACCACAACCAGTACAGTTTACATCTGCACTGGTTTTAGTTATATTTTCTTCCATAAATTACATGAAATAGTATTATTATCCAATTGGTGGTGGTGGTGGTGGAACTGCAGCGAAGAATTGTGCTAATTCAGGCTGTTGTTCTGCAGGAGCCCAATTTGCCATTCCTGCTTTCCACACCATTGTTTGACGTGTTAATTCTCCTGAATTAACCATCCCTTGCAATTGTTGCATATCAAATGGACCAGCTTGTGCACCATCTTTAACGATAAAGAAAGCTAAAACTGGAGGTGGAGTAGCATTTCCTTGTTGCATGTTATTCCCCATCATATTCGTGTACATGTTGCCCATGCCCATTCCTACTCCTAAACCAACTCCTGCACCACCAAGTCCATCATTGTTTGCAGCATCTTTAATCGCATTTGCCATGTTCAATTGTGCCAATTTTTGAGCATCGATAGCTCCTAAACGAGAATAATTGAAAATTTCTTTCTTCAATTCTTCTGGCATGCTCACATTTTCAACTAAGAATTTAGTAATGTTGATTCCATATTCTTTGAAATCTTCATTTAAACGATCTTGTCCGATTTTAGACAATTCGTCCATGTTTGCTGCGAATTTTTCAATTGGAATATTTCCTTCACCAATTGCATCGGTAAATTTCGATACGACCATCGTTTTTAATTGCTCTTCTAACTCATCCGTTTTATAAACCATTTGAGTTCCAGCAATTTCTTTGATGAATTTACCTCCATCTTCAACTCTGTATGCAAAATTTCCGAAAGCACGTAATTCGATGAATCCAAAACGTGGATCCGAAACAGTAACAGGGTTTTTAGTTCCCCATTTTTGATCAATAAATTGTTTTGTACTAACAAAGAAAATATCCACTTTAAACGGACTATCAAATCCGTATTTCCACCCACGAAGAGTTGATAAAATAGGTACATTTTGTGTGGATAAAGTATGCATTCCAGGTCCAAAAACATCAGCTATTTGACCTTCATTCATTAAAACAGCCATTTGTGTTTCACGCACTGTTAATTTCGCTCCGTTTTTAATTTCATCTTGAAATCGAGGAAACTTCCATATTATCGTGTCATTAGTATCATCGACCCAATCAATTATGTCGACAAATTCGCCTCTTATTTTATCAAATAATCCCATTTACTTTCAAATTTTAATTGTACTAAAATAAATAAATTACTTAAACTAGCAATTAAAGTAAATAGGTATTTTAACTATTAAGAAAAATGCTCCAATAAAGCTTTATTGAATACTTTTTTATGTTTTAAATGCGCATCGTGTTTGGCTTTAGGAATAATTACAAGTTTAGCTTTTTGATATTCGTTTGCTAATCCTTGACCAACACACAAAGGAATGGCTCCATCTTCTCCTCCCCATAAAAAAAGTACATTCGCAGTATTAAAATGGTAATCTAATTTGGTATAATTCTTTTCAAACTCACGCAAGAAATTCATTTGTTTGCGTTTAATATCTTGGTTTACTAAGAAAATATGCTTTACCATGTGCTTATCTGTCCATCGATTTCTGAAATAAGTACTTCCAGAATAGGTCGCGTCAAAAAATTGAGTTGCTTCGACTTTATTTCGCGGTGAAATCAAGTATTCGAAATTCTCCAAGTTTCGTGCTTTACAAATACTATCTGCTATGTGACTATTAAAATATTTAACAGGACCATCACAAATCGCTATTTTATCCACCTCATTTTCAAATAAATAATGAAATGTTGCTGTTACCAATCCACCATAAGAAAATCCAGCGACATTGAATTTACCTTTAATTCCAATTTTTCGAAGAGCTTCATGGATTGAATTTACTTGATATTCAGGAGAATATTCAACTTTCTTAGCAATACTATTTGAATAACCCATTAAATCTGGGATAAAGAGATTGAATTTTTTTGAAAAAGGCTCAATTTGATTTTGCCATTGACTAATTCCATTGATTCCCATTCCGTGAATCATTACCAAATTTGGTTTTGTAGAATCGTATTTTTTTGGCAACCATAAATACATTTCCCCTGTACTTATTGAAATAACAGAATCTTTTAAATGGTTCTTTTTAGCGATGTCACAACCACGTTTATGACCTTTACGCGTGAACCACCATTCGTCAATTTCCTTTTGTGCAACAAGCTGATTGCTAATAATTAGAAGTAGTAAAACTAAATTTTTCATGTGCAAATTTAGCAAAAATACTTTACTATGCACTCATAAGTATTCTTTTAAAAACGGGGCCATTTCAACTTCAATGTCTTTTCGCAATTCCATCAAACGCTTGGCATATTGTTCTAAATTTCGTTCACGTTCAGTATCTGGAATCCACTGTTTTGTTTCTTTCGGTTTTCCTTCTTCATCAACTGAAACAAAGACAATTACACAATGCGTTGTTTTTTCGAATCTTTCACCAGTGATTTTTCGTGAAAACACATCTACAGCAATGTGAATACTCGATTTTCCTGTATAAATTACTCGAGATTGAATTTTCACTAAATTCCCAATTTGAATGGGTTTGTAGAAGCGAATTCCACCAACATAAACTGTTACGCAGTAACCTTCCGACCAAGATGCTGCATTCGCATAAGCTGCCTGATCGATCCATTTCATTACAGCTCCACCGTGAACCTTTCCACCAAAGTTTACATCACCTGGTTCGCTCACAAATTGAAAAGTCATTTTATCTTGCATGGCATGAATTTAAATAAATCTATTGAATCTCTTCAATTAATAAAAGTTAATTATTCTTTTTCTGTGTACAAACCAAATAAAGTAATGTTATCAATTTTCAATTCATAGAAAACGAGTTGATTCCATTTTTCTAGTGCTTTTCTGTTAGTTCCTCTTTCTACCTCCTTTAAAAATTGAGCTTGTTTCGCTTCCAATTGCTGATCGAATTTTTTTCTTAATTGAAGATATTTTTGCTGATTAAAGCCTTTGACTTTGAGTTCTTTTTCAAACTTTCGTCTTTCTATTTCACATAAATCAAAATATAAATTGATAAAACAATTGGTGTATTTATCGACAGGCAAATAATAATAAGTGAAAAAGGGATCTATAATAGTTTCGGTTATTACGTAAGATGAATCTTTTAATTCTATAAAATCAGAAAAAACTTGAACGGAAATTTGATAGTTTAACGAGTTGATACTACTTAGTCGCTGAGTGAGTGTATCAATTTCCATTTCTTTCAACAAGACTCTATTTTTCGACCAGTGAATGTACTTACTTTCATAAAAATCAGTTTTTTGTCTTTTTGTACTGTCTTGATTTTTAGAAAACAATTTCAAATCGAATAAATTTTGATTTGTAAACGCATTTTTATCACTGTAAAAAGAGTTGGTTTCATTGGTTTGATCATTCATTTTTAATTCTGAATTGGAGTTACAAAATCTAGATAAATAAGGTAATGCATGAACTTTTCTATAATCATTTACATTTTCTTCAAATTGGAAAACAGGTAAAGTGAATAAATTTGAATAATCATAAAAATAAACAAGTGCTTTTGATTGAATGGTGTATTTGGCTTTTTCTTCACGATCCGTTCGACTTAAATAATCAAACGAATAATTGAATTCTATTTTATCTAATACAATTGAACCAGAAGTAGTATGAAATGTTTTTGAAATATGTAGGTTAACATTTTGAATACTATCCATTGGAAATAATGGTAAAAAGGGATAATTGGTACACAGTTCATTTTCCAAATCAAGTTTATCAATTGAAAGTTTTGTAATATTCAACCAAACTTTCCCTTTGAAATAGTCAGTTTTAGATGCTTTTGGATAAAAATTGATGACACAAATTGAATCTTTTCGTTCATTCACATAAGTTGAAATTAATTCCAGGTTATAGAATTTTCTCAACTTTTTATAGTTTAGTTCAAATGGTGAAACTGGAAAATATTGATTTTCATACAATGTTCTTAATTCACAAATGGCTTTAGAACTCGAAAGGTTTGCAAAAATTCGATTTTGATTCGTTGGTTTAACAGCAATTCTTCCGGTTTTGATTTTTAATTCAGAAACATCATAACCTTTAATTTCTGCGTTGTAGTAAGCTTCCACCAATTCAATTTGAGAAGAATCGAGATAACTTTTCAATACAAAGTATGCTTTTGCTTCTTTATCAGTTAAATAATGTCGCTTTGAAAAACTAGTCAACAAAAGATATAATTGCGTATTATCTGAAGGTTTCACAACCACCTCATCTATTTCAGTAAAGTTTCTATTCAAAAATATCTGTAAAGTATCGTTTAAATTTAGATCTTTTAGTTGCAGCGTTTTGTAATCGTAATGCGAACTGATTATCGTATCATCAATTGAATTCAGTTCAATTTCAAAATAACCTTCGAAACTACTTATACTAACAGTTTTTGTGCTTTTATTTTCAATTTTCACAAAGGGAATTGGTTCACTAGAAGTTTGATCAAACAAATATCCTTTTACTCTTATGTTTGTTGTGGTTTGAGTCCAAGAAATTGAACTGAATGAAAGAATTAGTATGACTATAAAGTTCTTCATTCTTTTACTGGTGGAAGGAAGTTAATTTGTCTTTGTATGACTTTCTTATTACGATAATTACTCATTTCTAAGTAAGCATTCTGAAATAATCTTTCTTTATAAATAGAAGAAGAAAATTTTCCGTTATTTAATCTTCTTAATTTGTTTATTAAACTCTTTAAGACCTTTTCATTTTCAAAATTCACATAAGCAAACTTATTACTTTTATCATTTGAAATTGAACCTAACATAATAGGTCCAAAATAACATGTATTAGCTACATAACATTCATTATTTGGATATCGAGCAATTTCAATTGACTTAACTTTTTCTTTTAAAATTCTTTTAATTGATATACTTTCAATTGGAGAAGCTTTAATCTTTTTACTATAAAAATTCATATTTTCATAGTAGTGATATAGTTGAACCGAATCTTGATACAAATGCAAAATGTATTCACATCGAAATTGTAAAGGAAACTTTTCACCTTTATATTCCTTTACTTCATTAAATGCCGAAATAAAATAATGATTCTCATCGACTTTTTCTTTCGAACAAGCATTCAGGAATAAAACGAGTAAAATACACGAGAATAATTTCATTTTTTTATTTAAAGATAGTTTACATTTTAAAAAACACAACTACCATACATTATTTAAAACCAACCCTTAATTAGAAAATTCAAATCAAAGTCTATCTCTTTTAGAAGCTAAAATCAATTATGGGTTTTGCTCTAAATCTGGTGTAACAACTCCAATTATACATTTCACCATTTTTAAATACAACTTTGATTTTCAGATTTTTAAAACTTTTAAACCACTTATTGTTTTTATTTAAAGTAACTTCTCCAGTGTTAACTGCTTCAATGAACTTATTTTGAAAGAAAAACCTTGCATTATTTTCCATACTTAAAAATGGATTATCAATAATTTGAAAATTACTTTCACTAATTGAATCAAAAACTAATTTAAATTTCTCATTCTCCAAATCTTTAAAAAATTTTGAATTCAAACAAATACTATGGTTTTCTAATGTAAAGCATTGTAATGATTTTGTGGTAGAATCCAACTTTATTTCAATAATATCTTTTTTATTTTTTTGAGTATAGCTTGTATTTTGAATTAATAAGCTAAAAACACTTAGAATTAATATAGTTTTCATGTTTATAATATTAAACCAAATTTAAAGCTAATAATTCAAACGTTTCGCTAAAACAATTTCAATTACTGGAATGAGTAAACCCAAACCAAATAATAAAAAGGCAAACTTATAGTATGAATAAAAATGTTTGTTCATTTCATTTTTGAAAATTTCCACAATTTGACCTTCTTTAATTAAAGATTTTATATCTGTCCGCTAACTACATGACAAAATTTATAAACAATTGATTATCAGTAAATTAATCAACATTTTACTTGTTTAAAACCTTGAAAATCAGTATCTTAGATGATGTTACCAAGCAGTCATTTAAGCCCGACTTCCAAGGTTAGTCACGA
>JBKDZA010000364.1:0-1210 GCA_046308455.1 Fluviicola sp.
GACGTAAACAATGAATATGGAAACGTTAAACTAGACCACAAAAACCTGAGTTTCCCCAAGATCGGATTAATCAAATTATCACAAGTCCCTGCTTTTGCAAAAGTTGAAAAACCATTTGCCCGAAGAGTTTCAATTTTCAAAGAAAACGGACAACGAATGAATCTTTCAGAAATGTCTGATACACTTGGATATATCTTACAACATTACCGCAATGGAATGCTTCTGATTGAAGATATTAGTAAATTCATCACAGATTCAATGCCAGGGGATTTAATCGGTTCAATCTGCACGCAAAGGCACGTTTCAGTTGATGTTGTTATTCATGTTCAAACCGTTGGGAAGTTATTCAATCCAAAATTGTGGGGTAATTGCAATGAAGTTCGTTTACACAAAGCAGATGATACCGTAGAACGCCACAAACAGAAAATTAGTGGAAACATCGAACATCTTCTCATCATGGAAAAACTCATTGAGTTGAAATACAAATCTGGTGACGTTCGTTTTTGCTGTTACCTCGATAAAGACTATGGGAAAATCAAAGGAAGATTCACAAAAGGTGAATTCAAACAAGCTGTTGAATTATATCTTTCATCCAATTACAGCAGAGTTCTAAAACCACTTTTAGACAAACGAAATATTTATACTGGGCAATTGTTGTATAAAAACCAAACTGATGCGGTGAATGCTTATTTGGAGTATTTGATAAATGAGTATTTATAAAAGTTTATAATTTAAAATTAATACCTATTTCAGCAAATGCATGATATCTTTTACCAACATTTATAGCAGGTCTACTAGGATTTAGTTCATTTAATAATCCAAGTTTTGTCTCTGGAGAAAACAAAAAATAATTATAAAAAAGATTGAAATTCCTGAAAGAGTATGATAATGTTAAATTAAAATAATGCGTTAACCTTCTAACTTTAGTTGATTCTAAATAATACTTGCTAAGTGGAGTAAACTCATCAATTTTATTTGTGTCATTTTCAGTTGTTTTAAAAACTCCATAACCTTCAAGCATTGTGTTGTGTATAACATATGTTAATCCTCCATTTATTTTCCACATTAAATGATTCCAAATTGATGTTTTATTGAGGTTGATTCTTTTTGATTGAAAATGTGCATTACAGTTTTTAAAAGTCTTATTTGTTATCCCTAAGCCAAGAGTTGCATTAGTCATGTATGTTCCAATTTTTATCTCATGCAAAAT
>JBKDZA010000365.1:0-7710 GCA_046308455.1 Fluviicola sp.
GTATCAATGTATCAATGTATCAATGTATCAATGTATCAATGTATCAATGTATCAATGTATCAATGTATCAATGTATCAATTGATTCATTAATATCCCACTGTTTTCAATAGTCCTACGAAGAAAATTATAATTCACTATCAATTAAGTCCTCATTTTCTTGGGGACTTTTTTGCATCTGATCTTCCCAGTATTTCTTGTTGCGATTTGTATTCACATAAAAAATAATGAGTGCAACAATCACAATAAGTGCTGCGGCAAAAAAGGCAGAGCCATAAAACACACTATTCGTTTTACCATAAGGCAATGAGAAATTGTAAACAGCCATCATCGAAATTGGACCGATAACTTCAGCGATACTCATCAAAGAAGTGAAAACTCCTTGTAATTCTCCTTGTTCATTTTCTGGGATTCCTTTGGAAACCATAGCGCGTACACTCGGATCCGCGATTCCAGAAAAAGCATATGGCAAAATCAATAAATACATCATCCAACTTTGAGTCACTAATCCAATTCCAATCAATGCTAAAATCAAAATAATAAATCCGAAAGATGCCGTTTTTAATTCGCCCCATATCTTTACAAATACGCCAGAAAGTCCACCTTGAACAGCTCCAAAACAAACTCCAACTACAACTAATGAAATTCCAATATCAGAGATGGTCCAATCGAATTTTTTAGCAGTGTAAAAGTTCCATAGCGCATGTACCGACATGTTTGCAAGCATTACTAAGAACACGACTACAAACAAGTTGCGTTTTTCTTTGTATTTAGTAATCTGAACTAAAGATCCAATCGGATTAGCGCGTTCAATTTCAAATTTTCTACGTTTTTCTTTCGGTAAAGATTCTCTCAAAACAAAGAATCCATAAGCGTAATTTAACAAGGATAATCCAGCTGAAATTGCAAAAGGAGCGCGAAGTCCCCAACTACTAACCGCTGCACCAATTCCAGGTCCAATAATAAATCCGATTCCAAATGCAGCTCCAATCATCCCGAAGTTTTTCGCTCGATTTTGGTCATCTGAAATATCAGCAATGTAAGCAGCGGCTGTTGTGAAACTGGCACCAAACATACCTGATATTGCACGTCCAGCGAAAAGCCACCAATAATTTGGTGCGAATACCATGAACACATAATCGATTCCTAAACCTAAAATTGACATCAATAATATTGGTCGACGTCCATATGCATCACTCAAATTCCCAACAACTGGTGAAAAAAGGAATTGCATCAATGCGTATACAATCAATAACAAGGCGTAATGAATCGTTGAATGATCTTTGTCCAATCCTGTTGTTTCAGAGACCAAATCGGGTAGTGAAGGAATGATAACTCCCAATCCAATTGAGTCAATCGCAATTGTAATTAGAATAAAAATAAGTGCGTTTTTTGAGTGTTGCATGATTCAAAATTACAAAATTCTTGGTTTACAGGTTTTTCAATTGAGATTAAAAGTGTTAGAAGGATTAAAAGTAAAATTGTTATAAAAAAATAAATAAATTATTAATTCAAAATATTAACCGGAATATTAACCGGAACAATAACCGGAACAATAACCGGAATAATCATTCTTAAAAATCAATTACATCTAGATTTAATTGTCTAAAATATGTTTTAATCATTTGATATTCAATATTTTATTATTTACTTTGGCTTTTTATTTATCGGAACAATAGCCGGGTATGTAGCCGGAAAAACGACCGGAATAATAACCGGAAATTAAATTTTTTTATGTATCTTTGTGAGATATGAATGAAATGTCAAAATATTACACTTCTCCTAACACAATGGAGCCTTTGTTTCCTAACGATGTTTCTGGTGAATTGGAAAAGCTATCGATAGAGTTGGTTGCTAAAGCAGGTAGGCTTTCTGGCGTTATGAATGAAGAAACAAGAAAAGCCATTGCGGAATTTCTTCGCCCAATGAATAGTTATTATTCAAATTTAATAGAAGGACATGATACTCATCCTATTGATATTGAACGAGCATTAAAAAATGAGTACTCAAATGATAAGACAAAGCGAGATTTACAAATTGAAGCATTTGCACACATTAAATTACATAAAATTATTTCGGAAGAGATTAAAAGTGATGAAAGTAAAATAGTTCCTTCATCAATGAGCTATTTAAAACAAATACATAAACGATTTTATGAAGAGCTTCCTGAAAGCTTTCAAGAAGTTAAATCAAAAGAGGGGGAAGTTAAAATTGTTAGACCAGGTGAATTTAGAGATTGTGAGGTTGAAGTTGGGAATCATATTGCTCCTTTATCTGATAAATTAGAATTGTTTACAGATAGGTTTGAGGAGTTTTATAACCCAAACAATACAATGAATAAATCTAAAACGAAACGAATAATTTCAATAGCAGCTTCACATCATAGACTTGCATGGATACATCCGTTTTTAGATGGTAACGGTAGAGTTGTTCGTCTTTTTTCAGATGCTTGTTTTATGTTTGAAAATCTTGATGCGTGTGGTATGTGGTCTATTTCACGAGGTTTGGCAAGAAGAAATGAAGAATACAAGTCGTTTTTAGCTCAAGCAGATTTGCCTCGTTACAATGATTATGACGGAAGAGGAAACCTGTCAAACAGTAAATTTATTCAATTCTGTAAGTTTTTTTTAGAGGTTGCAATTGATCAAATAGATTTTATGTTTGAGATGATTGACACGAATAATATTCTTTCTCGAATTGATGGATTTACAAAATTGATGATTAATAAAGGTGAACTGCGTCCTGAAGCTGAATATATATTGAGTGATTTATTTCTCAAAGGAAAAATCAGTAAAAGTGATGCTATGCGAATTACAAATACATCTGATAAAACATTGAAAATTACAATTGATAAATTGTCTGAAATGGGATTTCTACTATCTAAAAAAGAAGGTCTTTCAATGATTTATTATGTCAAATATCCGGTTAAATATTCTCCAATGTTATTTCCTGGGCTTTATCCTGGAAATAAGGAAGTTGATATGTATAATTATATTTAAATCAAAATCAAAATGAAAAGTAACTCCGCAACATTAATTAGCACACTTGTCATTTCTATTTTACTTTTTATTCTAACTTTTTTAAAGTTTGATAGCATTTTAAAAGCACTGATTCCAAGTGGTATAACGATTTCTGTTTTAGAAGTAGGAGGTATGTTTAAACAAATGTTCTTCTTTTCACTTATGGTTGGAATTACACCAATTTTAGTTTATTTGACGTGGAGAATTGCACCGATAAAAAGTTTTTTTAGAAGAAGTACTAGTGTTTTGATTGTTATTCTATCAATGATTTTAGCTCTTGTTTTAAGAAAAGAGCAATTAAAATTAGTTAACGAACCGTTTTCTAATTTTAAAAATGATGAAATAATTTTCTCGAACACTTTAGCTCATGATAGTTTACATTTTGAATATTATTTGTTGAGTGCAATACTAATTTCTTGTTTCCTATGTGGAATCATCCTAAAAGAAAAAAAATCTAAGGAGGAATCATTTTAAAGAAAAACCCAAGAAATTTTAATACAACTCAGGTTTTCAGTAACTTTGCACCTCGAACGATTCGAAACGATATGACACACAAAGAACGAAAAGACCGTTACAACAACAAAAAGAAAATCATCAATGACCCCGTTTATGGTTTTATTACCATTCCAAACGAATGCATTTTTGATTTAATGGAACATCCTTTCGTTCAACGTTTGCGCTACATCAAACAACTGGGAATGACGCACTTGGTCTACCCAGGAGCATTGCATACGCGTTTCCATCATGTTATCGGAGCAGTCCATTTAATGGAACATGCCATTCAAGTGATTCGTAAAAAAGGACATGTGATTTCTCAAGAAGAAGAACGTGCTGTTTTAGTGGCAATTTTACTCCACGATATCGGTCACGGACCTTTTTCTCATGCTTTGGAATACGACATCGTTTCAGGTGTAAGTCACGAACAAATCTCGGCTTATTTCATCGAAGAATTGAAATCTGACTTACCAGAATACAAAGCGGATTTAGAATTGGCCTTATTGATTTTTGGAAACAATTACTCCTCAAAACCATTCTTGTACCAATTGGTTTCAAGTCAATTAGACATGGATCGCTTGGATTATTTGACTCGGGATTCATTTTTTACAGGAGTTTCCGAAGGAATTGTTGGAACTGAACGCATCATCGAAATGTTGAATGTGAAAGATGGTCAATTGGTCGTTGAAGAAAAAGGAATCTATTCAATTGAAAAATTCTTGGTTGCACGTCGAGTGATGTACTGGCAAGTATATTTACACAAAACTGTTGTTTCCGCTGAATTCATGTTGATCAATGTTTTACGTAGAGCAAAAAAACTGGCTTTAGAAGGTACTGATTTATTTGCAAGTCCAGCTTTGAAATTTTTCTTAACTCAAACGATTACAAAGGAAGATTTTGAATCGAATCCAGAAGTTTTGAAAACCTTCGCACAGTTAGATGATTTCGATATCATGGGAGCAGTTAAAGTTTGGCAACAACACGAAGACAAAGTTCTCGCATTGCTTTCAACGAATTTAGTGACACGTAAACTTCATAAAGTAGAAATTTCAAAAGAACCCATTTCTGAATCACGCATTCAGTTTGAGATTGAGATGGTCCGCAACAAATACCACATTACAGGAGAAGAGGCAGGAAGTTTCATTTATGCAGAATCGTTGACAAATAACGCATACAGTCAAAACAAACAAACCATCAATTTACTATTGAAAAACGGTGAAACGATCGACGTTTCCAAAGCTTCAGACAACTTAAATATCTCTGCCTTGGCGCAACCTGTTGAGAAGTATTGTCTGTGTTATCCAGTTCATTGAGAAAATTTTAAAATAAAAAAAAATGGCCGATTTTCGCGACCATTTCCTATTCTTTAAAGATTTATTTCGTTAAAATCAATTTGCTTACAAATGAACCGTTTGCAGTTTTACAATGGATAAAATACATTCCTTCTGTTTGCTCTTTAAGTGAAATGGTATGTTTGCCATCGTTCAGATCAAAAGAGTCAATCAGTTTTCCAAATGAATCGATGATTTCAATGGAAGCACTTTCTTTTAAATTCATAGTTATGTCTCCAGAACTAGGATTTGGATAGATTTCGAGCGAATTACTCAAGTTTTCATAAACTCCAGTATACCCAACATTTAAAGTAATGATTTTTGTTTCTTGTGAACCATCACAGAAAATTACAGTTAATGTTACTGTGTAAGATCCTCCCGTAAAATAAATATGTGAAGGATTTTGAACAGTACTAAAACCACCATCTCCAAAGTTCCAAAACCAAGATTGAATGCTTCCAATTGATAAATCGGTAAAATTGACTGGAATTAATGAAACAGCAGGTCCACTTGAAGTAAAATCAATTGAATTTACACTAGGAACAACACCGTTAGAAGTGTAATTTAATTTGAAACCAGATTGGGTTACACTGAAATCTGAATAGAATCTTAAATGTATTGTATTCCCAGTTGAGGTAAAACTACTTTGAATATCATTTCCATTGTATTGAGTAATTAAGGGTGCTGTATTATCTGGTCCATCGTAAATGTATAGATAATCGTATCCAGGCTCTAAGTTTAGTTCTTCCATATTGAATGTAATACTTGTTCCAGAACAGCTAATTAAATTCAGAGAACAGTCTTCGTTGTCAATATAATCTCCAGCTTCACCACCTGAATCGTAAAGAGTTCCCGAATTAGAAATTACATTAATATTGTTGCATAAACGAAATGAGGGTGTTATGTTTTCTTCAATGAATGAAGTGTCTAAAATAGCGGAATTTATTTCTTGCATTATTTTTCCAGTCTTTACGTCAACATCAATCAATTCGTTTAAAAGTAATTGATGATTTGAACTATTTTTATCCATATCAATAGATGTTGCATTCGGGACCAAAACATGTGCTTCTTTACCAGTTAAGGTTTTTTGTCCGAAAACAACCACTCCTAAAGTTGAAAAGAGAAGAGTAGATAAAAATAATTTAAGAATCATACTGATTGTTTATTAGTTAAATGTAAGAATACGAATTAAATAAATGAGATTATAAAGATATAATAATTACGAATAGTAAACTTAATTTTTGTAGTTTGTGAAATGAATGAGATTAGGGGTAATCCAGAAGTTTCGGGCAACTGCCGTCGCAAATTTCAAAAAGTATATTTTAGAAAATATTGGGCATAAAAAAAGGTCACATTTCTGTGACCTGAGTGGGGAATGATCCCGAAGCTTCGGGAAACCGCCGAATCAGTTTTAAAAAAGAATTTTTATTTCGAAAAGTTTGGGCATAAAAAAAGGTCACATTTCTGTGACCTGAGTGGGGAATGACGGATTCGAACCGCCGACATCCTGCTTGTAAGGCAGGCGCTCTGAACCAACTGAGCTAATCCCCCGTATTTAGTGTCTTTTATGTCAACCGTTGTTGTTTAGACGAGTGCAAAGATAGACAGAGTTTTTTATTCTGCAAGTGTTTTAGGAAAAAAAAGTGAAGAAAAATCATGAACCAAAAAGAACGAACCAAAAATCACAAGGGTATCCTCTTTATTCACAACTTGTTGCGCTGATTTATACGCCTCAAGTGGATTCTCGAAAAAAGCAATATTTTTAAAGCGATTTTCAAATTTCTCTTTCAAATAAGGCAATTTTGCACTTCTTTCACTTGAAAATTCAGTAATGTAATAATTCGCATCAAGCGGAAATAAGTGTAAAATAGTTGTTAGATCTTTATCTGAACTTGTTCCGTAAATAAAATGAAAGCGACCTTTTGTCTCAGGGATACTCTTCATTAATTCTGAAATACCTTCCACGTTGTGCGCACAATCAACAATCGTAGATGGCTCACTTGCAACTATAGATAACCGTCCCCAAAAATGAGTGTTTTTCCCAACGTTTTCAATTCCATTACTAGTATTTTGCTGTGAAATATGAATTCCTTGTAAATTCAATTGCTTACAGATTTCCTCAACTAAATATACATTTCGCTTCTGATATCCCAATTGATTGTGACTTTCTCCCATCGCAGGAATTAATTCGGTTCCTTTTTCCATGGCGAGTGCTTCAAAAACCGGGAAAGTCTCGGAATCAATTTCACCTAATAAAACGGGAATTCCCTTTTTAATGATTCCACCTTTTTCAAAAGCTATTTTTGCTCGTGTATCACCTAGAATATGCGTGTGATCCAATCCAATGTTTGTGATGACTGAAAGTAAAGGTGTGATGATGTTTGTAGCGTCTAAACGTCCACCTAATCCAACTTCTGCAACTACCAATTCACAGTTCTGTTCCTTGAAATACAACAAAGCCATTGCCCAAGTGATCTCAAAAAATGAAGGTTGAATGTTCCACGTATGCTTTCTTACTTGTTCGCAGAAATCAATCACGAATTGTTTTTCGATTGGTGTTCCATTGATGCGAATGCGTTCTGTGAAGTCAAATAGATGAGGTGAAGTAAACAAACCAACTTTCAATCCCGATTCTTGAAGAATTGAAGCTGTAAAATTACTGACAGAACCTTTTCCATTGGTTCCAGCAATATGAACAAAACGAAGATCACGATGTGGATTTCCAAAAAATGCAGACAATTCATCGATGTTTTTTAAACCAGGATTGTAAGCCTTTTCGCCTAAGTTGTGATAAGCAGGAAATTGCTCAAATAACCAGGAAACGGTTTCAACGTAATTCATAGAATTATTGTGATTTAAAACGATA
>JBKDZA010000366.1:0-13380 GCA_046308455.1 Fluviicola sp.
GCTTATTTTAATATATAAAAAGGCAAATAACATTGGATACAAAACAGCTAAAAGACGATTTTATATGGAAATCAGAAATCTAACCATTGCTTTAATTGTTGTTCAATGCGGTGGCGATCCAAGTCTGATTTTTAAAACATAAAAAATGGCCGGAATTTCTTCCGACCATTCCTGATCGAGAGGTGGCCTTTTTTTATGCAATCATTTTCGGAACTTTAAGAATTAAAAAAAGGAGACTCATATGAATTTCCTAGTTACAATTTACATATTGAATTTATTGTTTAACCAATTGAATTTCAGCAGAAAGTTTGATGTCTTCACCAACTAAAACTCCACCAGTTTCCAAAGCAGCGTTCCAAGTTAAACCAAACTCTTTGCGGTTAATTTTTCCTTCAACTGATAATCCAGATTTTACATTTCCCCAAGGGTCTTTCATTAAACCACTGTATTCTAATGCGAATTCAACAGGTTTTGTTGTGTCACGGATCGTTAAATCACCAATAACTTTAAAGTTGTTTTCGTCTATTTTTTCTATTGCTTTTGACTGAAAACTCATTGTTGGATATGTTTCAGCATCAAAGAAATCTGCACTTTTTAAATGATTGTCGCGATCTGAATTATTCGTATCAATTGATGCGATAGCTGTTGTAAACCCAATTGATGATGTACTAAAATCATCGTTTTCATTTTCTACAGTTACGGAGAAATCGTTGAATTTTCCTGATACGTTTGTAAACATCATGTGTTTTACCTTGAACCCAACTTCAGAATGTGTAGGGTCGACTGTCCAATTTGTCTTTTCCATTTTATTTGCGTGTATTTATTTGTGTGTGTGTATTTATTTGTGTGTGTGTATTAAATATTCATTGGTACTTCCATCAATAAGATTTCTGCATTTTCAGTGTTTGCAGTAAGTTTTAATTCCTTGATGTCCCAGATTCCAAGTCCATCTCGGCTATTCAATTCTTGCTCATTGATTTTGAAATCACCATTTAAAACAAAGGCATATACTCCGTTTTTCGGGTCTTTGAGTTGGTAATCAAGTGTAACATCTTTGTCAAATTTCCCTAAATGAAACCATGCATTTTGGTGAATCCAAACACCTTCATCGTTTTCGCTAGGAGAAAGTACTTGTTGTAATTTATTTTTGCGATCTTCTTCTTTTAAGGTAATTTGATCGTAACGTGGAGTGACGTTTCGTTTGTTTGGGAATACCCAAATTTGCAAAAACTTCACTTTTTTATCTGTGTTCTTGTTGTATTCACTGTGAGTGATTCCTGTTCCCGCACTCAATACTTGAATGTCACCATTTTTAATCACAGCAACATTCCCCATACTATCTTTGTGTTCTAAGTCACCCTCGAGTGGAATACTGATGATTTCCATATTGTCATGTGGATGCGTACCAAAGCCCATTCCTTCGTCAACAATATCGTCGTTCAAAACGCGCAATACGCCAAAATGCATACGTTCTGGATTGTGATAATTTGCAAAGTTAAATGTATGATGAGAATTCAACCAACCGTGATTTGCGACACCTCTTGTGTCTGCTTTGTGAAGAACTGTATTTTCCATAATTTTTGAATCTGTATTTGGTATATGATTGAAGCCAACAACTTCTAATTCTTTTAACTCATCGATATTGTTTTTCAACACATTAGCAATTGCTCCTGTTGATGCTAACATCGCTGTTCCTAAAAATCCTTTTTTGATAAATTCTTTTCGATCCATAACCCAAATTGTTAAAGTTATGGCAAAGATATGGAAGTGATGAAGGTCAAAACATTGACCTAGGTCAAGAAATTACTTTTTCAATTTTCTTTTTCGTAGACGACTTAAAAATTCAGGACTAATGCCTAAATATGCGGCAATTAAATGCTGAGGGATACGCATGGGTAGGGCAGGGAAGCGCTGTAAGAAATCGTCGTAACGTTCATCAGCGGTTTTAGCGATTGTACTAAAAAGGCGTTCTTGTGATGCACTTAAATGGCGTTGAACTAGTAAACGAAACATTTTTTCCAATGCAGGGAACTTTTCTAATAGTTCTTGTTTTTTTTGATGGTTGATTTGAAGTAGTTCACATTCTTCCAAGGTTTCGATGTACATTTTACTTGGTTTTTGGTCATTGAAACTAGCTAAATCACTGATCCACCAATTTTCAGTTGCAAAAGTTAAAATCACTTCATGTCCTTCTTGATTGATAAAGAACGTTTTGATACAACCTTTCAGAATAAATGCTTCAAACTTACATACCTCACCCGCTTGCAATAAACGTGTTTTTTTTGGGATTTTTACGAGTTCAAAAAAAAGAATGATTTCCTCTAATTCCTTATCAGATAAAGAAACGCATTGTCGAATGTATGTTGACAGTTCAGAACTCATGTCTTGTAAAAATAAGTGATTGTTTGGAATATTGACGTACCAATGATAATAAGAAGAACAAAATAACGAAACAATTTATCAGATGTATATTTCAAAATGATTTTACCAATATAACTCCCTAAAAAACTAACTATAATCAAAAAAGGAATTAGAATGAGGTATTTTTTATCAAAATATCCACTTGAAATGTAAACAATAGCTCTGCTACTATCCACTCCCAAATCGATAAATGCTGAAGTGGCAATAAACACATCTTTTTGTAATTGAAATGCAGTAAGCGTAATTCCGCGAATTGCTCCTCCAGTTCCAACTAGTCCTGCTAAAAATCCTGAAACAGATCCTCCGATGTACAGGTTTCGATTCGTTTGTTTGAGTTTTTTATTGAAGTTGATCAATAAGTAAATAGCGAGTAAAATCAGCATTACATTCATCGTCAATTCCATCTGTTTAACAGGGATGTAGGAAGTTAACAAAGCTCCAATTGTTACAAAAATTACTGCTGGAATCCCCAATTTCAGAACAATTTCTTTATTGATTCCATTTCGGAAAAGCGCGATTTTCGACAAGTTACTGAAGACATGAAACACGGCTGTAATTCCCAATACGGTTGTGAAATCAAAGTACAAAGAAGCAATCGGAACAAAAAGAATAGACGACCCAAAACCCGAAACAGTTCCGATAATTTCAGAGATAAAAGCAAGGAACAGAAAGAGGTAATAGTTTTCCATTTAGCTGAAACACAATTTCAAGATAAAGTTATTAATTAAATGGGTACAGCTCATGGAATATTCAATTTCCTTCAAATGAAACGATAATTCCTTGAATACGTGATCGAGGATCTTTTTCCAATTGTTTTTCATCCAGAATAAAATAAGTTTCTTCAAATTGTGTATTTCGAATATCAATCTTATTTTCAATCAGGTATTTACGAAAATTATTCATTCTCTTTTTTGCAATTCGTTTTGATTCGTCTGGATGGATTGTTTGACCAAATTTCACACATACAGTTGGATATTCTTCAAAAATATTTCTCAAAAGTTCCAGATCTATATAATCTATTTTCTTTGTTTTATTTTTTTGATAATAAACACTTGGATCTTTGTGAAAAGTACAAACACTCAACATAAAAAAATCGAGTGATACTTGAATATTGAAACTTGAAAGCTCATTAAGATTAAGTATGTCTTTAGACTCTTGATACCCATACTTTGAAGCGTAAATCGAGATACTATCTCTTGATTCCACATCAAATTCACACGAATAATTTCCATTTTCATCCGTTTTTAAAACACAAAGAGTGTCATTTTTTTGAATGAAATGAATTAATACATTTTTCAAAGGAGAATCTTTTCCAGAATTAGCTTTTCCAGAAAACTCCAAATGGATTGTTTGTCCGAAAGTAATATTTAGAATTAATAGAAATAATATTAAAATTAATTTATTCATTGAATTCCTTCATTAAATCTCTAAAACTTCATTCCCACGTATCAAGGTATAAACCGCCATATCCGAAAATTTTCCGTCAAAATATATACGATCAACGTAATGCGCTTCTTTTTCGAAACCTAACTTTTCCATTAGGAAGATTGCTCCACGGTTTTCAGGCGATACTTTCGCTTCGATTGAGTGTAAATTCAACTTCTTAAATCCAAATTCAATAATTGCTGAAACTGCTTCGATAGCTACATTTTTACCCCAATAATCGACAGATAGTTCTCCACCAATTTCTGCACGTAAATTCGTGTAATCAATCTGATTGAATCCACAAGTTCCTACGATTTCATTGCCATTACGAAGAATTCCAGCCCATCCAATTGCTTGTTTGTTCTGAAAAGCCAAATTTGTTCGTTCAACCAATTCAATAGCAGATTCTTTTTCTAACATATTTGGTCGCGGAATAAATTGATTTACACGACCACTAGAACGCATCCCAAATATTGCTTCGGCATCAGAAAGTTGAATTTCACGCAAAGTCAAACGATTTGTGTGAAGAATTGGAAATGAATCAAAGTTGCTTTCGTCGATTTTCATAAGTATAGTTCTATAAGTTCAGTTTTATAAGTTCAGTTTTATAAGTTCTTAATGGCTTCATCTAGATTATTCCTAAACTGAACCCTTCCACCTCGATTACTTTCAAAGATAAAGGCTTTCAAACTTTCACTTTTATAACGTTGAAAGTTTCCAATAATTGCTAGTTTTAATCCATAAGTTGAAAATTTTTGAAGGATTTCTCCAGCAAAACCAGTTTTCAAGTCAAAAAAATCTGGATTCAAATGAATGTCTTTCAATATGATACAATCAACTCCTTCAAAGTAAAAAGTTCCTACTAAATCAAATCCATCCTCGATAGAATGAATTAGTTGCTCGTCGTTCAATAGTTCAGCAATTCTTAGTGAATTAATTTCATGTAGTTTAAAATCCATTTTTCAACAATAAAAAACCCTGACGTTTGCCAGGGTTCAAATTATTAAGCTTCGATTACTGTAATGCTTTCGATGCGGTCACCCTGACGAATTTCATCGATTACATCTAAACCTTCAATCACTTTTCCGAAACACGTATGGTTACGATCTAAGTGAGCTGTATTGTTTCGGCTGTGACAAATAAAGAATTGAGATCCACCAGTGTTACGTCCAGCGTGTGCCATTGATAAAACTCCTTTATCGTGGTGCTGATTTCCACCGTTCAATTCACAATCGATTTTGTATCCAGGTCCACCAGTACCAGGCATTCCAGTTGCTCCTTCACGTGAATTTGGACATCCACCTTGAATCACGAAATCAGGTAAAACACGGTGAAATGTCAATCCGTCGTAATATCCTTCTTTTGCTAGTTTAACGAAATTAGCTACAGTATTCGGCGCATCTTCTTGAAAGAAACTTACTTTCATGTCACCTTTTGCGGTTTTAATTATTGCTTCCATTTTATTTTTTTTGCAAAAATACATTTTTCTTTAGAGAAGTTTACTTTTTTGGCGCGTAATCGGTCTTCGTCTACAAGTCCTCGTTTCTTTTTCTGTTTTTCTACAAGGGGATGTATCCTCTCAAGGGGATTAATCCCCTTGTAGGGGACATTCCCCTTGTCGGAACAAAACGAGCTTCCAAGGTCGCTGTTTTGTTCCGAGGAAAACTAGAAAAAGAAACTGTGGGCTTTCCGCCTACACCCGCGCGGGGTTCAATTGTATGTTGAGAGTTTTTTATTTCACAAATTTCAATAATTGGTTGAATTAGGCAGTTTTGCAATTAGGTAAAATTACCTACGATTAGGTAAAAAGGCCTAATATAAATTATTAATTACGGAACTATCAATTATTAAACAAGTGTAAATTATCAATTGAAAATTGTAAGAGTGATTTTTAAAAAAGATAATTAATCATACGATTACAAAGAGAGATAGTTTTTTTGCAATTAGGTAAAATTACCTACGATTAGGTAAAAAGGCCAAATTGGAATTTTGGAGTTTTGCAGATTGGCAATTCGGGGAAATACCCGAAAGGGTTCGGGGAAAAGGCCGAATTCAAAATTTGCCAAAAATGTAAAAAAATGGCGTCGCATTTAATTTGTTCGTAAATTTGATTTATGAATCAGACTTCTTCAAAAGAATACATCAATCGTTCGGAAATCAAAGCATTTTCTGAGTTCTCAGCGAATTTTCACAAACAAGAATTGTACAGCGATTTTTTACAAGCTTCATTTACTAAGCTGGAAGATCTAAATCATCAAATTCAACTAAAAAAACAAAATTATTCAGACTCTACTAGAACTGTTTTAGTACAAGTGCTGAACGAACAATTAGCTTCAATTGCTTCATCTCAACAAAAAGAAAATCTTGAATTATTAGCTGTAAATACAACTTACACAGTCACAACGGGACATCAATTAAGCTTATTTGCAAGTCCTTTATTCTTTGTTTACAAAATCCTTCATGTAGCAAAACTTGCTAAAGATTTTAATGAAAAGAATAGCGAAAATAAAATCGTTCCTATCTTTTGGTTGGCTTCAGAAGACCATGATTTTGATGAGGTGAAATCGACACAGCTTTTTGGTAAGAAAATTACCTGGAATTCTGAACAAAGTGGGGCAGTAGGTCGATTTAATTTGAATGATTTTAAAGAAGTTTTTAGCGTTTTTTCTGATTTATTCGCAGGAAAAGAGGCTGAAATTAATGATTTATTGGAATCGCCAAATGACCAGAATTACGGTTCATATCTTCAAGTTCTCGTTTCCAAACTTTTTGCTCAATTCGGAGTTTTAGTTTTAAATCCAGATGACAAACGCTTGAAACAACTTTTTTCTGCTGTTATAAAAAAAGAATTGCTCGAATCGCCAAGTTTTAAAGCTGTCGAACAAACAAATAAGCGCTTGATTCAAGCAAGTTTATCTCCTCAAGCTCAAGCACGTGAAGTGAATTTATTTTACTTAAGCGAAGGAAAACGAACGCGAATTGAAAAAGTCGGAATTGATTTTAAAATTGGATCAGAATCATTTTCACAGGATAAAATGTTGCAATTAGTTGAACAAGAGCCAGAAATCTTTTCACCAAATGTGATTTTGCGTCCAGTTTATCAAGAAATGATTCTTCCAAATCTATGCTATGTTGGTGGAGGGGGTGAAATGGCCTATTGGATTCAACTAAAAGGTGTTTTTGAAGCAATGAATGTTGTTTTTCCCTTAATTCAGCAACGTGTAAGTTTGCATTTAATTGATTCTGCGATGCAAAAACGAATTTCTGCTCTTCCTTTTGAGTATTCAACTTACTTTGAAGATCCAATTGAATTGAAGAAAAGATTTTTAGCCGAAAATGCGGAGGAAAATGTTGATTTTTCAACAGCGAATTCGAAGTTCATTGATTTTCAAGAGGTAATCAAAACGTCTGTACTTTCTGTCGATCAAGGTCTTGAATCTTGGTTGTCAGCAGAAATGACACGCATGCAAAAACAACTCGAAACAATAGAACAACGAACTTTAAAACAAGTGAAAGTGAAGTACGAACAACAATTGAAAAACATTGAGTTTGTTTCTGAACGTTTTTTACCTGAACGAACTTTACAAGAACGTTATTTCCATTTTCTACATTTTGTTCCTTCAGGAAATTATTCTGAATTGTTTGAAAAAATTTATGCTGTATTAGATCCGTTTGAGGAGAGGTTAATTGTCTTAGCTGTTTGATGTTTTTTAATCGAGTTTGATAGTGTGATGTCAGTTTTTACTGGTGCTTTAGGTAATTCAGCTGGATTGGGAAACGTCACGCCTTTTCCCGTTACGTGAGGTAATTCAGCTGGATTGGGAAACGTCACGCCTTTTCCCGTTACGTAAGGTAATAAAGCTGGATTGGGAAACCTATCGTATTTTACCGATACTTATCGTAGTTTAGCTAAATTGGGAAGCCTATCGCCTTTTACCGATAACTATCGTAGTTTAGCTAAATTACTTCACATAAATTCTTTTAATTTTATGTGAAGTACACGTGGGAAACCTATCATTTCTGCAAACAAATGACTCAATTCAATTTTAATAAAATAATCTTCGTATTCAATAATTCACTATAATTGATATCTAAATTAGAAAAAATGAAATCCTCGAAGTTTAAACTAATTCTGTTTCTTTTTGCTCAATTTTATTTCGTTTTATCTGCCTTTTCTCAAAAGCAACATACCATTCGCGTACATTTCTTATACGGTTCACGTCCAACGAAAGTAGCAAAAGCAACTCAACGAAAAGATTTTGGAGGTGTTCTTGGCGGACATGTTGGAGTAGAAGTGGATTCCAACCACATTCTTAATTTTCTTCCTGCTGGTGGTGTACATGTTTTTGCAAAAGACAAAAACCGAAACAGTTTGTTTACTATCCACACTTTCAAACAATTCTATCAAATTTTAGGTACACCAAATGAAGATGTCAAAAAGTTAATCATTACAATTCCAATCACTGAACAACAAAAAATGTATTTCGACAGCTTGTCACAAGCCTACATGGAGAAAACTCCCTATGATTATGCCTTTTTCGGGATGCGTTGTGGAGCAGCAGGATACGATGTATTAAGTAAAATGGGACTTGTCAAAGAATTCAGAAAGAAACAATTGATTCGAAAAGTATTTTATCCACGTAAATTAAGAAAGCGTTTATTGAAATTAGCTGCTAAAAATAACTGGAAAATTGAACGCTCAAAAGGAACTTCAGAACGTAAATGGGAAGGTGATTTTCGAGACGAAGATGGCGTTCACACAAAGAAAAGATAAATGAAAGTTAAATTCATATTCCTTTTTTGGGGTTCGATAATAACATTTTTTCTTTCGACTTGTCAAGGAAAATATGAAAATCCAAAAGGTTTTTACTATTACACAAATGGTAAACAGATCTATGATACAAATCAACTGGCATTTGTGATAGAAGAAGAAAATTACGAAGAAATTTCTTCTGATTTTCAAGCAAAGAAGTTTCAAACAAAAACAACTTTGAATCAAAATTGGTTACTAGCTTTCAATAAATCGATGAAAATCTATAGAGATAGTATTTATGAAGTGTATTGTAAACGTTTTATTGATGATAAAAATTTAATAGACAGTATTAAAAGCGTAGGTTCTCTATCAAGTTGTCTATTATATGTCATAAATAACAAAACAAAAGAAGTGGAACATTTTAGTGTAAATGGAAGAATAAATAAGAACTTTAAAGACATAGAGATTAGAAACTCAAAACTAGTTGGGACATTAGCCGCATTCGAGAATGGAAAAAATTTACATGATAATTGTTTTAGTGAATTATTGGAAGTTAGAAAAAACAAGGGGATTACTAGAATTTGCCCAAATAAAACATTAGAACATTATTTTAATTATGGAAGTAATGGAGCTTCAATTTGTCATCCACCATATTCTTATTTAAATTGGATTGAAATTTTGGTATGTAATAAGAAATTAAAATCGCGAGTAAACGATTATACTCTAAAATCAAATTATAATTTATGGTCATCAGTTACAACAGATGTTTACGCTGAGTTGAACTTGTTTAAATCATTACGAAATAATGGAATGTCATTTAAACCAAGAGTTTTATACAATGTTAAAAAAACAGTTGACAATAAACTTTTTTTCAAAAAATCTACTTTTTTAAAAATGAATCAATTACTTAATAGAAGTATGATTCAAGGTAGAGGAGCTCAGTTTTATCTTAATAATAAGATAAATGAAAATTGTTGGATCAATATTAAATCAATTGACAATTTCAATAAAGTTTTGATTTATTCTTCTTGTAAATACACTATTTTAATTATTGATCATTCATGTCTTGATTTTTCTTTAAGAAATCAGTCTCAAATTAATTACAACACAGTAAATTTACTGCAATTGATACTAAAAGAAATGAATTTAGACACAAAGAAGGGGACAATGTATTTTAAAGCTAAAGAATACCGCAAAGAATTTGAAAATAGGAATGCAATTGAACTTTGATTCCTAAAAAGATTAATTATTAGTTTTTTCTATTTTCAATTTTTCCATTGTTTAATAATTCATAGTTTATAATTAAAACTACTTTTCCACAAATCCCCGAAAAAGTAAACACTTCCAGCTATTTTCTGCTTTTTCATACTAAATTTGTCTTCTTTACGTTTTCAAAACATGTTTAAACAGTTTTTCTTATTTATTTTCCTCTTTTGTAGCGCCTCAACTTTTGCACAAGTAATTGTTACAGGTACTGTAATCGATAAGAAAAAACAAGCAATTCAAACAGCAACTGTTTTTGCTGTTAAAGTAAATAGAACTTTAACGGACAACGAATTTGAAACTACAACGGACAAAAATGGTGCATATTCACTCAGTTTAGCGTCAGGTAAATGGATTTTTACCATTATTTACGGAGAAGATCGAACAGAAAAAACTATAACAATTCCCAATCAAGCTAGCTTTGAAGTTGATCCTATAAAATTGGAAATTACTGAAATTGGTGATGTGGTCATCAAAACAAAAGGAGGTGACATCGAAGGTGTTTCTCCAATCCCACATGTTAATTTACGAACGCTTCCAATTCTCAATTTTGAACGCTTTCTAGTACTTACTCAAGCTGGTGTAAACTCAAACAACGAATTGACAGCCAACTACAACGTTCGCGGAGGAAACTACGACGAAAACTTAGTGTACGTGAATGGTTTCTTGATCAATCGTCCATTTTTAACACGTGCTGGTCAACAAGAAGGTCTGAGTTTTGTTAATACTTCACTAGTAGAAGATATCTATTTTTCTTCTGGTGGATTTCGTACAATATACGGCGATAAATTGAGTTCTGTTCTTGATATTTACTACAAAAATCCAGATTCTTTGAGAGCTTCTGCAATGGCATCACTTTTAGGTGTTGAAGCGCATATCGAAGATAAAGTTGGAAAACATGAACGTCTACGTTATTTATTTGGAGCAAGATACCGCGCAAATGGATATTTATTGAACTCATTGCCTACGAAAGGAAATTACAATCCCGTCTTTTGGGATGTGCAGCTCGTAACGACTTACGATATGACTGAAAAATGGAAATGGCAAACCATTGCACATTTAGCTTCAAACACCTATCAATTCGCTCCAGAAACACAGAAAACCGACTTTGGAACTGCAAACGAAGCCTTCGCTTTCAATATTTATTTCGATGGTCAAGAAAAAACCAATTTTATCACTTCAACTGTTGGAACATCTTTTAATTTTGACAATCTAAAAGAAAAAAGAAGGTTTACATCAAATACTTTTTTAACCTATTTCCGAACTAATGAAAAGGAAAGCTTTGATATTCAAGGTCAATATTTCATCAATGAATTGGAAACAGACCCTTCCAAAGAAGAATTCGGAGATTCTATCGCTGTTTTAGGAGTTGGTACTTTTTTAAATCACGCACGAAATGTTCTAACAGCAAATATTTACAGCATTTACAATCAATCTACACGTGATTTTGTAACGAAAAATGAGAACAATAAACACCAATTGAAATTTGGAGCAGGTTTTGAAATTCATCAATTCCAAGATCAATTAAGCGAATGGAGAATGCTTGATTCAGCTGGTTATTCTGTTCCAAATAATAACCCAAACACAATCGAATTATTTGAAACAATTAAAGGGAATTTAAATCTTGAAAATCAAAAATCCTATGCTTTTGTGCATGAACGTTGGTTGTGGAAAAAAGCAATTTCGAATAAAATTGTTTCTAAGGTGTTTACTTATAAAGATTCCTTGAATGTTCAACGTGAATTAACAAAGTCTGATACAATTGAAAATACAACTTCAACATTCGAATTAGATTACGGTTTACGTGCGATTTATACTTTGTATAACAATGAATTTATGCTCACTCCTCGAACTAGTATAACTTTTACTCCAGCAGCTTATGTGTACCACGAAGGGAAATTCATTCGTCGCTTAGTTAAGTTCCGATTTTCTTCAGGATTGTATTACCAACCGCCTTTTTACCGTGAATTCAGAACGTTTGAAGGTGGAATCAACCCAGCAGTTAGAGCTCAAAAATCATTTCATGTAGTACTAGGAAACGATTTCACATTTTACATGTGGCACAGAGCAAAGCCTTTCAAGTTAACAACTGAATTGTATTACAAATATTTGTGGGATATTAATCCATACGAAGTCGACAATGTGCGTACAAGATACTATGCTGAAAACATGGCGAAAGGTTATGCAACAGGATTTGATGCAACTTTAAATGGTGAATTTATTCCAGGTTTAATGTCTTTCTTCAAAGTCGGAATTCTTTCAACAAAAGAAGATATCAAGGACGATTTTTATTACGATTATTACAATGCAGCAGGTGAAAAGATTGTTTTCGGAATCAGTGAAGATCAAGAAATTTCAGATTCAGTAAGAGTTGAACCTGGTTTTATTCGTAGACCAACCGACCAATTGTTGAATGTGGGTGTTTTATTCCAAGATCATTTCCCTGGTTTACCTCAATTATCTGCACAAGTTGGGATTACGTATGGTTCACGTTTGCCTTACGGTCCACCAGATAGAAGCAGATACAAAGATACTTTGACAATTAAGTCTTATTTCAGAGTTGACTTCGGAATGACTTACGATGTTCTAATGAAAAAACCTATTGAAACAAGAAAAAGTCTTTTCAAAAAAATGGAAAGCCTTTCTTTATCATTGGAAGTGTTTAATTTACTAGGAATCAACAATGTCTTGTCCAAACAATGGATTCAAGATGTTTCAGGGAAATATTATTCTGTCCCTAATTACTTGACTCAAAGACGTTTCAATTTAAAATTAG
The DNA here is from genome assembly GCA_046308455.1 of Fluviicola sp. Taxonomy (GTDB): domain Bacteria; phylum Bacteroidota; class Bacteroidia; order Flavobacteriales_D; family Crocinitomicaceae; genus Fluviicola. Next base: position 12,639 of record JBKDZA010000366.1, read on the forward strand.
TAGTTAAGTTTTAATATGAATTTAACACACTTATATGATTCAGTAACTTTTCAAACTGCTCGTTCAGGTGGAAAAGGAGGTCAAAATGTCAATAAAGTTGAATCAAAAGTAGAATTGTATTTCACTATTTCAACATCCACTTTATCTGATGAGGAAAAAGATAAAATCCGATTGAAGCTGGCAAACAGAATCAATAAAGAAGGTGTTTTGGTTTTATCGTGTCAAACTGAGCGTAGTCAAATTGGAAATAGAAGAAAAGTAAAAGAGAAATTTGAATTGTTAATCGCGGCTTGTTTTCAAGAAGATGCACCACGTATTCCAACTAAAACACCACGTTCTGTCATTGAAAAAAGATTGAAATCCAAAAAAAGAATTGCTGAAATTAAAGCAAATAGAAACTTTCGTTTGGATTAAATTTCAATTAAAAGGATACACACATCATCGATTTGAGCTTCGTCTTTTTTCCAATCAAAGAAAGTTTTTTCAAGAATCTCACAATTTTCAATTAATGACTTGGATTGATTTTCAAGTAGTAATTTTTTTAAGTTAGAATCTTTGAATTTTTTGTTTTTCGGTCCACCAAATTGATCTCCAAATCCATCTGTAAGTAGGGTCTGCTGAAAAAGTCAGACTCAAATTTGACTTAGATTTGAAAATTTGTAGCTAAAAAATATTTTTTGTCGAAAGTTTAAAATTTTTGAGAAGATAACTTTTAGGCAATACTGTACTAGCTCAGCCAAAT
>JBKDZA010000367.1:0-26867 GCA_046308455.1 Fluviicola sp.
GCTGATTAGTACTCACATATTTTGGACGAGATGCACGGTTTTTTGATGCTTTTTTCATTTTTCCTTGCACTTGATCCTGCAAAATTAACTGTTAACTCAATAAAATCAAAGAGTTATACTTTTTCAGCAGACCCTAATTAAGCTATTGAATAGTTTAGGTTTTTCAATTAGGCAGTTCTGCATTTCGGGGAAATACAAGAAGGTGTTCGGGTAAAAGGCAGAATTGCATTTTTGCAAAGTGGACACTTATCCGACAAAGTCATTTTTTGCATTTAGGGGAAATTACCTACGATTAGGTAAAAAGGCCTAATTGCCATAATGTTATATTTGAGTGATTTTTAATAATTCTTCAGTGATAGTTCCTTTGCGCCTTAGGGTCCCCGTGGTTAATAAACTTTAGTTTACAAAGATTTCAATTGTTTTGTATACTCTGTTTTACATTTTTGCAAAGTGGACACTTATCATACAATGATTAATTCTTAATTATCAATTGTTAAAAGCTTAAATTCAAATTGAATAGTTTGCTTTTTCATGAATAAAGCTATTGAAAAGTTTAGTTTTTTTCAGTTTGGCTGTTCTGCATTTCGGGGAAATACCTGAAGGTGTTCGGGGAAAAGGCAGAACTGGAGAATTGTATTGTCCTAAAATAGATTTACACATTTTAATAATTTAAAAAAGTGTAAAAAATGGAAAAAAGAAAAGCTATTTTAGGATTTAAAAAGCCATCAGAATTTGATTCTTTTGAACGAAAACAAATTATAGATGAATGGCTTCAAAGTGGAAGATCTAAACGTGAAATCTGGGAAAAGTACACTGGTTTGCCAGACGAAAAGGGAAACTTACTTGTTTGGATGCGTCAATTAGGAATGAATATTCCTAAAAAAAAGAGTATACTTGAGTCGTTTAATTCTGATTCCATGGCCAAAACAAAAAAGAATTCCTCTTTGGAAGTTCTACAAATGCAAGCAAAAATCAAAGAGTTAGAAAAAGCATTGATTAACTCTGAGCTTCGAGCTACTGCCTATGAAACGATGATTGAAATTGCTGAAAAAGAATTAAAAATCAACATCAGAAAAAAGTCCAATACCAAACAATCTTTACGATGAAAAAGCGTCAACCTAAAGTAGGATTAAGCAAGTTATGCTGGTTGTTTGGTGTTACTCGTCAGGCATATTATCAAAGTTTTTATCGAGAAGAATTTGTCGGAATTGAACAGGAATTGGTTTTGAAAGAAGTGATTACAATTCGAAAAAATCATCCAAGAATTGGAACACGTAAGTTATATGTTATGTTAGAAAGTTTCATGTTAGAGCATCAAATAAAAATGGGACGTGATGCTTTGTTTGATTTACTTTCATTACATCACCTTTTGATCCGAATAAGGCGTCGAAGAATAACAACGACACAGTCCAATCACTGGTTGAAAAAACATCCGAATTTAATCAAAGATTTCATTCCAACTGCCCCCAATCAACTCTGGGTGAGCGATATAACTTATTGGAAAACAGAATATGGATTACTGTATATATCATTAATTACAGATGCCTACAGTCATAAGATTGTTGGCTATAACTTAGCTGAAACGATGGAGGCGATTGAAAGTTTAAATGCATTAGAAATGGCTTTCCTTGAGAACACGAAAGTTCAAAATCTGATTCATCATTCTGATAGAGGAAGTCAATATTGTAGTTTCAAATATGTCAATTTATTACAGGACTACAATGTAAAAATTAGTATGACAGAAACTGGTGACCCACTAGATAATGCAGTTGCTGAAAGAGTGAACAGAATCATCAAAGATGAATATTTGGAATGTTATAAAGTCTATTCTTTTGAAGCTGCTAAAGAGTTATTGGACACTGTTATATCACTTTACAATGAACAAAGACCACACATGAGTATTGGATATTTAAGCCCTCAAAAAGTTCATACTGGAGAACAAAACAAAGGAGAACAAAAGTGGAAAAATTACTTCAAGAAAAAAGAAAGTGTAAACGAAAATCAGGACTAAAAATAAAAAACCGTAATTATTCATGTCCTCGCCGGACGGGCAGTTGATAATTTAGTTGTTAAAAATTTAATTAAAAAAAAATTAAATTTGAAATGTAAACTTATAATAAAACTTAAATCAAAAAGTGTAAACTTTTTTTAGGACGATACAGAACTCCAAATTATCAATTTTCCAGAATTGCAATGTGGACACTTATCCTACAACGTATCATTTTAGGCAGTTCTGGGAAATACCCGAAACTCTTCGGGGAAAAGGCAGAACTCAAAAAAATAATGCCTTTGCAAATTTGATATCTATCCTATAAACCAATTAGAATTATAAATCTTCAATTTATCTTCTCAAAACACAACTTTTAATCCCTAATATTTTGACTTTTCCATCCAAAATCTAAACTCAATTAAAAAAATCCTCAAAAGAATTTCATAAAAAACAATATATTTGTTGATTCCTAGTTATATACTTCGTGAACCAAATAAAATACAGATATACTTCATTTTTTCTTCTTGCATTCTCACTTGCAGGATTGTTATTGGCTTGTTCTACAGAAAAGAATACTTTCCTAAGTAGAAATTACCACGGAATGACCGCACATTATAATGGTTATTTCAATGCAAACGATCTCCTAAATCAAAGTATGAAAACATACCGCGAGAATCTAAAGGAAAATTATTACGAAATTCTACCCATCACTCCACTTCCGAATGAGGAAGAAGTGAAAAATATGTACACACCAATTGACACCGCAATTTCAAAGTGTGCAAAAGTGATTTCACGTCACGCGATGCCATCAATGGAAAATCCATCGAACAAGCGTGAGGAACACAATGAATGGATCGATGAAAACTGGATTACAATTGGAAAAGCAAATTACATTCGAAGAGATTACGATATAGCAATTAAGAATTTTGATTATGCTCGCAAGTTTTTTGCAGATGATAAATCCTCTCACATTGCACAAATGTGGATGGCAAGAACTTACCTAGAACAAGGAAAGTTAAACGATGCACTTTTTTGTATTACAGCTCTTGAAACTGCTAAAGCGGAAGCTGAAGATACAAAAAAATCGAAAAAACCTAAAGGAAAGAAAAAGTCAAAAAACAAAGACGATAAAGAACCTGCAGCTTATCCTAAAAAATTAAATTACGATCTTTACTTGACAAAAGCGATGTATTTCGAGCACAAGAAAATGCCCGATGAAGAAATCGAAGCATTAAATCAAGCGCTTGAATATTGCAAAAAATCGAAGGAAAAAGCACGTATCCATTTTATTCTTGGTCAATTATATGAACGTAAAGGTGACCGTGGAAATGCCTTAATTCATTACAACAAATGTTTGAAAGGAAACGCTTCTTTTGAAATGGCATTTCATGCACGAATGAAACGTGCTTTGAATGATGGTGGTGCAAAAACTAAAAGTGAATTGGCAAAAATGGCGAAAGACCCTAAAAATGCTGAATTTCGTGATCAAATCCACTATACTTTAGGTTTAATTGCTGAAAATGAAGGTGATATGACTGAAGCTAAAAGTCAATTTACTCAATCAGCCTTATTCTCTTTAAGCAATGTGCGTCAAAAAGGAATGGCATACGAACATTTAGGCGACCTTTCTTTCAAAGAAAAAAATTATGTCTCAGCTCAAAAATATTACGATAGCTGCGGAAAAGTGATTCCTGAAACTTATCCGAACTACAAAGGCGTAAAAAATAAAGCTGAAAATCTTGAAAAATTAGTTGTTTCAATTGAAACAGCCCAATATGAAGATTCTGTTTTGAGAATTGCTGCACTTTCTGAAGGAGAACAAACTGCCTTTCTTGAAAATGTGGTTAAAACAATTAAAGAAAAGGAAAAAGAACAGAAAAAACGTGATGCTGAACGTTTAGCTTTGTTACAATAACAACAAGCAAAAGCAAGTCAACAAAATAATAATGCTTCAGGTTCAAAGTTTTATTGGAACAATGCCAAAGCCAAACAAGAAGGTTACGAAGAGTTTAAAAAATTGTGGGGACAACGAACAAATGAAGACAATTGGCGAAGAACCGATAAAATTGTTTTCAGTGAAACCGCATCTATTATTGACACAACTGAAAATAAGACTAAACCAGAAGAAATATCTGTTGATTCATTAACTGCTGAATCCTTACTTTTAAGACTTCCAAAAGGTGATTCTGCAATTCAAGCTTCCCGCGAAAGAATGATGTCATCTTATTTTGATGCAGGAAAAATATACTTAGATCAATTAAACGAACAAAAATTAGCAAACGATCAATTCGAGAAAATTTTAGGTCAACCGTTTGAAAGTAAATTCAAAGTTATGGCTGCTTTCGAACAATACCGTATGGCTGAAATGGGTTCTCCTTTAGCGAAAGAAAAAAGTGACTTTATTTTATTGTATTATCCGACTTCAGATTATGCTGGTTTCATTCGTGATCCTGAGTATTTTGTGAAGAAAAAAGAACGTGAAAAAATCAATCAGGACGAATACATGTCTTATTTGGATCGTTTTGAACGAGGATTGTATGGTGTTGTAATTGCAAAGGCGTCTGATGTTATTCAAAACGAAAAACAAAATGCATTCCGTTCAAAATACATGCTTTTACGTACAATGTCTCAAGCAAAGTTAACAGAAGATAAAAAGAGTTTAGTTCCTTATTTAGATACATTAATCGCAGAATATCCCGACTCTCCAGAAGGGAAACGAGCGTTAGAAATGCGTCGAATCATTTTGACTGGTTATTCTAAAAATGAAGCGATTGATTTCACAAAGAAAAGTCCATTTACTTACAGTGAAACGGAACCAATGTATGCTCTTGTGTTTTTAGATGAAAAAGTGAATCTTACAATTGCAAAAACGCGTGTAATTGATTTCAATAAGGAGTTTTTTGGTAAATATAAATTAGTTACGAATTCTAAAGCTTATGGAAAAGAAATGAAAAATGTTCTTACCATAAAAGAACTGCCAAATCCAGAAATTGCTCAAAAATACATTTCATCGTATAAATCAACTAAGAAACATTTGGTTGATATGAGTAAATTCAAAATCATTGTTATTTCTGAAACAAACATGAAAGTATTGTTTGAAAAATTCAATCTTTCAGACTATGAGTTGTTCTACGACGAAAACTACTAGGTCGTGGGAATCGATAAAGGAAATAAAAAACTAAATTCTTACTTAAGATTCAGTTCTGTTGGCATTCAAATGGGTGCAGTTATCGGATTATTTTGTTGGTTGGGATGGTTTCTAGATTCCAAATACAATCCAAACGGAAAAATGTACACCCTGATTTTTTCACTAATTGGTGTTTTTGGCGGACTTTATTTAGTTATTAAAGAAGTGATTTCTATCTCAAAAGAACAAGAATTGGAAGAAAAAGATAAAAAATCAATCAAAAAGACAGAAGAATCCGGTATTTTTGACAAAATAGAAGATACTTTTGACAATGATTAATTGGAAAACAGCTAGTGTAATCACACTTTTAATTTCAGGAATTTATACCTTAATTACTTATTTTATAAACTCAGGTTTAAGTAAAACTGCCTTTATTGCTATAATTTCTGTAACAACACTTTTTTTCTTAGTGAATTTGATTCAGTTCATTGGTAAACAAAATAATCCTGAAAGTCGTGTTCAACGATTTATGATTGGAACTTCCATTCAAATGATTGTAGCGCTTTTCACCTTATTAATTGTTCGCTACACATTAAAAGATTTCAAGCAATTTGCAATTTATTTCATGATTCTTTTTGGAATCCATTTAGTAATTCAGGCAACATTATTAATTTACTCTGCGCGAAAAAAATAATTCTATAATCATGATTTTTAAGCCCCTAATTTTAAAACTTCTTTTTGTATTATCCCCTTTTTTACTTAATTCTCAATTAAATATTTCATACAGTCAAATGAGACATCAAGGTATTTTAGGCTATTATAATAAAATTGGCCATTCAATTGAATTAGGATATTCATTAAGTTCAAAGAACGAAATGGTTAATGGAAACTTGAAATTAAATTTATTTTCTTTTAATCCAAGAATTGATTCTATTCCATTATTTGATGTGAACTACAGTGAATTGGGTTTTTTAATTAATAGAAAACAAAAAACTTTTAGTATAAACTGTGGCTTTGAATTTACTGTCATTAAAAAATTCAAGTTAAAGCCTTTTTTTGGAATTGATATTTTAGCAGGTTTTAATACAGTTAAACAAGATTTATTTTATTTCCCATCAGTTAATTATAGTGAAAAAACAAAAAGTTATTTTGGTGGTATATCACCTAATCTAACTTTGGCTTATGAATATTCTAAAACTATTACACCTTTTATTAGATATTCAAAAGTAATTTGGTTTGAAATAGACAATTCAAGACCTATCATTTTACATGGAAATCAAATCAATTTAGGCGTTAAAATAAAGTTCAATGAAAAATCTTAAAAAAATATTCTTTTATCTAATAATTCTGATTTTTTTTAGTTCTTGTAATGACAGACTTAAAGATCATGATAAATATAAACCTATAATTTTTCTAAAAGATTATAGTAGAAATTCAAATGGTGATTTGTCTTTTAATTTTACTCTTACTACAAATCTAAAGAGAAGTCATATTCTTGAATCAGGAATTATTTATTCAACAGATAGTAATTTCACGAATTTTAAATTTTTGAATTTTGGCCCTGATTACATAAGTCAATCTGATATTAAAAATGGAAACATCTTTTTCAACAAAAGTTTAAACGCATCATTTGAAAATTTTGATGAGGGAACCAAATACTATTTTAAAATATTTGCCAAAAATGATTTCACTATTAATTATAGTGATGAAATCATAAAAATTGATTCAGTTTATTTTAGTATGGGTATGTGTCACGATATTCAAAACAATTATAAGTTTGATGTCACATCTTCTCCATCAATAAATCATTATTTTACTTCAATAACAACAGATGAAAATTGGACTGTAGTTGCAAATGGAAGTTATCCTTTAAGAATTTCATTCGATAAAAAACCTAAAACAGGATATTATTCTGCTACTACTTACAATGCTGAAGTGTTTTACTTAGGAGTATGGAGACCGCTGGATAATATTTCTAAAATAAGTGTTAACCGAATAAATTCAAACTCTTTTGACATTTCAGTTTGTGATGGTTATTTTACTATTAATCAGGTTGAATATGTTTCAAATTATTACTGCCGTTTTAAAATTGAATATTAAACTTTTTCTTTTATCTTGCGTATGAAATAAAAAATCATTTTTACATGAATAAAATCTACTACTTTTTAATTTGTCTTTTACCATTTATTGGACAATCTCAATCACTTTACAATTCCGCTTCCAATGACAATTACATTGGTTATGTTGGATCGTATAATCAACCAGCTTCTTTGGTAAACTCTGTAAATAAATTTTCTGTAACAACTTCTTTTCAATCTTTTACAACTTCAAATTTTAGAGGAATTAATTCGAATGCTTTAAGTATTGGAATCGGAAATGAAGAAAAAAGATACCGCGATCACAATAGAGGTGGATACGAAGCACGCAACAATTCAATTGATGTACTTGGTCTTCAATATGAAATAAATCACAAAAACGCTGTTGGATATTCCTTTAGAATTCGCTTGTTTTCTAATGTAACTGGTTTACCAAATGAGTTCACCTTTGCTGACCATAATAATTTTGATTCAACGAAACCATTGAATACTTTGATTCCATTTTCAAATTATAATTTAAGTCAATTTATTTACAACGAACACCGTTTTAATTATGCGCGAGTAATTTTCAATACTGGTGAACGTATGTTAAAAGCTGGAATCGGGGTGAAAATAATTAATGGACTCGATGCTACTTTTTTAAGAGCAGAAACAGGAAATCTAATGTTCACGCAACAAAGTGGAGATCAAATTGACTTTTCAAATACCAACTTTGAATACGGTCGAGCTGAAAAGAAAAATCAATTCTCTTCTCGTCAACCGGGATTTGGACTTGATTTAGGAGCTGTTTATGAATACCGTCCCAATCACAAAGACTATTTCTATGACATGGATGGTCAAAAAAATATTGAAAAATACAATACTCCAAAATACAAATGGAAAGCTGGAGCTTCTTTAACCGATATTGGCCGTGTTAAATTCTCTAAAGATCCAAACTCATTTAATTTCAACTCTAATGATTCAATCAACGCAATAGATTTCTATCAATTTGGAGTTGGTGGGATTAATTTTAATAATTTCTCACTTCTAAAAAATTACGATTCATTAGCTACTGCAGGAACAGCTTCTAATGACCAAGAAGATAAATTTAGAATGAATTTGCCAACGGCGTTAAATCTTCAATTTGATTACAACTTAATTCGTAATATTTATGTGAGTTATGCTTCAACAACTCCTTTGAAATCTAAAAATGATCCTTCAAAAGTGTATTATAAAGCAATTCATAGTATTGCTGCGCGAATTGAAACTGAGAAATACTGTGTACAATTACCCATTTCGCTTCAAGCAAATGGAACTGTAAATGTTGGTTTAAGTGGTCGTTTAAAAGTTCCAGGTTCACCAATACAGATTTTCGCAGGGGCACAAAACATCAACAATTGGTTAGGCGTTCGCGGAAGATATACACGTAATTTTTATGGTGGAATGATCATTAGTCGTGTATATGAAGTTTTAACTGATATCGACGGTGATAAAATTTCAGACTTCAAAGATGAATGTGTTTTTGATCCGGGATTAGAAAAATTCAAAGGTTGTCCCGACTCTGATGGGGATGGAATTCCTGATAAAGAAGATTACTGTATCTATACTCCAGGAATTAGAGAGAAAAACGGTTGTCCAGATACAGATGGTGATGGAATCATTGACTTAGACGACCAATGTCCTGAAGAAAAAGGATTGGCGATTCACTACGGATGTCCAGATAGAGACAAAGATGGTGTAATTGATGTCGCTGACCGCTGTCCAGACGAACCAGGAATTGAATTAAACAATGGTTGTCCATTCGAAAACAGAGCGTGTTGTTCTGATGATGATGGTGATGGTGTTCCAAACGATTACGACAAATGTCCAAAAGTTTCTGGTTCAGTTTACAACTTTGGTTGTCCTATCGATTCAACAAATTTGGAAAAAATCAAATTGAAAGAGGAGAAAAAAGACAAGGATCCAAACAATACAATTGATAAAGTTGAAGAAATCAAAGACGCAAAACCAAAAGTTCCAACTCAAGAAGGTACTGTTATTACAAAACCAATAGACCGCACAGACGAAGTTGAAACATTGAATATTTACTTTGATGTGGACGATGCAACTGTGGATGTAGACTATGATTTACAAATTCGTGATTTGGCGCAACGTTATAACTTTAAAGATGGAAAATACAAATTGGTGATGATCGGACATACAGATAATGATGGTTCGGATAATTACAATTTAATTCTTTCTAAAAAACGCGCTGAAACAGTACGTCGTAAATTTGAAGGAAACAAAGTGGATTACGATTTAATCACAGTTTATTATTACGGTGAAAATCGTCCAGTGAAATCAAATGACAACAAAGAAAACAAACAATTTAACCGACGAGTTGAAGTGATTGTAATGAAGGTGAAATAAATTAAAAAGCGTCTACGGACGCTTTTTTTATTCTTTCAATTAGTATTTATATACTTTTGTATCTAGAATACATAATATGTTTCAAATAAAAAAAAACAAATCAACAAATAAGGTTAATACATATTTAAGATTTACAGGTTTAGCTTTTCAGATGGGTTTAACAATCTATTTAATGAGTTTACTTGGAAATTGGTTAGATTTTAAATATCCAAGTAATTTAATTAATTACACAAAAGTATTAACTCTTTTTGCGGTATTTGGCTCTACTTTTTCAATTATAAGACAAGTTATTAAATTAGGAAAAGAGGAAGATTCTAATGACAAAAAAAATAATGATATAGAAAATGACAAGTAAACATTATTATAAAATAATGATTTGGTTTATTGTAATTGGATTATTAATGTGTTTATTACATGTTTTTGTAATTGAGCGTTTCAATATTAATGTACACTTTGGCATTTATGGAATATATCTTTACAATTTAATCATTTCAATTGCTATAACTTCAACTGTTTTTTTATTAAAAAATAAATTAAAGGAAAGTATATCTTGGATATTTCTTAGTGGAGTATTCTTGAAAATAGGAATTTTCGCCATTCTTTATAATGGAATTATTTTCAAAGAGAAGATTCTAACAGATAATGAAAAATATTCAATAGTATTTCCAATGCTTTTATTTTTTGGTATTGAAGCATTCATAGTTTACAAAATCATACTTCTCTCGAAAGAAAAAAAATGATTTTTATTCTTTCTAAAAAAAAATTAGATGAATTAGAATAATATGTGTACTTTTGCGCCAAATTTTAAGTCATAACAACACATCTTAAAGTAATGTTAAAGTCGCAGAATTCGAAATCTTTTTTTATTGTTATTATCTTTTTATTAAGTGTAACATTCTCATTTGCAAATCATACTGAAACCAAAGTATCGAATGATAAACTTGACGCTAAACATGAGTCGCATCACTCTGGCCCTGTTAACACTGAGGAAGAGATTCAAGCATACAAAGAACACCACCTTAAAGATGCACATGACTTTGTTTTGTTTACAAATGGCGCAACTAAATCTCATGTCGGATTTCATTTGCCTGTAATTTTAATTGACAATGGTCTTCAAATTTTTTCAAGTGCTAAGTTCAATTGGGAAGAATCTGTAGCTGAAAACAATGGAAATTACTATAAAATTATTCACGGTCAGATTTGGAAAACTGATGCAACAGGAGAAAAACACATTTCAAAGCCATTAGATTTATCAATCACAAAAAATGTATTAGGAATGCTTTTGACTGGATTGTTGATGATTTGGTTTTTTGTTTCACTTGCAAAAGGTTATAAGAAAAACGCAATCCCTACTGGAATCGGTAGAGTATTAGAACCTTTAGTTTTGTATGTACGCGATGATATAGCAAGACCAAATATAGGTGAAGCTAAATACAGAAAATTCATGGGATATTTGTTAACTGTATTTTTCTTTATTTGGATTGTAAACTTACTTGGAATGACTCCACTAGGTTTCAATGTTACGGGTAATATTGCAGTAACTTTATGTTTAGCATTAATTACATTTATAATTGTAAATGTTTCAGCTAATAAATATTATTGGGGTCACATTTTTTGGATGCCTGGTGTTCCAGTTCCTATGAAAATAGTTTTGGCACCAATAGAAGTTCTTGGAATGTTTACGAAACCATTTTCTTTAATGATTCGTTTGTTTGCAAATATGACTGCGGGTCACTTTGTAGTTATGTCATTGATAGCTTTGATGATTTTACTTAAAAAGTCTTTCGGAGTAGTTGGTTCTACAGGATTATCATTGTTTTTGACATTATTTATTTCAGTAATAGAGTTGCTTGTAGCGTTCTTACAAGCTTACATTTTCACAATGTTGACTTCTTTATTTATTGGAATGGCAGTACAAGATCATCATGATGATCATCATTAATTAGTAATTTTTGTTTAATATATAAATACATAATCATGTACAATTTAATTGGAGCTGGATTAATCGTTATCGGAGGTGGTATCGGATTAGGACAAATTGGTGGTAAAGCAATGGAAGGTATTGCTCGTCAACCAGATGCAACTAACAAAATCCAAACTGCGATGATCATCATCGGAGCATTATTGGAAGGTTTAGCATTTGGTGCTTTGATCCTAGGAAAATAATCCTAAAAGATTTAAACTTATCTTAAACGGTTGGTTTAAGATGAGTTTATTTAAATTTAAACAAAATTTAATTCAGAACAAATGAATACTTTAATCAATGATTTTTCACCTGGTTTGTTTATAATGCAAACTTTAATATTGGTGATTTTAATTTTATTACTTCGTAAGTTTGCTTGGAAGCCAATTTTAGACTCTCTTCAGTCAAGAGAAGAAGGAATTCAAAATGCAATTGATGCGGCTGAAAATGCTAAAGCAGAAATGCAACAATTAAAATCTCAAAATGAGAATTTACTAGCACAAGCACGTGCTGAACGTGATGCAATCGTTAAAGATGCAAAAGAAGTTGCAACGAAAATGGTTGAAGACGCAAAAAACACTGCTAAAAACGAAGCAAATAAAATTGTTGAAGCTGCACACGTTTCAATCAAAGCTGAAAAAGTTGCTGCAATTGCTGAGTTAAAATCTCAAGTAGCTGCAATCTCTTTGGAAATCGCTGAGAAAATTTTACGTGGTGAATTAAGCGCAGACGATAAGCACAAAGCATTGGCTGAGAAAATGGCTGCTGATATTAACATGAACTAATTCGAAACATGAAAAGTTCTAAATCTGCAATCCGCTACGCACAAGCTCTTCTCGACTTATCTGTTGAGAAAAATAGCTTAGATGCTGTTGCAAAGGATATGAAATATTTTAGTACTGTTTGTGCTGAAAACCGTGACTTCGAATTGATGTTGACAAGCCCGATTGTTAAGGCTGACAAAAAAATCGAAATCATTAAAGCTGTTTTTGATCAATTCAATGTTTTGACTATTTCATTCGTTGAGTTAATCGCTAAAAATCGCCGCGAAGGAATTCTACCACAAATAGCAAACGAATTTGATAGTCTTTTAAAAGCATTTAAAGGAATTGTTCCAATTACAATTACAAGTGCAAAAAAATTAGACGAAAAAACAATGGCTACAATTGTAGCAAAAATTCAAAGCTCTGTTAAAGGAACTTTGGAAGTAACTGAAATGTTGGACGAAAACCTAATTGGAGGTTTCATCGTTCGCATGGGAGATACACAAATTGATGCATCAGTTGCATCACAATTAACAAATTTGAAACAACGTTTAACTAGATAAGAGAAGAGAAAGCATCGCTTTCGATATGTCAGCAATTTGCTGACTACAACTTGAAAGTAATGATTTAACTCTCACAAATAAGAGAAAACATGGCAGATGTTAAACCAGCAGAAGTTTCTGCAATTTTAAGAGAGCAATTATCAGGTTTCCGTTCGGAAGCTGAATTGCAAGAAGTAGGAACAGTACTTCAAATCGGTGATGGTATCGCTCGCGTATACGGTCTTACAGGTGTACAATACGGTGAATTGATTGAATTCGAAGGTGGATTACAAGGAATCGCATTGAACTTGGAAGAAGACAACGTTGGAGCAGTACTTTTAGGTCGCTCAAGTTCAGTAAAAGAAGGAGATACAGTAAAACGTTTAGGACGTATTGCTTCTGTACAAGTTGGTGAAGGTATGGTTGGTCGTGTTGTGGATACTTTAGGTAACCCAATCGATGGAAAAGGACCTATCACAGGACAATTGTACGAAATGCCAATCGAGCGTAAAGCTCCAGGAGTTATCTTCCGTCAACCTGTAACTGAGCCTCTTCAAACAGGTATCAAAGCTGTTGATGCGATGATTCCAATTGGACGTGGACAACGTGAGTTAATCATTGGTGACCGTCAAACTGGAAAAACAACTGTTGCAATCGATGCAATTATCAATCAAAAAGAATTTTTCGACCGCGGTGAACCTGTATTCTGTATTTATGTTGCAATTGGACAAAAAGGTTCAACTGTTGCAGGAATCGTTAAGAAATTAGAAGATGCAGGCGCAATGGCATATACTGTAATTGTTGCTTCAAACGCATCTGATCCAGCACCAATGCAATTTTACGCACCAATGACTGGAGCTGCTGTAGGTGAGTTTTTCCGTGATTCAGGAAGACCAGCTTTAATTGTATTTGATGATTTATCAAAACAAGCAGTTGCTTACCGTGAGGTTTCGTTATTGTTACGTCGTCCTCCAGGTCGTGAGGCATACCCAGGTGATGTATTCTACTTACACTCTCGTTTATTAGAGCGTGCTGCGAAAATTATCGCTGATGATACAATCGCTAAACAAATGAACGACTTACCTGAATCTTTAAAAGGTATCGTTAAAGGTGGTGGATCATTAACTGCATTGCCAATTATTGAAACACAAGCGGGTGACGTTTCTGCATACATTCCAACAAACGTGATCTCAATTACAGATGGTCAAATTTTCTTGGAATCAGATTTATTTAACGCTGGTATCCGTCCTGCAATTAACGTTGGTATTTCTGTATCACGTGTAGGAGGTAACGCGCAAATTAAATCAATGAAGAAAGTTGCTGGTACTTTGAAATTAGACCAAGCACAATACCGTGAGTTAGAGGCTTTCGCGAAATTTGGATCTGACTTAGATGCTGCAACAAAATCAGTATTGGACAAAGGTGCACGTAACGTGGAAATCTTGAAACAAGGTGAGGGTGAACCTTTCTCTGTTGAAAAACAAATTGCTATCATTTACGTAGGAACTAAAGGATTAATTCAAGGTGTTCCAGTAAACAAAGTGAAAGAATTCGAAAAAGAATACTTGAACTATTTAGAGGCGAAACATTCAGATGTTTTAGTTCGTTTGAAAGCAGGAAAATACGACGACGAAGATACAGATGTATTAGGTCGAGTTGCAAAAGAAATAGCTAGTAAATACTAGAATTAAGAATACAGAATTAAGAGTGATTTATGAGTAATTCTGAGTTAAGAATTAACGCAGTAGTACAAGATAAATCATTCTTATTTGCAAAGCTTATGATTCGTTTTTGTTTAGAATTAAAAGAACAAAAACATTTTGAACTAAGTGGGCAAGTAATTCGAAGCGGTACAAGTATAGGTGCTAATATTAGAGAAGCTCAACGTGCAGAAAGTAAAAAAGACTTTAAACATAAATTGAGAATTGCTCTTAAAGAGGCAGACGAAACAAAATACTGGCTAGAGTTAATAAATTCTGAAATTGTTGAAGTTAGTAGAGAAATAAAAGATTTAAATGAAGAAATAATAAAGTTGTTAGTTTCCATTATAAAAAATACAAAAGACTAGCTCTTAATTCTTCATTCTAAATTCAAAATTGGTAAGATGGCAAATTTAAAGGAAATACGTAATCGAATAACTTCTGTAGGATCTACAATGCAGATTACTTCTGCTATGAAGATGGTTTCTGCTGCAAAGTTAAAAAGAGCACAAGACGCGATTACACAGTTAAAACCTTATTCAAATAAGTTACAAGAAATTCTAGGAAACTTAAGTGCTTCTATGGATGTTTCTGAGAACCAATTAGCGGCAAATAGAGGAGATAAAAACGTATTGATCGTAGCAATTACTTCTAATCGTGGTTTGTGTGGTGGTTTTAACAACAATATTATCAAACGTATCAATTTAGAAATCGCTGAAAAATACACCGAAAGCAATGTAAAAATTCTTTGTTTAGGTAAAAAAGCGAAAGATGCATTCAAACGTTCTGAATGGTATTTTGATACTGCTGATTTAGCAATTCCTCAAGATATTTTCCAAGATTTATCGTTTGCGAATTCATCACTAGTTGCTGAATTTTTGATGTCAAGTTTCTTGAACAAACAATTTGATCAAATAGTAGTCGTATACAATTCATTTATCAATGCTGCTTCTCAAGAGGTGAAAGTTGAAAACTATCTTCCATTGGTACCAACAGTTTCTGAAGGTGGCGAAGCAGGTGATTATATTTTCGAGCCTTCAAAAGAGGAAATCGTTGAAGATTTAATCCCAAAATCATTGAAAATACAATTATTCAAAGGTTTATTGGATTCAAATGCATCGGAACATGGTGCACGTATGACTGCAATGCATAAAGCAACAGATAATGCGAAAGAATTACAAAAAAATCTAAAATTAACTTACAACAAAGCACGTCAAGCTGCAATTACAAACGAAATCTTAGAAATCGTTGGTGGAGCAGAAGCTTTAAATGGTTAATTAAAAATAAAGTGATAAAAAATTAGAAGGTCAGCAGGAATGTTGACCTTTTTTTATGAAATCACACACAGATATCCAACTTCTGTGCGTAAATTTGTACCCAAAATTTAATTTGATGAGTGTCGGTAAAAAAGTGAAAATGTATATGAACTTTACGAAGTTCCGATTAGCCGCATTAGTTATTGTTTCTGCATTATCAGGTTATCTTTTTGTCGGTGGAAATAATGGATTAGAAATTTTCTATTTGTTGTTCGGTGGAATGCTTGTTACAGCAGCATCGAATGGCTCCAATCAAATTTGGGAAAAAGACCTCGACTTATTAATGAATCGTACTCAGAAAAGACCACTTCCTCAAGGAGAAATGTCTCTGACTGAGGCATACATTATCGTAATCGTTTGTTTGATTCCAGGCTTAATACTTTTATATCAACTGAACTTAGAATCTATGTTACTAGGTTTGGCCGCATATATTTCATATGTTTTCATTTACACTCCATTAAAAAGAGTTACACCTTGGGCAGTTTTTATTGGGGCTTTTCCTGGTGCAATCCCTCCAATGCTTGGTGCAGTTGCTGGCTCTGATAGTTTTGGTTTGGTACCAGGAGTTTTATTTTTTGTTCAATTTGTTTGGCAATTCCCTCATTTTTGGGCAATAGCTTGGGTTTTATACGACGATTACAAATTGGGTGGGTTTTCATTACTTCCCTCTAAAGGGGGACGAAATAAAGCTTCTGCTTTTCAAATTGTAGTTTATTCATTTATGTTGATTCCATTTACCTTATTACCATGGTTGATGGGTTGGTGTGGTATAATCACCCTTATTGTAGGAACAATTGCATCTATTTTCTTTTTTATTTTGTCTTCAAAATTATTTAGAAGTTTAGAAGTTTCAGATGCTAAAAAACTTATGTTCGCTTCATTTGTTTATTTACCAATAGTTCAATTTTTATACGTCATTGATCGAATCATACCTGAAATTGAAAAAGCAATAGCTCTTTAAAAACACATCATATGAACAAAGATTATCAAAATGAATTAACACCAGAAGTTCGTGAAAAAATGAACAAAAATCTGGTTTATGTAGGGATTTTTAGTATTTTAATGTTATTCGCTGGATTTACTTCTGCATACATCGTAAGTATGGGTGATTCCTTTTGGATGAAATATGATTTTCCCCAGGCATTCTACATTTCAACTATTATTATTATTCTAAGTTCTATCACTCTTTGGATTGGAACAAAAAGCGTTAAAAAAAATAATGGAGCAGCCTTAAAATGGGCAGTGCCAACAACATTAATTTTAGGAATTACTTTTGCAATATTTCAATTTATTGGTTATTTTCAATTGTTTGATAAAGGTGCTCATGTTGTTTCCAACATTATTGTAACTGACGGTCGTTATGGAGATTACTTTGAAGTGAAAATCGGAGATAAATACATGGAAATTGATGGGAACGATTACTTAATTGAAGGAAAAGTTATTAGTGAACAAGAAAAAAGCAAAATTTCCACTTATTTCAGTGAACTCGATTCAATTTCTAGAGACAAAAATTATTCAATTAAACCTTCAAAATATACATTAGTATACAAAGGCACAAATGACATACAAATTAAAAACAATCAATTTTATTTAAATGATTCAACACCTTTAACTAAAGTTGATTTGTTGCGCTTGGAATCGTTTTCTGTTCATTTGAGAGATAAACGTGGAGATTTCATTCACAAAGGAAAGTATGGAAAAGATTTTGTAATCTATTACAAAGGAAAAAAACTCGATTACAAAGACAGAAAACTGTATTACAATAATCGCGTTTTGACTCCTCCAATGCAATTAGACATGGAAAGATCTGCCGATTTATCGACAACTTATTTATTTATAATTACAGCTTTACATTTATTGCATATATTGGTTACTTTAATTTATTTGAGTAAAAAGACAATTCACTCATTTACAGGTAGGTTAGCTGAAAATAATTTTATTGGAATTAGAAGCGGAGCAATTTTCTGGCACTTTTTAGGACTTTTATGGGTCTATTTGTTGTGTTTTTTGCTTTTTATTCATTAAACTTGCACAAAAATTTATAAAAAATGGCAGGACACGGTACAGCACATGTTGAAACTTCCTCTGCATGGGGTGGTAAAGTTTCACCGTTTAATGTGAGTTACGGTAAACTTATGATGTGGTTTTTCTTAGTTTCAGATGCATTGACATTTGGAGGTTTGTTAATATCATATGGAGTTTTTCGTCATACTACAACAGAAGCATGGCCAATTGGAGAAGAAACTTTTGATTCACTTCCATTCTTAGGGCATGGATTTCCATTAGCTTATGTTGCATTGATGACATTTATTTTGATTGTTTCTTCTGTAACAATGGTGTTAGCAGTTGAAGCTGGTCATAGAATGGACAAAAAAGGTGTTGTAAAATGGATGTTTGCAACAATTATTGGTGGTATCTTCTTCGTTGGTTCTCAAGCTTGGGAATGGTCACACTTTATCCATGGTTCACACTACGGATCAGTTGAACTAGCAACAGGTGAAAAAGCAATCGTTAAAGGACATTTCGGTGAGTTTAAAAGCTTCACAGTTATTGAAAGTGGAAAACATCACAAAAAAGATGAAGTTATCAAAGAAACTCCAGATGAATTGTTCCACCATTTTAGAGAAGCAGTTATTGCTGGTCATGTAAAAGACAACAAAATCATGTTGCATGACGGTTCAATCGCAACTTGGAAGCGTGAAAAAGATCATGAAATGAAATTGATCTTAAAAACTGACGGTTCTGGTAATGCAATCAAAACTAAAAAAGAAATTACAGGTAAAGAAGCTGAAAAAGCATATTGGGATGTTGTAAATAGTGGTCACAAAGGTGCAATTGTTTATGGTGCAGACTTGACGTCAAACGAATATGGTCCACAGCAATACGCTCAATTATTTTTCTTTATTACAGGATTCCACGGATTCCACGTGTTTTCTGGTGTTGTAATTAACTTCCTAATTTTCTTAGGAGTGGCTAGAGGAAAATATCATAAAAGAGGTCACTATGAAATGGTTGAGAAAACTGGATTGTACTGGCACTTTGTAGATTTAGTTTGGGTATTCGTATTTACCTTCTTCTATTTAGTTTAATCTTTAAAAAATATCTGTCATGGAAAGAGATGATATCATTGAATATTCTTTACACGCTCATCATAACGAGGAACAAGGAAAGAAAATTCGTAGAAAAATATGGGTTGTTACAGCAATTTTAACTGTAATCACTTTAATTGAAGTACTTGTAGGAATGAAATTCGGTCGTTCTTCTACTACAGGTGCTGCTTGGTTAATGATCAAATGGGGATACATCGTATTAACTTTAGTTAAAGCTGGATACATTGTACTTACATTTATGCATTTAGGTGATGAGAAAAAATGGTTGAAGTGGGTGATTTTAATTCCATACTTCGTTTTCATCATTTATTTAGTATTTATTTCAATAACTGAAGCAAATGCTGTTCATAAAATCTGGACAGATTACGGAGGTTAAAATAAAATTATAAGCCAATGGCTAACGAAAAAAAGAAAGCCGGACCCTACAAAGTTGTGTTTACATCACTCCTTTTATTTGGTCCGGCTCTTTTATTGATATTTATCTCTTCAAGAGGTTGTGAGCACAAATTCAAGAAATTGGATGACTATGGTCGTGTGCCTAATTTTGAGTTTAAAACTTCAACTGGAAAATCATTGTCAATCAATTCTTTTAAAGATAAAATTGTCATTTTCACAACGATTCAGCCAACTTGTCCAAATGATTGCGGAATCCAAATGTGGCATGTAAATCAGTTAATTTACCAACAACTTCGCAAAAACAAAAAGAAGTTAGGTCATGTAAAATTGGTTTCAATTTTAACAGATGGCGAAGGAAATCAATCGGATAAAATTTCTGATGTTCAAACTACACTTAGAAAAGAAGTGGAAGATTATGATCCGAATATTTGGATGATTGTAAAAGGAGATGCTAAAACATTGTACAACATCAAACACAACAAACAATCGCTTCTTCAAAAAGGAGATCAATATTTTGGAGGTGAAGGTTTTCAGGAATTAATGCTTTTAGTTGACAAAAAAGGACATTTACGAATGGCCTTACATGGAAATTTGGAAGGTGAAATTCGTACCATGCGTGATCACATGAATTTATTGCAAAAAGAGTACGATATTGCAAAATGGAAAAACAAAAAATAAGTTATTTTCTTCTTTTAATACTTTTTGTTGTTGCTTGTACTGATAAAAAAGATGAGCCAAAAAAAAGAGCCTTGCCCTTTTGGGGAAATTATGACGTAGTAATTTCCGAATCAAATGGAAAAGAAACACGTGATACCATTTTTCCTAAAATTCCAAGTTTTAAGTACTTAGATCAAGATTCCAATTGGCTTGAGTCGAAATCAATCAAAGGTAAAATCTGGATTGCAAATTTCTTTTTCACTTCATGTCCAAGTATTTGTCCTCCAACAATGTCACAACTTAAACGATTAAATATTCTAACAAAAGACCTGGAAAACGAAGTTGAATTTCTGAGTTTTTCAATAGATCCAACTACAGACACACCAAATGTGCTGAAAGAATATGCAACTAATAATGGAATCAATCTTTCAAATTGGCATTTATTGACAGGCAACGAAAAAAGAACACATCAATTGGGAGTTGATCATTTTATGGTCCACGCAGACAAAGACCCAAGTGCTGCAGGTGGATTTGCTCATTCCGATGGAGTAGTTTTAGTTGATAAAGAAGGTTATGTTCGTGGGATTTACAACGGAATGAAAACAGAACAAATTGATTTACTGAACAAAGATTTAAGAAAATTGTTACAAATAGAATATGGAAAGAAATAATACACTGCCAGAGAAAAAGAGTAAAAACATCCGCAAATTAATCAATGTGATTTCTATCTTAATCCCAGTAGTTGTTGCTGCTTTATTTGGGATTAAATTGAAAGGATTTGACACTTCGTTTTTACCTCCTTTTTATGCGACTATAAATGGTATAACTGCTGTTTTATTAGTTTTAGCACTTGTGTTTGTAAAGCAAAAGAAATACAAACTACACGAATTGACAATCAAATTTTGTATGGCATTATCGGTAGTTTTCTTGGCATGTTATGTTGCCTATCATATGACTTCTGAGAACACAATTTACGCCGGAAACTACGCAATAATTTATTATCCATTGTTGATTTTACATATTTTCATGAGTGTTGCCGTAATTCCTTTGGTTTTATACGCGTATTTACATGCTTGGGAAGGAAATTTTGACAAACACAAAAAATGGACGAGGATTGCTTGGCCAGTTTGGTTCTTTGTAGCTTCAAGTGGAGTTGTTGTTTTCTTAATGATTTCTCCTTTTTACGCACATTAATTCTTCTTGGGCGCCCCCATTTGATTTTAATAAATAACTAAGGTGACTGAGCGGAGTCGAAGTCACCGATATGTCATTCCCCGCTCTCGTTCCCCGCTCTCGTTCCCCGCTCTCGCTCTGTTCAACCGGCCCGGCGTAGTTGGAAATGAAACGCACAAAAAATAACAAGCAGAAGTGCAAAAGAAAAAACGACCAAAGGAAGTTCTTTTCTTTGCCTGAAGCTTATTTTTTGAAGTTGAATTGAAAACGAAGACGGATTAGCCGCCAAAAGAAAAATTAATTAGAAACTAGAAGGACATGAATTTTTTCTTCCTAAACGGAAACTTAAACCAGCTCCAAAGAAAGAATACCAATCTCTTGATGTAACATCACCTCGTTGACCAAAACGATTTCCATCCAAACTACGGTTACTCAATTCTGCAGAAAGTGGACCGTTTGCGTTTGCTAATTGTGCTTGATCGACATAAGATCCAGAACCAACATCGTCTAAATAATCAGTGAATAAAAATCGAATTCCATACTCGAAATTTAAAGCAATATTTTGCGTCAATGTCAAGCGATATCCAAATCCAATTGGAACCGCCAACTGAACTTTACTGTAGCGATTTCTATCCGATAAACTAGAACCTTGACCTTCTGTTCCAAGTGGCTGAAGTTCAATCATGTCTCCGTTGAATTCTGCTTTCGGATTGATACGCGTTAGTGCCAATTCTGCAAATAAATAACCAGTACTACGGTATTTTCTTCCACCAATTTCATAGGGGAAATAACTGATTTCTAATCCGGAGCCCAATTCCCATAAACTTGTTTCAAAAGATAAATTTCTGTTTTTATCAATCTCAAATTTTGATTGAGAATCGTAACCTTCGATAAAACCATAGGTCAAATTTGCACGAAAACTTAAACGAGAATGGATATTGTAACGATAATACAATTGTCCAGCTGCATTTGTATTTTTAAATGGAACTGAATTTAAGTCCCCAAAATAAAAGGAACCACCACCCATAAGACCAATTTCTGAGCGCGACAAATTGTTGTGCTGTGATGAACCTTGAGCCCATGAAATAGCACTGAATAGTAAAAAGAAATAAAGCAAATTCTTCTTCATACTTGTATTAACGCAGAAATTATGATTTTCGTACAATTTATACCAGATTATTTTTAACTAACAATTCTGCTATTTGAACTGCGTTAGTTGCCGCCCCTTTTCTCAAATTATCCGCAACAATCCATAAATTCAATGATTTCTCTTGCGTTTCATCTCTTCTGATTCGACCAACGAACACATCATTTTGAGCTTCAGCAAATCGAGGCATTGGATACGAATTGGTTGTAGGGTCATCTTTTAAAGTAATTCCCTCCGTTTCGTGCAATAATTTTCGAACTTCAGCCAAATCAAATTCTTTTTCGAATTCAATATTCACTGCTTCGGAATGTCCACCAACTACAGGTACACGAACAGCAGTAGCAGTAACTTTAATAACTGGATCTAATATTTTCTTTGTTTCATTTGATAATTTCATTTCTTCTTTCGTATATCCATTGTCTAAAAATGAATCGCAATGAGGAATACAATTTTTATCGATTGGGTAATGGTAAGCCATTTCTCCAGAAACTCCAGCACGTTCATTTTCTAACTGTTGAACAGCTTTCACACCAGTTCCAGTAATACTTTGATACGTTGAAACGATTACGCGTTTTACTCCATATGCTTTGTGTAAAGGAGCTAAAGTCATCACTAATTGAATCGTTGAACAGTTTGGATTTGCAATAATTTTATCGCTTTTCGTTAAACTATTTCCATTAATTTCAGGAACAATCAATTTCTTATCAGGATCCATTCTCCACGCAGAAGAATTATCGATGACAGTTGTTCCTACCTCAGCAAATTTTGGAGCCCATTCCAAAGATGTTTCACCTCCGGCTGAAAAAATAGCGATATCTGGTTTAGAGTTCACAGCGTCTTGCATGGAAATTACCGTATAAGTGTTACCTCCAAATTCAATTTGTTTACCAATCGATTTTTCAGAAGCTACGGGAATTATTTCTGTTATCGGAAAATTACGTTCACGTAAAACTTTCAACATTACTTCACCAACCATACCTGTTGCACCAACAACTGCTACTCTCATCTCTTTTTTTAATTTTTATGTTTTTATCAAAAGGATTTCATATTTACAAATGACTATGAATTATTCTTCAGATTTATAATTCTGTAAAATTAATAGAAATGCGACTTTATCATTCAATTTTTAGTGAAAAAAACTTTGTTTAAACCGATTTAGTAAAACTTACTTAAATATTTAATGATTTCTAAACATGATTTTGAAAAAGTTTAATTCTTTTTTCCTTAATTTAGAACGATGAAAAAACTACTTTTCTATTTATTTTTAGTTCCATTTATCTCTGAAGCACAGCTTACAGAAGATTTTTCCGATGGCGATTTCACCAATTCACCAACGTGGAGTGGAACTACTGCTGATTTTATTGTCAACGCAAGTAATGAAATGCAATTAAACAATACTATTGCAGCAACATCTTATTTATCAACTCCTCACCTACTTTCAACATTGGACAACTCTGAATGGCGTTTTAATATTCGTCAAAATTTCGCTCCCTCGAGTTCGAATTATGGAAGAGTCTATTTAACTTCAGCAAGTAATGATTTAACAACAAATCCTGATGGTTTTTACCTTCAATTGGGTGATGCGGGAAGTATTGATGCAGTTCGTTTATTCAAATGTGTAAGTGGCGTTTCAACTCAAATCTGTGCAACACCAGATGGAACAATTGTTGCAGCTTTTGATATCGGTATTCGCGTTTTTAGAAACAATTTAGGTAACTGGGAATTGTCAATTGACCCTGCTGGAGGAACAAATTATGGAACACTTTACACAGGAACTGATGCAACATCACTTTTAGGAACTCATTGTGGGTTTTTAGCAGTTTATACACTTTCAAATGCAACTAGATTTCACTACGATGATATTTATGTTGGACCAGAAATCGTTGATGTTTTAGCACCAACTTTGGTAAGTTCAACTGCTATTTCCAACACACAAATTGATGTTTTATTTTCTGAACCAATTTCAGGAGCAGCTGCTGTAAATCCATCCAATTATAGTTTAAGTCCAAGTGTTGCTATTAGTTCTGCAACAATTGATGGAACAAACACAGCTTTGGTACATTTAGTGACTTCAGCTAATTTAACAAATGGAACAAATTATTCACTTACTGTAAGTTCTATTGATGATTTAGCCGGAAATACAGCAACAAATTTAACAGGTAACTTTTCGTATTTAGTTGGTGAAGTTGCTGTAAAAGGTGATCTTATCATCAATGAATTTATGGCTGACCAAAGTCCTGTAATTGGTTTACCAGAAGTGGAATTCATTGAAATTTACAATAAGAGCACCAAATATTTCGATTTGACAGGTTGGAAAATTGGAGATGCTTCTAGTGATGGAACAATCGTTTCAGGCTTTATTTCACCAGGAGAATATAAAATACTTTGTTCTACATCTTCTTTGACAGATTATCCATTGGGTTATGCTGTAACAAGTTTCCCAAGTTTAAATAATTCAGGTGATGATGTTGTTTTAAAGTCAAACACAGGAGTGATAATTGATAAATTAACTTACTCAGATACTTGGTATAATAACGATATTAAAGCTGATGGTGGTTATTCGTTAGAACGTATTAATTCTGCAGATCCTTGCTCAGATGCAAATAATTGGACAGCAAGTAATGCGAGTATTGGAGGAACGCCTGGAGTTATAAATTCAGTAAATTCAACTGTTCCCGATACGCAAATTCCAACTTTAGTTTCAGCAAATGCCTTGGTTCCAAATTTCTTGGAATTAAACTTTTCTGAAGGAATGGATTCTTCAAGCATTGCAAATGCAGTTTACTCGTTTAATCCAAATTTAAGTATTCAAACGATTTTTCTAGCTTCAACTTACACTAATCAAGCGTTGATTGCATTTAATGAGAATTTTACAGTGAATCAATTGTACACTTTTTCTGTAAATTCAGTTGCTGATTGTTGGTTAAATGCAACTTCAATTTCTAGTAATTTTGCTTTAGCTGACGAAGCAGTTGCTGGTGATTTAATCATCAACGAAATTCTTTATGACCCAAGTACAGGAGGAACAGATTTTATTGAGCTATATAATAAATCTTCAAAAGTTCTTAATCTAAAAGATTACATCATTGCTAATTTCGATAACGATACGATTGCTAATCCTAAAATTATTTTAGGAAATTACACTTTGTTTCCTAATGAATATGTTGTTTTAACTGCGGATAGCATGTTTGTGAAAAACACATTTCCAGCAACAATTCCAGGTACATTTATTGAAATGAGTTTACCGAGTTTGAACAATGATTCTTCAACTATTTATTTGATTTCAAACACGAATTTATTACTTGATAAGGTTTCATACACATCTGACTGGCAATTTTCATTATTGGATGATACAGAAAACAAAACATTGGAACGAATAGACCCGAATGGAATTTCAAACAACAAATCGAATTGGCATACAGCAGCTGAACCAATTGGTTTTGGAACTCCTGGAGGGAGAAATTCACAATACATGACTGTTGCTGGTGATGGTACATTTAGCTCAAACAATCCAGTATTTTCTCCTGACAATGATGGATTTGAGGACGTCATTTTCTTTACCTTAAAACAAGAAGAAGTTGGAAATGTAAGTCAGTTGACAATTTACGATGATTTCGGTAGAGAAGTAAAGAAAATTTGGAAAAGTGAATTAACCGGAACAGAAAATCAAGTTTCTTGGGATGGTGTCAATGAAAATGGAATCAAAGCACCATTGGGAATTTATTTTGCTGTTGTTTCAAGTTTCAATAGTAATTCTGGGAAAACTTATTCAAAAAGAATTGCCTTTACATTAGCAGGTAAGTTGAATTAATCGTATCTTTCGACCAATAAACAAATAAAGACGATGAAAATTAAATTAGTGGTTATTGCAATCCTATGTATTGCAACGAATTATGTAAACGCACAATCTTATTCTACAGCTATTGGAGTAAAAGGAGGTTATAGTTTTTATAGTGGGGGTGGCTTAAATATTAAGCATGATTTTGGTGGACTTTACGGTGACTTTACACTTGGTGGTGGTAGAAATTACTTTTCTTTTAGTGCAATTGCTGAAAAACAGAATGAACTTTCTGGTGGATTAGAATGGTATCTTGGAATTGGAGGATATATAAACAGCTGGAGAAATGGCTATACTTACTACCATAAAGATAAATTTTATAACGACGCATGGAATTTTGGTGCACTAGGAGTTATTGGAATTGAATACACATTTAACGAACTTCCAATTAATATTGGTATCGATGCTGGCCCTGCTGTTAGTATAGTTCCTTATTTTGGTGTTGGATTTGGCGGATCAGGATTCATTCGTTTTGCAATCAAATAAGATTTCAGTAAAAAAATTAAAGCGGCTTTTGGCCAGGAATGGTCGGAAGAAATTATCTTCCGACTTTTTTGTTTTTATCCACATAAAATTGTTGATTTAAAATGTTGATAACCAGATAAATAACTTGTTTTTAAGGTTTGTTTTTCGTATCTTTAATACTGATAATCAATATAT
>JBKDZA010000368.1:0-1072 GCA_046308455.1 Fluviicola sp.
AACACGCACTTCATACGCTTGCGCCGGTTCCAATTGGTAAATATCAAAATTCTTATTCTGTAAAGTATCGCTGTGCCAATCATAAGGGTTCACCCCGGTGCTGTCGAATTTTCGATACTCAATAATATAGGCCTCGTAATCAGACAATCCCTCTCCAGGAGTTTCGTCCGTAATGGTCCAAAAAGCCATTCCCTTGCGCGTGTTTTGTGCTTGAGCACTCAAGTCAAGCGTCAATCCATTGGTCAGTGTGGCTTGTAAACTTTGTTTTTCGCCATAGTTAAACCAAAAAGGAGCAGAAACACCATTTTGCGTAATGAGATCCAAAAAGGCTCCCGTGTTTGCATCGTAAGCTTTCGCTTGAACTTGCCAAATATATTTGTAACCCGAACGCAAATACACATCAAATGCCGTATTGATGATTTGAATGTTTAAGTTCGTTTCCTCTTCATACACCAAACCTTGTCCAGTAGCAAAAATGTTGAAGTTCGTCGTGTCAATCCATTCATACAACTTGAAATGGTAACGAATCTCCACACTCGGATTGGGGGTATAATTGAGTGGTTGTGTCCACAGAAAACTAATTATTTGTTCAGTCGTATCCACCTGACTGAACTTCAGTGGAAGGTTCAACAAAGGCGGTTGAATTTCTTGAATGTAAAACGAGCGACAATTGTTCGTTGAAAGAATCTCAGCATTCACATCGTTCTTGATCACGTCCACACAAAGCGTGTAAAACCCTTCGGGCAGCTTATTCAAGTCCACTGCGTTTCCTTCTGTTTGCAGCAAGTTTTGTTCTAAGAGATAGGGCAATAAATCCGTACCAGTAATGAGCAAAGGTTCTCCCGGATTCAAGGTGTAAATCGGTAAAGAACTTGCGAAAGGGTTTGTTTCAAAACGCAAATTCGGTCCCGTGAAACTCAACTTCAAACGTACATTTTGTGAAGGAGCAGTAAAGTCGGTCAATAAAACAAAGAGATTCAAGTGTTGATTTTGGTCGCCGTAATAACTCAAATAGGGAAGATTGGGTCCTGAAATAACTGGAGTAACTTGTACGGGATAAGTTTGAGCAAAT
>JBKDZA010000369.1:0-4633 GCA_046308455.1 Fluviicola sp.
TGCTAAACCATTGCTTAGTTTTAAATAACCTCGTTGCTCACCAAATTTTGCAATTAACAAGAACGGTTTTTGTTTCATTCGAGTGACAAGCATTCCTTGTTCGTCTGATTTTCCAGTAGCTAATAATTGTTTATTGAAATCATAGTATTCAACTGTTGCATTTGCAAGTGGTTTTGCAGTCAACATATTTGTCAAGAATACGTGAGCAGTTTTTTCAGCATCAGTTTTAAAAACAATACCGATGTTTGAAGCTAAAATGTTCGATGAAATTGCTTTTCCGTAAGGATAATTGTATGAACATGGATTTTTATCGTAGCTGTAATCATCTGTTGAATATCCGTTGTCCCAATCATAGCGCCAGTTGTTTTCTTGTGCATCTTCATTTTCTTCAGCTTCTTCCTCTGATTCTGTGTTTTCCTCATTATTTGTAGACGATTCACAGTCGCAGTACATATCTTTTTTATCAAATTTGATACTCACTCTATAAATTGCACCTTGTTGTGGACGAATATATTTTTCCAAGTCTAAAACATTTACTTTCCAATTGCGTGCTTCTTCTTTCGAGATTTTTAAATTAATTCTTCGTTCAACGATTGTTTTTCCAAAGCGGAATAATTCGTCTTGCCCATCTAAGTTGTTTACTTGTAAAAAGTGGTGAACGTTATTTTCATAAATACGAACGATACGAACAGTTGCGCTTTTCAGCATAATTGACTCGAACGGGAATATCAATCCTTTTGAATCTGGAAGAATTGTTCCAGGATTCGTCATGCGTAATAATGGTTTTGGACCTAAGAATTTCAAGAAACGCGATTGCATATTTTTGAATTTTCCTCCCATCACACTCAAAATCCCTTCGTTGATTGTCAATTGATGCATTCCTTCAATGCGTTGTGGCAAGTAAACTGTAACTTGGTTGTCGTAAACACTAAAGGTTTCACCAGAAACACCTTTAATATCTATCAATCCATCTAATTTTTGATACGAATCAATTGATTCAGAAAAAGATAATACAACACTTTGTTCCTCTTCGTCGATTACTTCAGCAGATGCAAGAGAGAATTCATTAATTGAAGGTACACGTAATTTATAGAACTGTTGTGTAACCGTATTTAAAACTTTTCCGTCGATATTGATTTGTACTTCACTTTCTTTTTCTCCTCTTTCGATATCATCTACAAACACATGATATTCCTTATCCGAATAATAACTTTCTAGGCGAACTGGTAAATTTTTTCCGTTAAATTTTGCTGTAATTGCCTTGTGTAAAAGTGCGGTATCAACTGATTCAGAAAGTGTTAAATTTCCTTCGGCGTAATATGTGTTTACATTTCTTTCTTCCGTGTTTAAATCCAATTCTGTTAGATCTATGCTTAGCATTCGTGTTGCAAATTGGAATTGAAATTCTTCGTACCCACGTTCAACACTTGTTACACGAGACAAATCAAATGTTGCGGTATACAAAGTATTTGCTTGTAAATCATTTGCTGGCACAAAAACTAGGTTTCTACCATCGTACCATGTAAACGTTCCTTCAACTTCAGGTTCAAAAGTCACAATATCTTTTAAAAACTCTGCTGATTCTTTACTACTTGCTCCAAATTTTTGAACTAAAAGTGAGTCGACTTCATTGTTCAATTGAATTTGAATTGACTGATTGCGGTCGACCATTCCAGAAGTATAACCGGCCACCCATTTGTGGTAATGAGGATCAACTTCAATTAAAGATTTGGAAGAACAAGCACTAATGATAGCTGCTGAAACAATGAGAAAGAAAAGATAAACGGATTTCATTTGTTGTATTTAAAATATGTACAGTACAAATGTGTATAGAAAACTTAATATACAGTTAGGGAATATGTAAATGAATGTGTTTTTTGATTATTCGTTGTGAAAATGGTATTATTTGTTTTTGATAAACTTTAAAAGGGTTAATTATTTCAAAAATTGGTTGTTTGGTATTATTGCAAATTGGCAGTTTTGCAATTAGGGAAAATTACCTACGATTAGGTAAAAAGGCCTAATTGGATAATTATCTATTTTGATACTTTGCTAAGTGGACAATCATCCTACACGTTCAATCCCAATTTTGCTAAATTGCTTGTTTGCCAATTAGTCGACATCAATTCCACCAAATGACTATTTTGAAAATTAACTAAGTGGACGCTAATCCGACAAAATGTCAATTTCGCAATTAGGGAAAATTACCTACGATTAGGTAAAAAGGCCTAATTGCCAAAAACTCAAATTAATCAGTAATCACCTGAATATCATGCGTTTTTAAAGTGTCCTGTTTAGGAAACTAGAAACTATTCAAAATATACTTCATTTGAGTAATAGCTAAAGTGTAACAAAATTCTTTACTTTGAACTATACAAAAAATCCATACTATGAAATCTTTGGCTTTATTCGGTTTTACAAATGCAATCTTTGCTTTGTGTTTATTTTCTTTTAAACAAGAACCAACTACAATTTCATTACAAGATGCCATTAAAAAGAAAATTGTTTCATACACAGTAAACTCAAATGGACATTATTCTGGAAATTCTGTGGATCTTCATTTAATGAATACAAGTGATCAAAATATTAAGATTTCTGTTCCAGCTGGAACTGTTTTTATTCCGAAAGATGAAGCAGATCAAAATTTATTGATTCCAGAAGAAGAATTAATTGTTTTAAATGGAAAAGCAAAACAAAATAAAGTGTTGAATGGCTTTTGTATTGAAGTATCAAATCATGCGCCAACTGCAATGGCTCCAATGACCATTTCAACTGTTTCAAATCCAAAAATGATCAAATTACTCGCTTTTTTTAAAGGTAAAAAGTGGGATGCTTCAACTTATCAAGCTTCATTATGGGCCGTTTCTGACAATAGAAGTGTTTCAAATGTTCAAAATCAAACTGCAGACGGAAAGGCATTGCGTAAATTTTTATGCGGATTAACTGGACAAAAAGAAACGTGGTACCACACTCCACAAAATAATACAGTAACGGCAACTAGAGAAATTCAATCTGCTCCATTTAGAATTTCTGGAAAAGTAGATTTCACAAGTGATGGAGCTACAAAAATGGCTTTATCCGTTTACAAAGCGAATGGCGAATTGATTCACAAATTTGAAGATCGTGCTTATCCTAAAAAAGGAAAAGTGGAATCTGAATTCAGCCTAAAAGTAGAAGGCTGGGACAAAGGAAATTACGAAGTGCGTATTTTGAATGGAACGACAGTAGTGAAAAAGTTTCCTTTTACTTTGTAAAAATTTAATTTTTACTCTTTTTCTGAATCGTTATCGAAGTCACTTCCAAGTTCTAAAGCTTTAACCGATTGAATCGCATTTCCTGCAATTCCACGAACTGAACCGTACATATCGATGGTGTTTTCCATGACTTTTTCGATTTGCTTTTCGCGTTGTTTCCAAATGCGTTGCATCGAACGTTTTTCGCTTTCCAAATCGTCTTTCAATGACCGGAATCCTTCCACGATGGCTTCCACTTGCATACGGAATGTTGAACTAGTTAAGTAGTTGTACAACAGATGCATTTTGTCGCCTTTGTTTTCATCTGCCGCTTTAGTGTTGTGAATATCGATAACAGCTTGACGTAAAACTGCTGATAACCCTTTGAATTCGTCGTATGAACAAATCCAAATTCCATCGCGCATTTCCATTCGCTCCATTCCTTTTGGATAGGCTTCAGTAACTAAAACTCCTACAGAAATATTTTTCGAACGCATGTCTTGCTTGAATTTTTCAATCCATGAAGGTTGAAAGTCTTTCGTTCGCTTTGATTCGTAGTAAATCGTGCCACAATTTTGCTGTGTTTGTGTGTGTACGCGTTGAATACAATCGCCTCCACGTGCACCTTTCGAAATTTCTTCAATCGTATCTAAGGGAAATTTCGACATCAACCATTCTTCAATTGCCAACTCTTGAACTTCACCTTGTAATTGCATCGAACCTTGTTCTTGCTTGCGTTTCATTTCTTCGGTAAGCGTTTTTTGGTCTTCCAATTGCTTGTGTAACTCACGCAAACGCAATTCATTTCGTTCTTCTTCTTGTTTACGTATTTTCTCAGCTTCCACCTTCAACTGATCGTTCATCTTACGTTCAAATTGAATTTGAATTTGTCCAGCCAATTCATCTTTCTCCCGTTTCAAGCGCTCCATTTCAATTTGCAAGTTGTTGAATTCCGAAATCTTTGCAGATTTTTCGTTTAATTCCTTTTGCAAATTTGTGAAAGCTTCTGCATTTTCTAAGTTAAGTTTGTTTTTCAACTTTTCCTCCAATTCCAAGCGGTCTTTTTTGATTTGAGCATCTAATCGTTCTTGAAACAATTCATTTTCACGTTTTTTTGTTTCAGCCAGTTTCTCACGTTCACTATTTAATAGCGCTTCTTTTTCTTCCAGTTGTTTTTGCGCACGCACATTTTCCGCTTGATATTTCAAACGAATTTGTTCTTCCAATTGATGCGACAAAACATCGTTAACATCGATTGGAGTTTTACAATTTGGACAAATAATTTGTGAAGATGAGCTCATGTTGAAAATTTGAAATACTAAATTAAAAAATATTAATCGTAGTTCGAATTTATAGAGACTTAAATTATTTTATCTTATAAGTTTATTAATAAAAGAATT
>JBKDZA010000370.1:0-10199 GCA_046308455.1 Fluviicola sp.
TTTTTCATAATTATGTGTATTAAAATTACTAAAAAAGTTATTTCCGACTAATTTCCCTTTGACCTCAATCCCCGATGGGGAGGTCCAGGGAATTACTCAGAATAACTTTTAATAGGTTTACACACTTTATGAGATACTACCTTGTTTTATTTTTCTTCATAGTTCGTATTTGAATTCTCATTTTCAATGATTCTTTTTCCTATAGCTTGAAAATTTGCTGGTGTAACTCCAGTTAATTGTTTAAAATTTTTGTAAAAAGATGCTTTATTCAGATAACCTACTGTTTCAGCAATTCCTAGAATACTATAATTATCATATTTATTATCTAGTAACATTTTTTTAGCGTATTCTACTCGTTTTAAATTAATTAATGTTCTAAAATTCATCCCATAAAAACTATTAATAGCTTTAGACAAATCACTAACATTTGTCTCTAATAAGTTTGCCATTTTCTGAATAGTAATATTCGGGTCTATATAAATAAGATCAACCGTAATTGATTCTTCAATTTGTAATACTAATTTTTCGGGAATTTTCCGATTAACAATAGTTTTAGTTTCATTTTCAGGAACTTTTTGCATGTTATCAATATTCAATTTTACTAAAATCTTCATTTTCTTATTCTTGAATATTAATAATGAAATTAGCAACGCAGAAATAATAAACAACATAACAAGAAACAATATCAAACGATTTGATTTAAGCTTTTCTAATTTGATTTTTTGTAGATTGCTTTTCTTTTTTAATACATTTATTTTCAATTCATCTTGTCTTCTTAACTCATTGAAAACATTGATTTTAATATCTCTTTTTTCATCATCAAGACATTTATTCTTCTTTTTCAAATATTTCAATGCTAATTGATATTGATTTAAATGTTCATAGCAGTTTGAAAGATTATCATACAAAATGGCCAAGTTATGTTTTTCACTTTTATTGACAATAACCCCTGAAATATTAAACGATTTTTCAGCTTCTCTGTACTTTTTTTGATGTACATATATTAATCCTAAGTTATTATAGAAAACTCCTCTTTGATTTTCATTAATACTTGTTTCAACTTTTTTTAATATCGAAAATGCTTCGTTATAATTTTCACATTTAATCATAATTGAAGTTAAAGCGATTAAATGATCAACATGTGTTGAAGATTTTTTGTCTTTATCAAAAGATATGGCTTTTTTTAAATGTAAAATGGATAGTTCAATTTTATCATTTTTAAAATATGTGCCAGCTATATTGTACTCTATTACTTGAATATTAATCGTATCTTTATTATATATCGCTTTTTTAAGTGCAGAGTTATAATACTTTATTGCCTGTCTATAATTTTTTATATCACTGTAAAAATTTCCAATAATATTTTCAGTATGAAATTTCAATTCTAGGTTTTTAACTTTCTTAACTTTAAGAGTTAAACGATGTACAATCGGATATATATCCAAATGGTTTTTTTGATTACAGATTAAATCATAAGAAACTAAAGAATGTATACAATATAATTCCGGATCATATTCTAACTTTTTACTATTCTTTAATATTCGATTTATAGATACCTTATTAATCGTTTCACTAGATGTATAAAAACTGTAGATTTTCTTTTTTACAACTTTAAAACTTTTTCTATCGCACTTATATATCTTATAATATTTCTTAATCCTTTGAATATCTTCTTTTGAAGAATAAGCATTGGAATTACTTATAAAACATATAACACAAATAACAAAAAGATGAATTTTCTTGAACATGAAGGAGAATGATAG
The DNA here is from genome assembly GCA_046308455.1 of Fluviicola sp. Taxonomy (GTDB): domain Bacteria; phylum Bacteroidota; class Bacteroidia; order Flavobacteriales_D; family Crocinitomicaceae; genus Fluviicola. Next base: position 1,764 of record JBKDZA010000370.1, read on the forward strand.
AGTTTGCAATGTTCTAAAGTAGACTTATGCATTGATATTTTCAAATTAAAAAGAAGGTCAATGTTTGAATCTTAAAAGAGTATAATTACATGAATTGTTACCACAAAAAATAGTTTAATATAAAAAAAAAAGGAAAATTTGAAACAACAAAATTTTAAATTATTATTATGAAAAAAATTATTTTACCTATTTTAATTTGTACAGCTTATTTCAGCTTATTTGGACAAGGTTGTGCTCCGAAAATGCCCTTACTAGAAATGTCCTGTGCTAAAAATTGCGGACCATGTACTTTTCATTTAGATGAAGTTCATCATTTTTACAATACTCACAGAGATGATCTTGCAATGGTATATTACGTTCAAGCTCCAATTGGATTAGGAAATTGGGGAGAATCCAATATGCCTTACAGTGCATTTTATGATATTTTTAATATCGATTATCAATCAAGTGCATTGATGGACAGAACTTTTATGCCCACAAATTATGATTCTCAAGAAGGAACTGACACTGAAGTAATGGATAATGTTGAAATTGCATTTAATGCTCAAATGGCTAGCACTTACGTTCCTGTATCAATAAACATTAATCATACATACAATCCTGCTAATAGACAAGTAAATGTCAATCTAACAGGTAATTTCTGTGATAATGCGAGTGGTGATCTTCGATTTTATTTAGTTGTTGTTCAAGATACTGTTATCGGAGAAGGAGTTGATTATGCTCAAAATGCTTTCAGTGAAAGTTCAGCAAATGATCTAGGTTTCACTGACTTAATTAATTCTGGTGGAGCTTTATGGATAAATCAATATCCTCACATGCAAGTAGTTAAATATCAACCATCAGGTTTTTTTGGTAATGCAGGTGTAATTGCTAACACTGTTAGTTCAGGACAATCATTTACAGAGAATTACACATTTACACTTCCTGAATTTGGTGCTGTTGATTGTATCGTTCCTGTTGATCCAGAACATGTTGAAATTATCGCAGCAGTAGTTAAATTTGGAGGTTTCGATAACAGACAAGTATTGAATGCAAATAAAGTAAAGTTATCTGAAGTTGCTTCTACACCTGAATTAACTAATAATAGTGTGAGTTTTGAAATCGTTGGAAATCCAATTACAAATGGAACTATTCAACTACAATTTAACAGTGAAAAAGAAATAACTGGTGATATTATTTTATTTAATTCTGTTGGTCAGATTGTTTCAACTTTAGAAAGTAAAGTAACCATAAATAATACTACTGAAATAAAAAGTTATTCAATAGGAAATCAATCTAAAGGAATCTATTTTATTGGTTTTAAATCTACAATTGATAATATCCAGTATACTAGAAAATTAATTATTGAATAATATGAAAGTTATTATTTTTTTTACGCTGTTTTTACAATGTAATGTATACGCACAAGTTATATCTTGGTCTGATTATGATGTCGATACTACTGTAGTAGCTGGCACAGAAGTTATTAGAGACTATCATTTACAAATTACTGATTCTAATCATGTCTATAATTGTACCGTAAAAGCCGAAAATATTAATTTTCCAGCATCTTGGCATTACACTATTTGCACTCCTTTTTCATGTTTAGCAAGTGATATTTCTACCGCCACGTTTAACTATCCAGATGTTGATAATTATGATTTTTTCAATAACGGATTTGGCGGGTCAGTTGTAACTCTTCATGTTTATACATCTACTGGACCAGCTATATTAACTGGTGAACTAGATCTTGTATTTAAAAACAATGAAACAAATGAAACAAATACCAACCATGTAATTGTACGAACAAACGGACAATCATTATCTGTTGAAATGAATGAAAAAAATACATTCTTTCAAAATCCTGTAATTAATTCTATAGAACTTATATCTCATAAAACTGAATTTGTAGAATATGAAATTATTGATTTAAATGGGATTAAAGTTTCAAATGGAACTATTGAAAACAATAAAATAGAATGTATGAACTTAAATTCAGGTATATATTTCATAAAAATACAATCAACCGAAAAACAAACTTTTATCTCTAAATTTTTTAAATTATAGTTTTAGTTTTGGGGCTGAATATATTTCAGCCCCTTTTTTTACCTTTTTCTATTCGTATAAATTTAATTTTTGAAAAAATAAACACCATCAAAGTCTTATATTCAACAAAAAAAGCGAAATTTGTATGTAAGTAAAAAAGAACATGTCAATATACGATAAATACGAAGCCGTAATTGGTTTAGAAGTCCATACGCAATTACTAACTAAGACAAAAGCCTACTCAAACGATATCAACGAATATGGTGCGCAACCAAACACAAATGTGAGCGTTGTAACTCTTGGTCATCCGGGAACTTTACCTGTTATGAACAAAAAAACAATTGAGTTTGCAGTGAAATTGGGACTTTCTGTTGGTGCGGACATTGCTCCTAATCAACATTTTGCACGTAAAAACTACTTCTACCCCGATTTACCAAAAGGATATCAAATTACGCAAGATACAACGCCAATTTGTACAAATGGTGCCATTTTTATTAAAGATGAAAGTGGAAACGAAAAACGAATTGGACTTACGCGTATTCACATGGAAGAAGATGCTGGAAAATCGATTCACGATGTGGATGTAAACGATACCTTAGTCGATTTGAATCGTGCTGGAACGCCACTTTTGGAAATTGTTTCTGAACCAGAATTAAAATCAAGTCAAGAAGCATACAACTATTTGACGGAAGTGCGTCGTTTGGTGCGCTACTTAGATATTTGTGATGGTAACATGGAAGAAGGTTCAATGCGTTGTGATGCGAATGTATCAGTACAAATCAAAGGAACTTCTGTTTTCGGAACGAAAGTCGAAGTGAAAAACATGAACTCTATTCGAAATGTTCAACGTGCAATCGATTTTGAAATCAAACGTCAAATTGAAGCGCTTGAAAACGGTGAAGTTTTGACTCAAGAAACACGTAGTTTCGATGCTTTAAAAGGTTTAACGATCTCTATGCGTTCGAAAGAAGCAGCGAATGATTACCGTTATTTCCCTGAACCAGATTTACAACCAATTACAGTTACGGATGATTTTATTGCGAAGATTAAAGCTGAAATGCCTGCTCTTCCTAGAGAATTGTTCAACAAATACACAAAAGAATTAGGCTTATCCGAATACGATGCTGGAATTCTAACAGATACAAAAGCAATTGCACTTTATTTTGAAGATGTCATTAAAAATACTTCAAACACAAAGTCAGCAGCAAACTGGGTAATGGGTGAAATCAAATCTTATTTGAACCAAAATGGTTTGGAAATGAGTCAATTACCTATTTCTGCACAACAAATTGCTGCTTTGATTAATTTAATTGATTCTGGAAAAGTTTCCAATACTGCTGCAGCTCAGAAATTATTCCCAGCATTGATTGAAGATAGCTCGAAAGATGTAAGCAAATTAGCTGAAGAATTAAATATCATCATTGATTCGAACGAAGATGATGTGAAAAATGCTATTCAAGGAGTTTTAGATGCGAATCCTTCTGAAACAGAGCGTATTAAAAACGGAGAAAATCAATTAATGGGCTTCTTTATGGGACAAATCATGAAAGCTACGGGTGGAAAAATAAATCCGAAGCAAGCCAATGAAATTTTACGTGAACTTATTCAAAAATAAAGATATGAATTTCAAGCTGATAGCTCTTATTTCGAGTTCATTACTTCTTTTCGGTTGTGGGTCTGATGAAAATGAAGATGGAACTTCATTGGAGAATAACTTTCACATTGAAGGTAAAATTGAACATGCCTCAATGACTCCAATTAAAGTTGTTACGCAAACTCCTCAAGGAATGGTAACAGTTGCAGAATCTACAACAGACGCAAATGGAGAATACAGTTTCGATGGAAATATTCCTTCTTTGGGGATGTATTCTATGGTTGTTGGTCAAAATCAAGAGAATGCAGTTCCTTTGACATTGAATGTTGGTGATGAATTGGTAATCAATGGTGAATTAAATTCTTTCGCAATCAATCCGTCAATTAGTGGGACAAATTGGGCAAAACCTTTGATGAACTTTTTGAAAATCTTTAGAAAATTTGGTGAAGAACAAGAAAAATTAAGTCAATCGAATATTTCTCAAGAAGAAATGCTTGTGGAATATGCAAAACTGCAAAAACCTTTGATTACTTTTTCTAAAAAACAAATTCAAAAAGATCCTTCGAATCCAGTTAACTTAATATTATGTAGCAACTTAATGCCAAGTCAAACAACTGGATTCAATGATTGGGACAAAGCGAACATGGGGATTTTATTGAAGATGCAAAAAGCATTTGAGAAAACTTATGTTGGCAGTCCAATTAGTAAGAGTTTGTCTGAGCAAATTGAAAATTTAAACTACCAATACGAGGAACACCGTAAGATGACAAGTGGAACTTTTTCAGCTCCTGAAATTGTTTTAAATGATCCAAATGGCAACGAACGTCGACTTTCTGCGTTAAAAGGAAAAGTTGTTTTATTAGATTTTTGGGCTTCTTGGTGTGGACCTTGTCGTAAAGAAAATCCAAACGTTGTGAGAATGTACAAGCAATTTAAAAGCAAAGGATTCGAAATTTTTTCAGTTTCGTTGGATAAAGATCCAGTAGAATGGAAAAAAGCAATTCAAAGTGATGGCTTGATTTGGGAAAACCATGTGTGTGACTTTCAGGAATGGCAAACGCCTCTTGTTCAGACCTATAATTTACAAAGTATTCCTCAAACATTTTTATTAAACAAAGAAGGAAACATTATTGCAATTGGATTACGTGGAAAAGAATTGGAACAAAAGTAGCAAGAGGATTTGAACTAATTATTGAAATTAAATAACATGAAATTAATAACTGTACTTCTATTACTCTTTACATCAATCGGATTTTCTCAAACAATCCAAGTTGAAGTGAACGGAAATATTTTCAATACCAACCAAGATTCGGTTATGGTTTCACAGTTCTATGGAACGCATTATGTCGACTATTTAAAAGGAAAATTAGATAAAAAAGGTGATTTTGTATTGACTGGTACTTTACCTTTTGAAGATTACTATGTAATTCGAATTGGTACACAGCACATCAATTTAATTTGTAAAGCAAATTCGAAAATTCGTGTAATTGCTGATGGAAAAAACATTAATGCTTTTCACAATATTGTTGGTTCGGATGAAAGTGTTGCTTTAAATGAATTCGTTACTCAAATGCAAGCATACCGTGCAAAAATGGACACTGCGAGAGTGATGATTCAACGTTATCCTCAAAATGCGGATGCAATCAATCAAAGTTTTCAGCAAGAATATTTCGGTTTCAATGCTTACAAACAAAAGTTCATTTCACAACATGAAAATTCGCCTGCTTTGATTCCTGTTTTAAGTACGTTGGATACAGAAAAAGAATTTGAGATTTACGAGGCGATTGTCAATCAACTAATTATAGGTTTCCCAAATTCACCAAGTGTGAAAAACACGAAAATCAACTTCGACCAGATGAAAGCGCAAAAAGAAGCTGCAAACTTCTTAGCTCCAGGTAAAAAAGCTCCAGTTTTTGTTCAAAATGATGTGAATGGTAAACCGATTTCTTTAGAAGATTTAAAGGGGAAAGTTGTTTTGATCGACTTTTGGGCATCTTGGTGTGGACCTTGTCGCAAGGAAAACCCGAATGTGGTGAATTTGTACAAAAAATACAAAGACAAAGGTTTTACTGTTTTAAGTGTTTCACTCGACAATGAGAAAGCAAAATGGTTGGGTGCAATTGAAAAAGATGGATTGGTTTGGCCTTATCATGTTTCTGATTTAAAAGGTTGGGCGAATGAAGCTTCCAAAATGTATGGAGTAACTGGAATTCCTTTTACAGTTCTTGTTGATGCAAACGGAAACATCATCAATACAAAACTTAGAGGTCCTGAATTGGAGCAAACTTTAAAGTCAATTTTTGGATTCTAAGATGCAGATACCCCAAGGTAAACGAATTTATTTTGCTTCAGATTTTCATTTGGGAGCTCCTAATTTTGAGAAAAGTCGTGAACGCGAAGATAAGATTGTAGCATGGTTAGATTCTATCAAAACTGATGCACATGAAATTTACTTGGTCGGTGATATTTTTGATTTTTGGTTCGAATACAAACATGCCATTCCAAAAGGATTTATTCGTTTTCAAGGAAAAATTGCAGAACTAACTGATAGTGGAATCCCTGTACATTTTTTCATTGGAAACCACGATATGTGGATGTTCGACTATTTCGAAAAAGAATTAAATGTAAAAATTCATCGAAAACCAATACATGTTACTTGGAATGAAAAGAAATTCTTGATTGGACATGGAGATGGACTCGGACCTGGAGATCGCGGTTATAAATTCATTAAAAAAGTATTTGCAGCAAAATGGTCTCAATGGAGTTTTGCGCGTTTACATCCCAATTTTGGAATTTGGTTGGCACAATTTTCTTCTCGAAGTAGTCGTGCGAAAACAGGAAATAGCGACGAAAAATTTTTAGGCAAAGAAAATGAGTGGCTTTACCTCTATTCTCAAGAATATTTAAAAACGGAACAAATTGATTTTTTCATTTTTGGTCATCGTCATCTTCCGCTTCGCATTCGTTTAAACGAACATTCAGAATACATCAATATTGGAGAATGGTTGAAGTACGATACATACGCCTATTTCGATGGTAAAGAATTCATTACAGTTGGAGAATTCATTCTTGATTAATTTAGTTTTTTATTAACTAGTAACTGCTTACCTCCTTAAGGAGGGATTGAGGGAGGTGATTCAATTTTTAATTAATTATAAGAAGAAAACTTTTGATATTTAATTAGTTTAAAATATTTATATTCGTTCATGAATTTACCTGCGCAGTTATATCGTTACAATGATCAAGAAATGACATTGGTGAAGGAAAAAGAAAAATTCTTCGCGGCAACTTTTGATCCTCATAAAGAAATGCAGTATACTGAATGGTTGAATTTCAATTCCCTATTAGAAAAAGATTTGATTTTTCAAATATGCAACCGTTTAAATATTGACAAATTAATTCAAGAAGATATTTTCAAAGGAACAAAACGTCCACGACTTGAAGAATATCCCGAATACATCTTTTTTTCGATCGTTTCAGCATTACCTACCAATGATAATTCTGGTTTTGAATTACAAAAAGAACGAATTAGTTTCATAATGGGTGACAATTTTCTTGTTTCATTTCAAGAGAAATCATCCGACCACTTCCCTGCAGTTCGAGAACGAATTGAAAACAAACGAGGTAAAATTCGACAAAAAGGTCCTGATTTCTTATTGTTTCGACTTTTAGAAGCAATTATCGACAATTACATAGAAGTTGTTGACATGACGATAGAAAATATAGAAACCTTAGATAAAGTTGTATTGCGAAATCCGAATAGTGATTTTCTTCGAAGAGTGGAATGGGAAAAACGTAAAATTTTGGAATTACGTAAAATTGTTATGCCTATGAAAGAATTATTGGCACAATTGGATCGTGTTGAAAATAAACTCATTGTAGAAGAAAACTGTCAATATTTCAAAGAATTAAAAGACACCTGTTATTCGATTACTTCAGAAATTGAATCACAAATTTCGATGTTGGAGGGTATTTCCAATTTATACCACGCCATTCAAGGACAAAAGATGAACGAAATCATGAAGGTTTTGACTGTGACCAGTGCGATTTTCATTCCATTGACATTCATCGTTGGAGTGTACGGTATGAACTTCGATTTTATGCCTGAATTAAAGTGGAAATACGGTTATTTCATCGTCTGGGGAATCATGGCAACACTTGGCATCACTTTGTTCTTTGTTTTCATGAAACGTGGATGGTTGAAGCGGAATGATAAGATTTAGTCATTTTAAATCCAAATTTATTTATGCGATTTTCTCCAATTTGGCAATTAGGCCTTTTTACCTACGATTAGGTAATTCTCCCTACAGGCAGAAATGTCGAAAACCATCTAAAAACAAGTGTTTCAACCAGTTAAGAAATCACCTTTTAAAAATTTTCCCTTTTCAATTTTTCGAATATTTTTAATAATTCATAATTCTAGAATTGATAATTCCCATTTAGGCCTTTTTACCTATGATTAGGTAATTCGCCCTACAGGCAGAAATGCCGAAAACCATCTAAAAACAAGTTTTTCATATAGTTAAGAAATCACCTTTTAAAAATTTTCCCTTTTCAATTTTTCGATTAATTTTAATAATTCATTATTCTAGAGTTGATAATTCCCAATTAGGCCTTTTTACCTATGATTAGGTAATTCGCCCTATAGGCAGAAATGCCAAAAAGCATCTAAAAACAAGTGTTTCATATAGTTTAGAAATCACCTATTAGAAAATTTTACTTAACAATTTTTCGATTATTTTTAATAATTCATAATTCTAGAATTGATAATTCCCAATTAGGCCTTTTTACCTATGATTAGGTAATTCGTCCTACAG
>JBKDZA010000371.1:0-4843 GCA_046308455.1 Fluviicola sp.
ACTTCGTCTTCTAAACCAAGAATTGCAGCCATTGTTGAAGGAACTGCTTCACAAGCAGCTTGCATAGCAAGAGCTCTTTTGTACACCAAACGTAAACCATCTTCAAAAGACAAAGTTTTGTTTGCAACTAAAGAAGAAATCTCACCTAAAGAGTGTCCAGCAACCATATCTGGTTTGAATTCATCTCCTAAACATGCTGCTAATATTGTTGAATGTAAGAAAATTGCAGGTTGAGTAACTTTTGTTTGTTTCAATTCCTCATCCGTTCCTTCGAACATGATTTTTTGAATATCAAAACCTACGATTTCATTCGCTTTTGCGAACATTTCTTTTGCAATTGGTGAATTGTCATATAAGTCTTTACCCATTCCTGAAAATTGGGCCCCTTGACCTGGAAAAACATATGCTTTCATCTTTTATTCTAAATTTATTTTATTCTATTCTTACAATAATTCTGCGATCAACTTATCTGTTGTGTATCCTTCTGCTTCAGCTCGATAATTACGCACAATTCTGTGACGTAAAATTGGCGCTGCAACAGCTTTTACATCTTCGATATCTGGAGAAAATTTACCCTTCAATGCTGCGTGACATTTCGCACCAACGATTAAGTATTGAGAAGCTCTCGGACCAGCACCCCAAGAAATGAAGTCTTTTGTCAATTTTGGAGCTAATTCATTGTCTTTTCTTGTTTTCGCGACCAATTTCACTGCATATTCTAATACATTATCCGAAACTGGAATACGACGGATTAAATCTTGATATTCAGAAATTTTTTCTCCTGAAACAATTTGATTCAATTGAATTTTGACATCAGAAGTGGTACTTTTCACGATTGCCATTTCTTCAACAAACGATGGATAATCCACCCAAATATTGAACATAAAACGGTCTAATTGCGCTTCAGGCAAAGGATAAGTTCCTTCTTGTTCAATTGGATTTTGAGTTGCTAATACAAAGAAAGGATGTGGCAATTCGTATGTTGTTCCAGCAGCAGTTACACGTCTTTCCTGCATTGCTTCTAATAAAGCTGATTGCGTTTTTGGAGGTGTACGGTTGATCTCATCTGCCAAAATGATATTGCTAAACAAGGGTCCTTTGATAAATTTAAATTGGCGACTTTCATCTAGAATCTCAGAACCAACGATATCAGAAGGCATTAAATCGGGTGTAAATTGTACGCGATTAAACGATAAACCTAAAGTTTGAGCGATTGTATTCACCAAAAGTGTTTTTGCTAAACCGGGAACCCCAACTAACAAACAATGTCCTCGTGAAAATATCCCCATCAAAACTTGATCAACAACATCGTCTTGACCCACAATTACCTGATGGATTTCTTGTTTTAATTTCTTATAATCTTTTACTAAGTTTTCAATAGCAGTAACGTCTGACATAGGATTTTAATTTACAGTTTTGGCAACCATTCGTTTTTGAATTCACAAGTTTTAAACTCATCATCAATTCGAATATAAGCGGAAGAAATACGTGATTTTGTCCATGCATCAATTGCTTTTTGGCGTTTATCTTCTTCAGCCAATTGACGGAACATTGTGTAATCGTCTTTTAAGTTTGCAATATGTGGTTGTGTTCTTTCTGAAATACGCAAAATACGAATCGCTTCTTTGCGTTCATTGAAATCGAAATACAACGAAGGAGCTGTAATATCCCCAGTACTTAATGCATCAGTCATCAAAAACATTTGTGGATCCACTTCATTCACATCCTTGACATCCCATTTTTGTTCGCCAGTTATAGGATTGATAATGTACCCTTTGTTTTCTTTAGTTGCAGGATCATTAGAGTATTTCTTCACCGCTTGTTCCCACGTGATTTCATTAGCACGCAATTTCTTGTAGCATTCTTCCAAACGCAAAGCTGCAGCATCTAGTGAATCTGATGAGAAATGCGGACTTACCAAAATATGATTCACGATGTAATCTTCCCCTTTCAAGTCTAACAATTGCATGATATGGTATCCATACTCTGTTTCAAAAACTGGAGAAATCTCGTTTATTTTCAAGGAATAAGCCATTTGTTCGAATGGACGCACCATCATCCCTTTCGACGCTTCAATTCTACCACAGTTCTGAACGGAACCTGGATCTTCGGAATGTAATTTCACTAATAGACAAAATGATTTTTTATCTTCTACAATTTGTCGTCTGATTTCAACCAACTTATCATATGCTAACTTTTTATCGTTATCGGTAATCTTTGGGAAAATAGCAATTTGTTGATAGGAAACCTGTGCATTTATGTAGGGAACTGAATCTTTTGGAATTGCATTAAAAAAGATTTCAACTTCTCGAGGAGAAACTGAAGTGTTTTGCGTTATATTTCGCTCCACTTCTTGTCCTTGCATGCGTTTTTTAATTGTAACACGGAACTCCTCTTTGATTTGAGCACGCGTCTTACCATAGAAAGATTCTATTGTAATTGGATTTCCTTTTTCGTCTTTTGCGTTTTTCATTTGATTTTCAATCACACGCAAACGGTTTTCCATTTCAGCATCGACTTGTTCATCAGAAATCACGATAGAATCTAATTCAGCTTGATTCACCAATAGAAATTGATACATCATGTCTTCTAATAATTCGCATGTAAGATTTGGAGAATCTGGAACTTGACCTTGTTTGATCATGTTTTGTTTTTGACCTTCTAATTCAGACAATAAGATAATGTTGTCACCTACTTGTGCTACAATTTTATCGATTGTTTTTTGACCAAAGCTATTCCCAATTAAAGAGAAAAATGCGATTAGTACTAAATATTTTAATTTATCCATAAACTCTATTCATCATTCGAAATCAGAGACTCCGATTTAAGGTTGCTAATTTCGGGTTTGTTTTTGACATAAGAAATAGAACGACAGAATATTTACAATATTTTATGAAACAAAATCTTTGTAAATTCTGATTTATTTCTCATTAGCAACTAAAATACAAAAACCGACCTCAAGCTGAAGTCGGTTTAATTTTTATTTCTCTACAATTATTTACCTAAAGAGTATAGAACTTCTTTATTTATAGTAATTGGATGTTTTTTAGCTAATTCATTTAACCATTCTTGTTCTAAGTAATTTTGATAATCTGAAGTTGCAGGACCTTTTGCCTCTGACAATTGTTTTGGACCTGGTTTCAAGATTTCCATCACTTTTACAACGTAAACCTTATCATTTTGTTTGTATGGTTTGTTTACACCAATAGCTAATTGTTGACCTTTCAAAGATGCTGTTGTTTCTCCTTCGTATTTTCCAGTTTTCACTTTCAAATTCAATTCAGAAGTTGCGTTGATTTTTTCAATAATTGTTTTACTTGAGATTGTATCTGAGCTCAACAACATTTTATTTACATCTGCAGCAATTGCTTCATCTTTACATTCGTAGATATAACAATTGTAACGTTGTCCCCAAACATATTTATTTGAATTTTTCGCGAAATATTCTTGTAAACCTGATGTGTCTTTTATTGCACGATTCCACACTTTATCTGTCATTACTTCATACAATAAAATTCCATCGTGGTATTCTTGCATCAACGCTTTAAATTCAGGGTATTTTCCTTCTAATTTAGATTCCTCGTATGCTAAGATTTCTGCTTTTTGCCACGCTTGGTATTGACGTTTCACTAATGTTCCGTTATCTACTTTTTTAGCACCACGCATATTCATTTCCAAATAACTTGCAAATTGTTGTTGTGTGAATGCTTTTTTACCGATCGTAAACATTGTTTTATCAGACTTTAATTTATCTGCATTCCAAGTATTTGTGAAATATGTAGAATCGATATTCGCAACAAACCACTTACTTGTTTTTTTGAACTTGTCTTTGTGTCCGTATTGTTTTTTCAACTTGTTCACAAATGAAGTTTGTGTGTATTGAGAGCGTTCGTCTTTATTTACTTTCGCTTGAATTTCTTTTTTCAATTCATCGAATGATTTCAACGGCAACACGTCCAAGCGTTTAATGATATGGAAACCATAAGTTGTTTGAATTGGCAATGAGAAATCTCCGTTATTTTTCAATGCAAATGCAGCGTCTTCAAATTCAGGTACCATACGTGTGTTTGTTCCTGACCCAAACAATTGTAATTCACCCCCTTTTTCCGCAGTTTGTTTATCATCAGAATACTCACTTGCTAATTTTGTGAAATACTCACCATTTTGCAATTTTGTATAAATCTCCATTGATTTTTTACGTGCAGATTCAACTTGTTCTGCCGTTGCTTCTTTGCTTGTAGCAATCATGATATGTGCAGCTTTCATTGTTCCGCGAGCTGGACGAACATCAATAACTTTCAAAATATGGTAACCGAACTTCGTGCGTACTGGATTTGAAACTTTACCAACTGGTGTTGTGTACGCTGCTTCTTCGAATGGATATACCATCTGAAAAGCTGTAAAATAACCTAAATCACCTCCGTTTCTTGAGACAGATGGATCTTCAGAACCATTTTTCGACATAGCGACCATTTTGAAATCTTCTCCTGCTTCAATACGTTTTTTCAAGCCCATGATTTTATTCCATGCTGCTAAAGTATCTGCTGGAGTTGCTGTTTCATTCAATTTAATCAAGATATGTGACGCTCTGATTTCTGATTTCAAACGTTCGTACGCTTGATTCACCATCGCTACATTTTCTGTAGAATCAATTAAGTAAGGTTGTGCCAATTGTTTACGGTAACCTGCCAATTCTTTCTTCAACTTTGGAATTGTATCGTAACCCAAAGCTTCTGCTTCAGCAACTTTCAATCTGAATTTTTTGTACAATTCCATGTATTCGTCCAATGATTGTTGGTCGTACTTTGGAGAGTTGTTGTTTTTCAAATAAACTTGTATAAAC
>JBKDZA010000372.1:0-31867 GCA_046308455.1 Fluviicola sp.
TTGCTTATTTGCTTATTTGCTTATTTGCTTATTTGCTTATTTGCTTATTTGCTTATTTGCTTATTTGCTTATTTGCTTATTTGCTTATTTGCTTATTTGCTTATTTGCTTATTTGCTTATTTGCTTATTTGCTTCAAATACGACCAAAAACCCCTAAAAAACAACAAGAGACCATCTTCGACGGTCTCTCTTTTAGGTGTTGGGTTGTGGTGGATCGGTTTATACCTTAAACTTGTATAAATCTTCCTTTCATCATCTTAAAACGAAGTTTTCCTACACTAATTGTCTTTCCCTCTCCAATCGTGGCAATATTTTCCAAATCAGTTTCCATTGTAGAAATACTTCCTCCTGTCGCATATGCAATGTCCAAATAGGCTGTGTTTAATCGGTCAGTAACTCCGCAAATGACCACATTAACTACAACTCCTTCTTTTTTCAATTCATCCAATAATTGCATGTCGCAAGGTGTTTCCCAATTATCTGCAATCAAAACAATGTTCTTTTTATTTTCTGGATATTGTCGAATAGCATAAAATAATGCTTCAATATTATTTTCGTAATGTTGTCCATTTTGCATGGCTTCAAATGCTCTATCAATGACTTTACTCGAATTTCCAGTCTCAATTGACCAAATGCCTTTTTGATCTTTTACCGTTTTTTGATCTGTACTTTTTGCCTCGTCATCATTGAAAAAAACAATCTGTTTGAAAGTGTTCATTTTTTGATTCGCCTTGATCCAAAATAATAGTTGCGCTGTGTAAGGCGACATACTTCCAGTGACATCTGCTACAACTAACATGTTTTTCCACGTGCGATGTCTATCCAAAACTTTCAATAAAACGGAATCTTTAGGAGGCTTTTTACCTTCAACTACATCTAGTATTTCTTTCTTTTCATCTTCATAGTTTGGCATTGGACGATAATACACAACTAATCCATGAAAATGACGCGACATTTCATCAGTACTCTCGACACCTGTTTGTTTAACGATGTTCCATTTGATCATGGGATTATTGAATGCTTCAGGAAGTAGAATGTACAATTCCAAAATCCGTTTGCGGTTTAATTCATGGAAATCAGCTCCTTTTGGATAGTCTGAATAGACCAAATCCACTTCAACAACGGTTTGACTTTTCAGAAATTCAACATCCTTGGGATTTAAAATGGTATGGTCACCAGGATTCATTTTAATTTTTTTGTACTCAAAGCCAAAATCTCTTGGTGCATACTTTTCGATTTTAAGTGTGTCCTTTACTTTGAATATCTCTCGAACTGAAAATTGTGAATAAACACCTTTTGAAAGCAAAATAAATAGAACACATAAGGTTTGAAGTAGAGTTGTTTTCATAAAATATATTTGGGTTTTATAAGTAATGTCGATTTTATAAAAAGGTAACATTTTTATTCTTTGCTTTTTTACAAAATTGGAATATGTATAAGTTTTCAGTTAACTTTTTAAAAATGTCATATATTTATAAGCTAAATCCTTTTTTTTAAAGTGTTACTTATGTTAAATTCTTTTGCAACTTTTGATGATATAAATGCAATTATACTTGTTGCAAATAAAGAAGGTATGATTGTATTTGCTAACAAAGCGGTTAAAACAATTCTTGGATATGAACCAGAAGAAGTTTTAGGTGATGGATGGTGGCGTTTAACAGCTCATGATTCTGAATTAGAAGAAAGAAAAATTAAAACTTCAGCTTTAGTTAAAGGAGAATTAGAATTAAAAGAAAGACATTTATTCGAAAATAGCTTAAAAGCAAAAGATAATAGATTGGTTTGGACTCGGTGGACAAATACAATTACTGAAGATGGATTTTTAGTAGGAATAGCTCAAGATATTACTGAGAAAAAAAAATTAGAAAAAGAATTAATACGTAAAAACACTGAAAATGAACTTCTGCTAAAGGAAATTCATCATCGGGTTAAAAATAACATGCAGATTATTTCTAGTTTTCTAAACTTACAATTTTGTGATTTCGAAGATGAAAAAGTAAAAGATGCTTTATTGAAAAGTAAGGATAGAATTAATTCAATGGCTTTGATTCATACTAAAATATACCAATCAAAAGACTTAGATTCTATCAATTTTTGCGAGTATATTCAAAATCTAACCAAAGTAATAAAAGAAGGATATTCTCTAAATAAAAACATTGAAATTAAAATTACAGATTCAAATAGTGTTTTTGAAATAGATTTAATGATCAATTTAGGACTTATCATTACAGAAATAGTTACAAATGCTTTTAAACATGCATTCAATGAATTAAAAGAAGGAATGATTACTATTGAACTACAAAAAAATCAAAACGAAAATCAATTATTCATATCAGATAATGGTATTGGATTCGATTTCTCTAGAATTGGAAAAAACACACTTGGTCTAGAAATTATTAGAGCTTTAGTTCAACAAATAAATGGTACTATTGAAATTGATTCCCAAAACGGGCTTAAATACACGATAAGGTTTTAAAAAGTATTTAGATTAAAAAAAAATAAAACTTTCTCTTTCGACACTTGTTCTTTAAGAAATGTAAAACATGAAAAACTTCTTAATAATCGGTGGTTCAAATGGGATTGGACTAGAGTTGACTAAGCTTTTAGCTAAAGAAAATAAAGTTTTTGCTACTTACAATTCTAGCGCTACTGAAATTGAAAATGTAATCTTTCAACAATTCAATGTTTTAACAGATTCTTTTGACCCTAGTTTTTTACCGGATGAAATTCATGGAATGGCTTACATGCCTGGAAGTATTCAATTGAAACCTTTCAGTCGTTTCAAATCCGAGGATTTTATAGCTGATTATCAACTTCAAGTTGTTGGTGCTGTTTCTGTAATTCAATCTGTTCTTCCAAAATTGAAAGCAAGTGGAAAAGCTTCCATTGTTTTGTTTTCAACAGTTGCTGTAAATACAGGTTTTAATTTCCATAGTTTGGTGGCGTCTTCCAAAGGTGCGATTCAAGGTTTGACGAAAGCTTTAGCTGCTGAATTTGCTCCTACAATTCGTGTTAATGCAATCGCTCCATCCATTACAAATACTCCTCTTGCATCAAATCTTTTGAATTCTGAAGAGAAAATCACTGCAAATGCACAACGTCACCCGATGAAAGCAATTGGTGAACCTAAAGATCTCGCTGAAATGGCCGCATTTTTATTGTCTGATTCAGCAAAATGGATGACAGGTCAAATCATAGCTATTGACGGTGGAATGAGTGCAATCAAAGGATAAAATGATTACAACTAATCTTGAAGAAATCCTTCTTTTAATCGATCAAATTGATCCAAAGAATTACGCACATACAAGAAATTACGGAGATGGAGCAGTAACTAAATTGTCACCCTACATTTCTCGAGGAGTAATTTCTACAAAAATGATTTACAATCATCTAGTTGAAAAAGGATACAAATTAGATGAGATGGAAGCTTTTGTCAAAGAATTGGCTTGGCGCGATTATTTTCAACGAGTTGGTCAACACCATACCAACGATTTAATTTCATCCAATCTTTTACAAGAAGATGTTCAACAGGATGAAATTTCTAGTGCGATTGTTGAAGCTCGAACTGGAATTCAAGCAATCGATAAAGCAATCACTGAACTATACGAAACGGGTTACATGCACAACCACATGCGCATGTATGTTGCAAGTATTTCAACCAATTTGGTGAAATCGCATTGGCTTTCTTCCGCAAAATGGATGTATTATAATTTAATCGACGCTGATTTCGCAAGTAATGCTTGTAGTTGGCAGTGGATTTGTCAAGTGAGAAGTAAAAAACGCTATTACGCCAATCAAGAAAATGTCAATCGATTCTTTCATTCAAAACAACGCGCAACATTTATCGATACGGACACAGATAATTTTCATAAAATCAAAATCCCCAATCATTTTAAAGAATTTAAGAATCTTGAATTAAAAACAGAACTTCCTGTATACAAGGAATTGATTTTTGATCATAAGAAGTCAACAGCAATTTACACGATTTATAACCTAGATCCGAATTGGAGAAAAGAGGAAGACTGTAACCGTGTTCTAATATTGGAACCAAGTCATTTTGAGCAATTCCCTGTTTCTTCAAAAACAATAGACTTTATAATTCAATTGAATGAAAACTTAATAGGAGCACAAATCTTTGTTGGTGAATTTTCGGATTTGCAAAAAATCACTCTATCGTCTAATCTGTATTTCAAAGAACATCCTTTGTTTATTCATTTTACAGGTATTAAAGACGAACGCGATTGGATTTCAACTGAATTAACAGGAGATTATCCTGGCTTCTTCAATTACTGGAAAAAGTTGGAAAAAGAATTGACAAGATCTTAAAAAATGAAGTTCAATATTGTTTGGCTTAAACGCGATTTGCGAACGCAAGATCATGCTCCTCTTCAAGCAGCTGAAAATGCTGGATTGCCCTATTGTATTGTCTTTTTGTTTGAACCACAATTAATGATGTATCCTGATACTTCCTTGCGACACCTTCAATTTCAATACTTTTCGTTAATGGAAATGAAAAAACTACTTCCTATTCATTTGGAACCACAACTTTTTCAACTGGATGCAGTCGATTTTTTTACCAAAATAACAAATGAATTCGAAATCGATACTGTTTTTTCTTACCAAGAAAGTGGAATCCAATTGACTTATGACAGGGATAAAGCAGTTAAAAAGTTGTTCAATTCAAAGAATATCAAATGGACCGAATTTCAACGCGATGGAATCATAAGAGGAATCAAAGACCGAGTGGATTGGGATAAAAATTGGTTCATCCAAATGATGTCACGCCAAATTGAAAACAAATATCTCTCAGATTTTGACAAAGTTAAATTGAAATTCACAACACTTTCCGAAAAATTTAAAATAGAACTTGAAAATTAACCCAAAAATAGGCAACCAGCAGGTGAAAAAAATGCATGGAAATACCTCAGTAGTTTTGCGAAAGAACGTGGATTTAATTACAGTAAACATATTTCCAAGCCTCAACTTAGTCGGGTTTCCTGTTCTCGATTGTCGCCATATATCGCTTGGGGAAATTTAAGTGTGCGTCAGGCTTACCAACACATTTTAATTCAGTCAAAAAAATATAATTTCAAACAACCGTTTCAAAATCAGCTCATGCGTTTGAAATGGCACTGTCATTTTATCCAAAAGTTCGAAGTTGAATGTCGATATGAGTCGGAATGCGTCAATCGTGGATACGAAGCAATGGAACACGAACGCAATGAAATCTATATTGAAGCGTGGAAAACTGGAAATACAGGAGTTCCTTTGGTGGATGCGTGTATGCGAAGTTTACAAGTAACTGGATGGTTAAACTTTAGAATGCGCGCACTTTTGGTGAGTTTTTTCTGTTATCATTTACGACAAGATTGGCGTTGGGGAGTGTACCATTTAGCACAACTTTTCCTCGATTACGAACCTGGAATTCATTATCCGCAGTGGCAAATGCAAGCAGGAACAACTGGTGCAAATACTTTACGTGTTTATTCGCCGATCAAAAATTCACGTGAACATGATCCAGATGGAACGTTTATTCGCACATGGGTTCCAGAACTTGCAAACTTGTCAAATGAACAAATTCATGAACCTTGGTTACTAACTCCCATTGAACAAGAAATGCTCGGTTTTAGATTGGGTGAAAATTATCCATATCCAATTGTAGATCTAAAAGAAGCAGTAAAAAAAGGAAAAGAATTGGTTTTTGGAATGCGAAAAACCTTGTCCGTTCAAGAAGAGAAGAAACGTATTTTAGCAACGCATGTTCGACCAAACAATGAATTTGCTTCTCAAAAGCCAACGCGTAAAACGAAAAAGAAATGAAAGAATGTAGTATCATTTTTCCACATCAACTGTTTGAAGAAAATCCGTGTTTAAAAAAGGGGAGAACCGTTTTTTTAGTTGAAGAAGAATTGTTTTTCAATCAATACAATTTCCATAAAACGAAACTAGTATATCACCGTGCTTCGATGCAAGTGTATGCAAAGTTTTTGAAGAAAAAAGGATACGATGTTCGCTACATTTCTGCGCAAGAGAATCATTCTGATATTCGTCAATTGATTTTATTTTTAGCTTCTGAAAATTTCACTAGTTTGCATTTAGTTGAACTGACAGACAATTGGTTAACAAAACGTTTAACCGAAACTGCTAAGCAAACGAATTGCACAATTGTCAAGTACTCTTCGCCACTTTTTTTGACTACGAAAGAAGAATTAATCGATTTCAGAACGAAATCAAAACGCTTTTTTCAAGCTGATTTTTATCAATTCCAACGTAAAAAATGGAATATCCTTCTGGATGAAAAAGGCAAGCCAGTTGGTGGAAAATGGAGTTTTGATGAAGACAATCGCAAAAAATATCCGAAAGATAAAATAGCTCCAGAAATTCAATTTCCAAAAGATTCAGCTGTTTTTAAAGAAGCAAAAGCCTACGTTGAATTGAATTATTCTTCGAATTGTGGTGAAATCAGAAGCGATTTACCGCCTGTTACTTTTTCGGATGCAAAAGCTTTTTTTCAATCTTTTTTAAACGAACGTTTCGCTGAATTTGGAGCCTATGAAGATGCTATCGTTTACAAAGAACATTATTTCAATCACAGTTATTTGACTCCGATGTTGAATGTTGGACTCATAACGCCTAAGTTTGTTCTAGAAGAAATCTTAATTTTCTACGAACAAAACAGCGATAGAATTCCTTTAAATTCGATGGAAGGATTCATTCGTCAAATAATTGGTTGGCGTGAGTTCATTCGCATGGTGTATGTCTTTGAAGGTTCACGAGAACGAACAACAAATTTTTGGAATTTCAAACGCAAGATTCCGAAAAGTTTCTACAATGGAACCACAGGAATACTTCCAATTGACGAAACGATACAAAAAATACTCAAAACAGGATATTGTCACCACATTGAGCGCTTGATGGTTCTGGGAAATTTCTTCTTGCTCTGCGAATTCGATCCCGATGAGGTCTACCGTTGGTTCATGGAACTCTTCATTGATGCCTATGACTGGGTGATGGTTCCAAATGTGTACGGAATGAGTCAATTCGCTGACGGTGGCTTGATGTCGACAAAACCCTACCTTTCTGGAAGTGCTTACCTCAAAAAAATGAGCGATTATCCAAAAGGAGAATGGGAAGAAATCTGGGACTCATTGTACTGGAATTTCATCGACAAGCAACGTACATTTTTCGTTCTCAATCCACGCCTCGGTATGATGGTACATTTGTACGATAAAATGAATCCAGAACGTAAAATGAAACTTGCTGAAGTGGCTGAAAATTGGTTTAGTAAGTTAGATGATTTGTAAAATATTAGGTTTGTTTTTCAAAAAGTGAATGTGGTAAACCACAAATAAACAATGTGGAAAACCACAAATAAACGATGTGGAAAACCACAAAAAACTCTTGTATTTTCCACATTGATAATATGTTTTTTGTTATATAGTTTTGCTCCAAACTAATTTAAATTAAAATGAACAAAATTAAATCGTATCAAAAAGGAATTCGAATCTTTTTGATTAATCAAGAATCGCATTTTCCACTTATAAAAATTGCAGTTCAAGCAGAAGTTAAAACCAAAGAAAGAACTTATAATCTGGGTGTTTTATCTACAGATTCAAATGGATATGTGTCTTTTAAAAATGAAATTCTGAGTAATGAAAACATTACACAAGTAATTTTGAAACCTTTTACACTCGTTAAAGAGAGTATTGACATTTTACCTTTTTTGAAAGAAAATAATACAGATACATTTTATTGGTATGTCAATAAAGATTTGATTTCTAGATTTCAGAAAAAAGATTTTCCATCCGTTCAAAAACCTGACATAGATGATTTAATGTTATCTCCTAATCTCGTTACTAGAAGTTTTAAAAAAATATCTTCTGGGGGTGATTGTGGATGTTCTGACAAATCATTAGCAAATGATTCAGAAATAAATGATGTTGCACATCAGTTAGAATTTGATTCAACTACATATGATGCAGAGAAAAAGTGCGGAATTTTAGTTCCAGATTTAAAAGGAGAAGAATGTGTAAATATTTACACTATTGAAACAATTCCAAATGCTGAAACAGCAACAATTTTTCCGAATCCTGCAAATACTGAATCAGGAAAAGATAAGTTTCCTATTAAAGTTACTAAAGCAGAGCTAAACAAGTTTAGAGTATGTACAGAATTGTTGGGCTATGCTTTGGGAGATTTAGTCCATTCAATACCATTAGCACCTTGTGAATCTGTAAAAGTTGTAGTAACGAACAATAGTATTAAATTGTTGAATTCGAAACAAGAAGGCACTTCACTTTCTGATTTCATAAGTAATGAATCCGTTTTTAATAGGTCTCTTTCTGAAAGAATTAAAGCAAGTGTAACACAAAATAGTTTCGGATTAGCTGCAAGTGGAACAATTCCAATTAACAAAAAGATAAACTTAAATCTAGCTCTGGGATATCAATTTAATAATAGAACTGTCAAAAGTGATGTTTTACAAAACTTACACGATCAATTTAGTCAACAAGCAAATTCACAAAGATTGTTTAAAAGTGCAATAGTACAAGAGGCATCTCAAACAACTCAAGTAAATGTTCAAACAAGAAGTTTAAGGAATAATAACCATTGTCATACGTTGACTTTCATGTATTTTGATATAAATGAACATGTAAAAGTAACAAGTAAGCATATCTCAACTAAAAACGCAATATTAATTAAGTATCCAGTTCAAACTTTTGATAAAAATTTAATTAAGTGTAAACAACATATTTTAAAACCTGCACTTTTAGACGATTCTCTGTTAAAGTGTTTTGATAAAAATTGTTGCAATGGGGAAGAAATAAAAGATGAAGAAGATATCAGAGGCGAAGTATGTACAAAAACGAATCGAGTAACGGTAAAATTTAAAGTTAGTAGCAAAGCGAGTTCACAATCATTATTAAAAGCAACTTCAAAAGTAAGATTGAGAAATGGGTCTGTTTTAAGTGCTCAAGTTCCAAAAGCTACAACTTATTACCAACAAGGTAAAGAATATTCAGTAGATTTTACTTTACAAAACAATTGTATTACTGATATCAAATCATTTGAAATAGAATTAGCAAATACTCCAATTACTGGTGGTAATTTAAAATTGCAAACAATTGAGTTGAATGTTTGGAATTTAACTGATGGGATAGAAGAAAATTTATATCGTTTTAATGATAATAATTCTCCTAAAACTATAAATAGAGGTTCAACATTGAATTTAGGAGATGTTAGTTACCATGATAAATTACTGGATAATGACGAAATTCAAGATGTATTTGAAGCAGATGATGAATTGTCATGTTCTTGTTGTGAGCAACAGTTGGTAAATCACATGAATTGTAACAAGTTGTATTACAATAAAATTTTATGGTTGAATGAGGATGAAGACCAAAGATGGATAAATTTAGATAAATACCTTTATAATGGTAAACCTTTAACTCAATCAATAATAAATATACCACTTGCTGTTCAAGGAGATTGGGTTGCTTTTGAACTTGCAGATGAGGCATGGAATCCAGTTGTAAATGGAGAATTCCTTTCTGAATTGTATTATGCGCCAACTGGTGCATTATTCAGTGAGTCAGTTTTAGGAGAATGTGGTTCATGCGAGCCTGTTAATTCTAATGTTTATTGGGATTGGTCTGAATCACCATGTAATTGTGATGCTCCAAACATCTCTGATGCAATGATTAATCAATCATTAACAAATTTAGGGTTTACTTCTCAAGCTTTAACTAGTCTTATTCAAATGAATTCTTCACCAAATATTGCTCCTTCAGTTTTACTAGCAGCTTTGGTTTCTGGTGCAATGACTGATCCAAAGTTTGCTGATATGCTCAAAGATTTAATTTCTAAATTGCCAGGTAGTACAACTAACAAAGATACTACTAAAGATTCTGGTAAATAAGTGATTACAATTTAGTAAGATTGCGTGAAGTGATTTCTTCTCTTCATGCAATCTTTTTACAAATTCTTACGCAACACAAAGTTCTGTCCCAAATACACTTTACGTACTTGTTCGTCATTCGCTAAGTCTTCAGCTGTTCCTGATTTCAAAATTGATCCTTCGAAAAGCAGATAAGCACGGTCTGTGATCGATAATGTTTCTTGTACATTGTGGTCGGTGATCAAAATTCCAATGTTCTTTTTGCGTAAATCTGAAACGATACTTTGAATATCTTCCACCGCAATTGGGTCAACTCCTGCGAAGGGTTCATCCAATAAAACAAACTTCGGATTGGTTGCCAATGCACGTGCGATTTCTGTTCTACGTTTTTCTCCTCCAGACAAGCGGTTTCCTAAGTTCTTACGTACTTTCGTTAGATTGAATTCCTCTAACAATTGCTCCAAGCGCTCTTTTCGTTCGATTTTTGTTAAATCCGACATCTCCAAAATCGACAAAATATTGTCTTCCACACTCAATTTTCGGAAAACAGAAACTTCCTGAGGTAAATAGCCGATTCCCAATTGAGAACGTTTGAACATTGGATATTGAGTAATTTGCAAATCGTCTAAATACACATTGCCTTCGTCAGGTTTCACTAAACCAACAATCATGTAAAAAGAAGTCGTTTTTCCAGCACCATTTGGGCCTAACAATCCAACAATTTCTCCTTGGTTCACTTCAATAGAAACGCCACGAACAACTTGTCTGCCTTTATATGTTTTCTTTATTTCGCTTGTATGTAATTTCATGAATTAAAAATTAAGTGACCAACGCGCACGAATCGAAACAGGAGCCATTCCCGGATCTAAATGTGTTAATCGCCACAGTGCATCAACGCGGATTACCTTGAAAATATTTTCGATACCAACAGAAACTTCTGCATAAGGAATTTTTCCGAAGCTTTTTGTGAAATCAGGCAACAACATCACACTTTGGTGTCTCGTTGAAATAGAACCATATGTCAATCTTCCACAAGTAACCAAACGCCACTGTAATTTTTTTATCAAAGGAATTCGGTCGAAAAACAATCCTTGCCAATGTTGTTGCACAAATGCTGTAACGTATTGATCGGAAATGAATTCAAAGAAATTCATGCGGTTAAATGAGTTTTCATACAACCAATACGATTGACTTGCTTCGTGTACTTTCAACAAAGGATAAGCTGTTTTACCATTGATGATTCCTCCAGTAATACCGTATCTACAACGACCAAAAACACCTAAATTTCGAGTTTGTTCGTAGTTTAACTCCAATTTTTGGTAATCGTATTCCGATCCAAATACTCCTTTGATGCCAAATACTCCAACTAATGTGAAAATTGGTTTTGTTGTTGGCATTAAGCTTCTATCAAACGATCCAGCAACATATTCTGTGTTTTTTGAATAGCGAACTTTAAAACTAATTTCACTTGAAATGATTTGACTTATTGGTACAAGAGTAGCAGATTCATCAACTCTGTTATAGTCTGCAATTCCAAGTGGAGTATATTTTTTGTACTCTGCGAAAAGTGTTGAGGTTAAATTTCTTCCAAAGTCTTTTTCAAAACTAGTTCCGATTTTCTCTACAAAAGTCAATTTATCCAAGGGTCCTGTTCGCAATAAGTTTCCTAAGACAGAACCAACTGAAGTAGCAGTGGGGGAATTACCCAATTGTTCGATATCGCTTGATCCAAAGAGAATCAATTGTGCGCGTTTCTTTTTAGATAAATTGAGTCGTGTTTTTAATGAGTATTTAAATTTCTCATCAAAAAATCCATAGTACAAAGTACCTCCTAATTCAATCGTACGTGAAAAGTTATTGGAAGTTCGAATTCCAAAACCAGTTCTAAATTTTTCAACTGGATTGGTTGCGATCAAAGAATGAACATTTCCAATTTCGATCTTTCCAAACGGGTAATATCCAGTTGATAACATGTAAGTTGCATTTTTTGCAAACTTGAAAAACGGTTGTTTATTGAGTGAGTCAACCATTTCATTGATTCGATTTTCTTGCTTGTTTAATTTAGTATGTCTATGCTCAGCCCAATAACTAGAATCTCTATTTTTAGCTCCTTCTTCAAACTCAACTGTACTTGGACTTTTATAAAAATCTTCTGGATGTTCAACATTGATTACAAAGTCTTTTCTACAAGTATATTTTCTACCATAAACGCCATACAAATCTGTACCTTTTGTAGCTTTCAAGTCCACAATCATGCGTTCCTCAGTGAGCATCCATACTTCTTTTTCTACTTGGTCAAAATGGTGTTCGAAGTACAAATCTTGAACATAATTGATGTTTGCGTCATCAGAAATATTCATGCTGATATTTTTTACAGCATAAGTCGTGTCGTGAATCCACATTTCGCCATAAAACGTCATGTCACCAGTTCGTTTTGGTTTGAACGTCATTTTGTAACACCATTGATTATCGATAAACGTACTGTCAACTAGATAAAATCGGTAATAAGTTCGAGCGAAGTTGGCAATTGGACTCACAAAAGCTTTTCCAAAAAGATTTAAATAATTGTCGTAAACATTGAAATCCAAATACATTTCCCCCAAAAACTGGTTCAATTGAACATTTTCAACACCAGAAATTTGAGTCGCAGAAACAACTTCTCGTGTACGTTTCGGATTGTTTTTGTAATAAAATTTTGAAATATTCTCACTTAAAAGAAGTGGTAAATATGTTTTTCCATCTTCAGTAGAATCCATGTAATTTAACACCAGACTTAAGGGTTGAATCACTTTTCTTTCTGCTAATTTATCGCCAATATTATTGACATCTAATTGAATTTTTGTATATCCTTCATAATCGTATGCAGCCAATTTTTCTTTATTATTGATTGGTTTATTCGCAACAACTTTCTTGTGAAGGGTTGTAGATGGAAATTCATCTGGAGGTAAAACAAAAACAGTTTCAATGTCTGAAATGGCTTGTTCTAAAGTAACATCAATTGTTTGTGCGACATCTCTTTTAACTTTTACAGTCTTCACTTTATACTCTGGAAAAAAGAACACCAAACTATCTGTAGCATAGTAACTTTCCAAAATATAAAACCCAAGTGAATCGGTTGTTGTTCCAATTTTAGATAACTGAAATTTAACTGTTACTCCAGGTAATCCTTCTTTTGTTTCTGGATCCAAAACACGTCCAGTCACTTTGGTTTGTTGACCAAAAGACAGGCAGGAAACGAATAAAATGAAAACAAGAAGAATGTTTCGCATGATGCCAAATGTACGAAAAAAAATCAGAGCTTTTTTAGGCTTGTTTTAATTCTTCACGACGTTTTTTGCGTTCAACACCAATAACTACCCATATACCAATTTCGTATAATGCGAGAATTGGAATGGATACAATGATTTGAGAAATCATATCTGGTGGAGTGATAATTGCAGATAAAATTAATACACCAACGATTGCATGTTTACGGTATTTTTTTAAAAATCCAGACGAAACCAAACCGATTTTTGCCATAATGTATGCAACAACTGGAAGCAAGAAAAATAACCCACTGTAGAAAACAGTAGAAATAATCGTACTCATGTAAGATGAAATGTCGAACTGGTTTTTAATTTCTCCAGTGATTTTAAATGTTCCAAAGAATTGAATACTCATTGGAGCAACAATGAAATAGCCAAATAAAATTCCAAAAAAGAAAAGAAGACTTACGTAAAGGACAATTCCTTTCACCATGTTTTTCTCTTTGGCTTTTAATCCTGGTTTAACGAAGGCCCACAATTGATAAAAAATAAAAGGGAAAGCTACAACAACACCTCCGATGAAGGACATCCACAAAGCGTATCCAAATTGTCCACCAACTTGACGGGATTGTATTTCAGCAGGAATTTCCTCGACACACATGAAGTTAAAGTTGCGGCAAAAGAAATCATACGTAATGAAATCTTTTTCAAGCATCGACATAAAAACATTTTTCATGATCCATTCCATGTTCCACCAAATCGCAATTGCAAGAACAATTATTACGATTGCTGACTTCACTAAACGCCATCTCAATTCCTCGAGATGTTGTAGAAAGGACATTTTTGTTTCTTCTTCCATTTTCAAGTGCAAAATTAGTGACTAAAAATTACATGGCAATCAAAAATGTTTATCGATGATAAAAGTGTCTTGATTGTGAAATTTTGGTGAATAAGCTTTTTTAGTGTTGAATTTTTAAATAATTATCGTATCTTCGATAACCCAATAAAAAAATCAGAAAAAAAAAGTACAATTCAAGATGAAGGAACAACAGAATTTAAAAGATGCATTACGTACCTATTTTGGATTTGATCAGTTCAAAGGAACTCAAGAAGAAATCATTCAAAATGTATTAGATCGAAAAAATACGTTTGTTATCATGCCAACTGGAGGAGGGAAATCTTTGTGTTATCAACTTCCAGCATTAATTTCTGAAGGTACAGCAATAATTGTATCTCCTTTAATTGCTTTGATGAAAAATCAAGTAGATGCGATTCGAAATGTTTCTGATCACAATTCTGTGGCACATTTTTTAAATTCTTCTTTAAACAAAACGGAAATTAACCGAGTAAAAGAAGATATACTTTCTGGAAGAACAAAATTATTATACGTTGCTCCAGAGTCATTGACAAAACAAGAGAACATTGATTTTTTAACTTCTGTTCCAATTTCATTTTTTGCAATTGATGAAGCACATTGTATTTCTGAATGGGGACATGATTTTAGACCAGAGTATAGACGTTTACGTGAGATTTTCGAGAAAATTTCAGACGTTCCAATTATTGCGTTAACGGCAACTGCAACTCCTAAAGTTCAAGCTGATATTCAGAAAAACTTGAATATGACGGATGCGAAATTGTTTAAATCGTCTTTTAACAGAGATAATTTATACTACGATATTCGTCCTAAAAGACAAATTGAAAAAGAAATCATTAAGTACATTCGTGCAAGACAAGGACAATCAGGAATTATTTACTGTCTTTCAAGAAAGAAAGTAGAAGAATTGGCTGAATTACTTCAAGTAAACGGAATCAATGCTTTAGCATACCACGCTGGTTTAGATGCAACATCGCGCGCGAAACATCAAGACATGTTTTTGATGGAAGAAGTAGATGTGATTGTTGCAACTATTGCTTTCGGAATGGGAATCGATAAGCCAGATGTTCGTTTCGTCATTCACCACGATATTCCAAAATCGTTGGAAAGTTATTACCAAGAAACTGGACGTGCAGGACGTGATGGTGGAGTAGGTGAATGTGTAACATTTTATAGTTACAAAGACATTGAAAAACTAGAGAAATTCCTTCAAGGAAAACCTGTTGCTGAACAAGAAATTGGAAAACAATTGTTGAGTGAAATCGTTTCGTATTCTGAAACCTCTGTTTGTAGAAGAAAATTCATTTTACATTATTTCGGTGAAGAATTTGATTCAAAAAACTGTAATGAAATGTGTGACAATTGTAAACATCCACGTGAGAAATTTGAAGGTGGAATTTATGTAGAACAATTGTTAAAAGCTGTTGAAGCATTAGATGAACAACAAAAAGCAAAACATGTGTGCGCATTCCTTTCAGGAGGTGTAACAGCAGACATGAAATCATACAAACACGATAAACATCCTTTGTTTGGTTGTGGAAGTGATAAAGATGAACATTTCTGGAATGCAGTAATTCGTCAGACTGTTGTTGCTGGTTTACTTTTTAAAGATATTGAAACATACGGAACCCTAAAGATTTCTGCGAAAGGTCAAGCATTTTTATTGAATCCAACACCATTTACTTTATTGAAACAACACGATTATTCCGCAAGTGAGGATGATGATATTGTTGTTAACGGGAAAGGTGGTGCTTTTGATGATGCGTTGTATGATATGTTGGTTGATTTAAGAAAAAGCATTTCAAAGCAAAATAATATCCCTCCATTTGTTATTTTCCAAGAACCGACATTAAAGGACATGTGTTTTCAATATCCATGTACAATTGATGAATTGACAAATTGTCAAGGTGTTGGAATTGGAAAAGCTCAACGTTATGGAGCTCCATTTGTTGACATGATTCAACAGTATGTGACTGATAATGATATCGATCGTCCACAAGATTTAGTCGTAAAATCATTAGTAAATAAATCAGTTCTTAAAGTTCAATTGATTCAAAATATTGATCGTAAACTGCCTTTGGAAGACATTGGTCGTGCGCAAGGTAAATCGATTGAAGATGTAATTGAAGAAATCGAAGGAATTGTTGCCTCAGGTACACGTGTGAATATCAATTATTACATCGATGACATGATTGATTCCGATGACCAAGAGGAAATCTATGAATATTTCTCCGAAGCCGAAACAGACGATTTAACAGAAGCGTATCATGAATTTGATGGTTCTTATTCAGAAGAAGAATTGCGTTTAATGCGCATCAAGTTTATGAGTGAAATGGCAAACTAGAAAGAATTATTAATGATGAATTATCAATTATTAAAATTGACTTCAAAAATTAATTAAGTCTAGAGTATTAAAGAAAAACAATTTAATAGAAATAAAAGACTATTCTTTAAATTGCCTTTTAATAATTCATCATTAATAATTGATAATTATACAGCGACTGCTCCTTTAATATGTGGATGCGGATCGTAGTTTTCCAATTCGAAATCATCAATTGTGAATTCAAAAATATTTTTCACATTTGGGTTGATCTTCATTGTTGGAAGTGGACGGAAATCACGTGTTAATTGTAATTCAGCTTGTTCCAAATGATTGATATACAAATGCGCGTCACCTAAAGTGTGAATGAATTCTCCTGGTTCCAAATCACACACTTGTGCAATCATCATCGTTAGTAAAGCATAGGAAGCAATATTGAAAGGAACTCCTAAAAATGTATCTGCAGAACGTTGGTACAATTGACAACTCAATTTTCCATCTGCAACATAGAATTGGAACATCGTGTGACATGGAGGTAAAGCCATTTGGTCAACGTATGCAACATTCCAAGCACTTACCAATAAACGACGAGAGTTTGGATTTTTCTTAATTTGTTCAATTAAGTTTGAAATTTGATCAATTGATTTTCCATCTGGAGTTGGCCATGAACGCCATTGAAATCCATAAACAGGACCTAAATTTCCATTTTCATCAGCCCATTCGTCCCAGATAGAAACATTGTTGTCTTTTAAATATTTGATATTTGTATCGCCTTGTAAGAACCACAATAATTCATGGATAATTGAGCGTAAATGCAATTTCTTCGTAGTTAAAACAGGAAAACCATCCGCTAAATTAAAACGCATTTGGTAACCAAAAGTTGAGATTGTACCCGTTCCCGTTCGATCTCCTTTTTTAGTTCCGTTTTCAATGATGTGCTTTAATAAGTCGTGATACTGTTTCATTCTAAAAATATTTATTCAAAATTACGAAAGATTTATCGAGTAAAAGAAGTCCGTTGATAACTTAATAAGGTTGTTTAAAAGACCATTTTGATTAAATTCAATAAAGAATTGATTTTCTTAAACTTTCCTTTTACATTTGTTCAATGAAGAAATTGCTAGCATTTGTTTTTATACTTTTCATTTTCAGTGTTTCAGCGCAATCGAAATTGAAGAAAAAATACTTTGGAAAGTATGAAGGAGAAATTGGTTCGTATACAATTGACTCAGGAACAGATTTATTACAAATTCAAAAATCAAGTATTGAAATTGAATTCAAAGCAGATGGAACTTTAACACAGAAAATTGGTGAATTAACCAAAGAAGGAAGCTGGAAATTGTTTTTCGAAGCAGATGATTACTTCGTTTTTGATGTTACTTTCTCCGACCAAGCAATGTCAGACCGAATTTTACTTTACAAAAAAGGCAAGAAAATTTCACGAGAAGGAATTACACCTCAACCGAGTTCGATATTGTTTTTAAAGAAGTAAAAATTAATCCGACTTCACAAATCGTTTGTGGTAAGCACCTTTTTCACTTTGTAATTCTTTTATTTAGTTTCCATTCAATTGTTCGTGAATATAAAGTCATTGTGTTAACAACTGAAAATAAAACATACGAATAAAAATGATCTTAGATTAGTGCTGGATATTCGCCAATTCTTTCGGGTTGTGTTTGTGTTTGAAAAGAACTGCAAAAAGTAATGCTACAACCAAAGAGTAAGCTGCAAAACATAACCAAATGGGTTGCCACATTGGAGCTCCTGTTTTATCTGTAAAGTAATTTGCAATTATTAAACCGCTGAAATAACTACCGATGATTGCCCCAATTCCATTTGTCATCATCATAAAAAGACCTTGAGCAGAAGACCTAATCGAACTATCTGTGTTTGTTTCAATGAATAATGAACCTGAAATATTAAAGAAGTCAAATGCCATTCCGTAAATAATATTTGAAAGAATGATCATCCATAAACCATCAACTGGATTTCCATATGCAAATAAACCGAATCTCAAAACCCACGCAAACATGCTGAATAATATAACTTTCTTAATTCCGAATCTTCTTAGGAAGAATGGAATTGCCAAAATGAACAATGTCTCTGATATTTGAGAAATTGAAATGATTAATCCTGAATTTCTAACAGCAAAGGAGTCTGTGTATTCTTTTATAGCACCAAAACCTTTGATAAATCCTTCACCATAAGCATTTGTTAATTGTAAGGATGCTCCTAACAACATACTGAATAGAAAAAACAATAAAAATTTGTTCGTTTTAAGAAGTTTGAATGCTTCAAAGTCAAAAAGTCCTTTTTTAACTGTTGATTTTGAAGGTGGACATTTAGGTAGCGTAAAAGAATAAATCCCTAACAAAATACCAGCAATTCCACTAAATATTAATTGTTCTTTTCCTGTACTAATACCAGTGAAGTTTGTAACTAAAACACCCGCTATAAAACCGATTGTTCCAAAAACTCTAATTGGAGGAAATGATTTAACAACATCCAATCCTTCTTTTTTCAGTGCATTGTAAGAAATTACATTTGAAAGTGCAATTGTTGGCATGTAAAACATCATCGCAACTAAAATCACCCAAAAGAAAGAATAAGGTGTTAAAATTGTTGTAGATAGAACAAGAGCTAAAGCCGATAAAATATGAAAAACTGCATATATTTTTTCAGCATTGAACTTTCTGTCTGCTAAAGATCCTGCTATCGTAGGCATGAAAAGTGAAGCAATTCCCATCGTTGAATAAATAATCCCAAATTCATCAAATTTCCAACCCATTGTAATAGTACAATAATTGAAAATAGTTGGTAACCATAAACCCCAAACAAAAAACTGCAGGAAATTCATTGCAATTAAACGGGCAGTTATATTCTTTAGCATAGTAGTAAGTTTTTTTATCCTCGTTTATTGATTTCGTCACGAATGCGAGATGCTAATTCGTAGTCTTCTTCGTCGACAGCAATGCTCAATTGTTCGTTTAATTCGACTAAAGATAAACTTTCGAACTCGTTTTTCGAACTTGTTGTCTCTTCTTCTGAAAAAGCGTCCTCTTCTGTATCAAATTCATCCGATTCGATTCCTGCCTTAGATAAAATTTCTTCGAAGGTATAAACGGGACATTCAAATCGAACGGCTAAAGCAATTGCATCGGAAGTTCGTGCATCAATTTCTGATACATTTTCTCCTTGTTGACATACAATTTTTGCATAAAAAATTCCTTCTTGCATGTTGTAAATAATCACTTCTTTCACTTTGATGTCAAACGAACGTGCAAAAGATTTGAATAAATCATGTGTTAAAGGTCGAGCTGGAACCATATTTTCGATAACCATCATAATTGCTTGTGTTTCAAAGCCACCAATGATTATTGGTAAACGTCTTTTTCCACCAACTTCTTGTAAAACAAGCGCATAAGCTCCTGATTGAGTTTGGCTATACGTGATGCCTGCAATTTCTAATTTTATTTTATCCATCCTACCGAATGATCAGCTGTTAAGAAACCTTCAATTAATTTGCAAGGTCCCGTGTATTCATAAAAGAGAGGGAAGCCCTTGAGCTTCCCTCTTTAATCGATGTAAATATATAAAAAGAATCTGATTCTTTCTTATTCTTAATGTTGTGAAGCACGGAATTTTTTAACAGCCTCTGTTAATTTCGGTAAAACTTCAAAAGCATCACCAATAACTCCGTAATCTGCAGCTTTAAAGAAAGGTGCTTCAGCATCTGTGTTGATAACAACAATCACTTTTGAACCGTTCACTCCAGCTAAATGTTGGATTGCTCCCGAAATTCCCGCAGCGATGTATAAGTTTGGACGGATAGCAACTCCTGTTTGTCCAACGTGCTCATGATGAGGTCTCCAACCAATATCCGCAACTGGACGAGAACAAGCTGTAGCAGCTCCTAATGCATTTGCTAAATCTTCTACCATTCCCCAGTTTTCAGGACCTTTCATTCCACGTCCAGCTGAAACAACTAATTCTGCTTCTGGTAATGGAATACTTCCTTCTGGTTTTTTAGTTTCAATTACCTTAATTGCAGCAGTTGCAGCTCCAGCATCAAATCCTTCTACAGCACATGCTGATCCAGATTGAACTGGTTGAATACTGTTTGGCAATAAAGAAATGATTTTTTTCGCTGAGTTAACTGTAACTTGTCCGTAAGCTTTTCCAGAGAAAACATTTACCTTCACTGTGTTTCCGTTTGGAACTTCAACAGCTCCAGAAACTAATCCAGCTTTCAAACGAACAGATAGGCGAGGAGCAACTGCTTTCGCTACTAAATCGTGAGAGAAAATAATATAATCTGCATTTGTTGCTTCAGCAGCTTTTGCAATTAATTGAGTTACTTGTTGTGCGTCTTCAGTTGAAATGTTACGGTCAACCAAAACTTTTGAAGCGCCATATTCACCTAAAGTTGCCAATGCAGCGTCATCTGCTTTACCAGTAGCAACTACAGTGATTGTACCTCCAATTTTAGAAGCATAACTTACCACTTCTAATGCACTTTTTGCTACAGATTGAGTAGCGTTTACGTATACTAAAATATTCATCTTTGCTTCTTTTATTAAATTACTTTCGCTTCGTTGTGTAACAATGCTACTAACTCATCCATGTTATTTGGATCGATCATTTTAACAGCTGATTTCGCAGCTGGTAAACCGTATTCAACATACGTTGTCAATTCGTCAACAGCAACTGGAGCAACAACTTGTAATGGTTTTGTACGAGCAGCCATGATTCCACGCATGTTAGGAATACGTTGTTCAGCCATTCCTTTAGCACAAGAAACAACTAAAGGAAGGTTTGCTTCAACAACTTGAACACCACCAACGATTTCAGTTTCCATTTTCGCAGTTGAACCAGTGATATCTAATTTCGTCGCCAAAGAAACGAATGGTAAATTCAATGATTCTGCAATCATTCCAGCAACTTGAGATCCGTTGTAGTTGATTGTTTCTTTACCAGTTAGAATTAAATCAAACGCATTGTTTTTTGCGTATTCAGCAATTTGCATCGCTGTGAAATAAGCATCCTTTGGATCTGCATCCACACGAACAGCTTCGTCAGCACCGATTGCCAATGCTTTACGAATAATTGCTTCGTCAGCTGCATTTCCAACAGTGATGATTGTCAACGATCCACCTAACGTTTCTTTTAACTCCAATCCACGAACAAGTGCATACCACTCATCGTAAGGGTTAACAATGTATTGAACTCCATTCTCATCAAAGTTTTTGTTCCCATCTGTGAACGCGATTTTCGATGTAGTATCAGGAGATTTTGAAATACAAACTAGAATTTTCATTTTCCTTCGTTATTTTAAATAAATCATGCTATAAAAACAATACGTATGTAAAGATGTTCAAACAAAACGAATTGAGTTTTTAGTTTTCAGTTCGCAAAGATAGTTCGAAATCTGAAAAGTAAGAATGAATTTTAAAAGTCTTTTTTAAAAGAAAGTAAAGATTTCATCAAGTTTATTATTTTTGCGGAAGTTTTAAAAGACGAATACATTTTGTTAAGATGAAAACATTACAATTTAGAGAAGCGCTTCGCGAAGCAATGTCCGAAGAAATGCGTAGAGATTCTAGCGTATTTTTATTAGGTGAAGAAGTTGCAGAATACAACGGTGCATACAAAGTATCACAAGGAATGTTGGACGAATTCGGTCCAGAACGTGTGATCGATACTCCTATTGCTGAACTTGGTTTTGCTGGTATCGCTGTAGGTGCTTCAATGAATGGACTTCGTCCGATTGTGGAATTTATGACGTGGAACTTTGCAATTCTTGCAGCGGATCAAATCATCAATTCAGCAGCGAAAATGTTGCAAATGTCGGGTGGTCAATATTCTTGTCCAATCGTATTTAGAGGTGGAAACGGTACTGCTGGACAATTAGCAGCTACTCACTCTCAGTCTTTTGAAGCGTTTTATGCACATGTACCAGGTTTGAAAGTAATCACTCCTTCAAATCCATCGGATGCGAAAGGTTTGTTGAAAGCTGCAATTCGTGACAATGACCCAGTTGTTTTCTTAGAGTCTGAGAAAATGTACGGTGATAAAGGTGAAGTTCCAGAAGGTGAATACATTATTCCAATTGGAGTTGCTGATGTGAAACGCAAAGGAAAAGACGTTACTGTTGTTTCTTTTGGTAAAATCATGAAAGTAGCATTTGAAGCTGCTGAAGTACTTGCGAAAGAAGGAATCGAAGTGGAAGTTATCGACTTGCGTACGATTCGTCCGTTAGATTATGGAACTGTTATTGAGTCAATTAAAAAGACAAATCGTTGTGTTGTTTTAGAAGAATCTTGGCCGTTGGCTTCAATTTCTTCAGAAATGGCTTACCATTTACAACGTTACGCGTTTGATCATTTAGATGCTCCAGTGATGCGAGTAACTCAAACAGATACTCCATTCGCATTTTCGCCAACATTAATCGATGCGGCTTTGCCAAATGTGGATCGATTGATAAAAGCAATAAAAGCAACTTTATATAGAAATTAAAATAAAATGTCAATCGAAAGGTTGACATTTTTTATAAGTAAATAAACTTAAATACATTAACTGAAAATCATCATGAAAAAACTTTCGTTTTTAACTTTCCTTTTAATTAGTTTCACATCACTTTCTCAAATTTCATTTGATACACGTAAAGAAATTGATGTCAAAGAATCTGCCGTTTCAAAAGTAATTCCAGTTGGAAGTAATGGTGTTGTGACTTATGGGATTCGAAATGAGAAAGGTCCAGATATTATTGAAATCACTCAATATAATTCTGATTTAGAAGTTGAAAAAGAAACAGAACTAACAAATGAGTTCCGTGGATATTCGTTGAATACATTAAAAACTGAAGACAATAATCATATTTTCTTTTTAAAGTATTTCAAATCAAAATTGAATGTAATTCACTACAATACGGAATCGAATAATGCTAAAGAATCGGTTTTTTCTGTTCCAGATAAATTTATTCCTAGTTCAGGTGTTTTAGTGGATGGGAAATTTGTCTTTAGTGGAAGAGTAGGTAAAAAACCTGCAATTTTATTTATGGATCCATATTCTGGTGAAGGAAATGTTGTTTTACTTCCTGGTAAAAGTAAAAAACGTACAATCGAGAGTTTTACTCCAGACAATATCGATGAAAACTTAGTAGTTTTCTATTTGGATTATGAAGGAAAACAAAGAATCATGAATATGGTTGTTTATTCTTCAACGGGCCAAGAGAAAAGTCAAATCATTTTAGATAATGATCCAAAATATGGAATCGTTGATGGTGAAATTACTTGGATTAATGACGACGATTTCATTTTAGCAGGAACTTATTCTTTAAGTAGAGGATCAGCAGCGAATGGAATCTACTTTTCAAAATGGGAAGGTGGAAAACAACAATTTATAACGTATCATTCATTTACAGATTTCGAGAATTTCCTAAGCTATTTGCCAAAAAAACAACAGGCAAAATTGGAGAAAAAAATGAAAAGAAAGCAAAATAGAGGAAAAGAAGATGTTCTCCGCTGTTATGTTGCTGTTCATCCAGTTAAAATGATGGGTGAAAATTATTTCTTTTTAGGAGAAGTTTATTACCCAACTTATCGCACTGAAACGTATACAACTTTCGTAAATGGAGTTGCTACAACTCAAACCAGACAAGTGTTTGATGGGTATCAATATTCACATGCAGTTGCGATGGGTGTTGATGAATCAGGAAATAGACTTTACGATCATTGTTTTGAAATGTATTTGTCACACAAACCTTTTTCGGTTATTAGAAATATTCGAATGACAATTCAAGGTGAAGAGGCTAGACTACTTTTCAGTACAGGTAGTAGCTTAAAAGCATGTTTTATTGTTGGCGATAAAATTGAAAGTAAAGATTATGGAAGTTTGATTCCTGAAGATGAAAATGAAAAAGTAAAATGGACTGGATTTACAAATGCGGTTTATTGGTACGAAAATTTTTACATCATTCACGGAACTCAAAAAATCAAAAACGACGAAAAGGAAAGAGGTGAACGTAGAAGAGTAGTTTTCTTTATGCAAAAAATTAGCTATCAAGAATAAAAGAGCTCAAGTTTATACTTTGAATAGAATATAATTGAAAAAGCTGTCTTAGATTTAAGATGGCTTTTTTTATGATTTATTTTTCTTTTTTGAACTTAAATTAAAATTTTCAGAAGGAACTTTTTCTACTGGGTTTAAATTAATGTCAGAGCTAAATAAAAATCCATTCACATAAAATTTTATTTCTAATAAATAGCCTTCAATGCTGTAAATGAATTTCTTTCCATTGAATTGATTGTTCTTATCTATCCAACCAATAAGAAAAGGGTCATGATTCTTGTTATAATAAATAAACTGTTCATCTGAATAATTGTTTTTTTCAAAACGATTTAAATCATTCATATCAAAAGGAATGTGTTTTTCAAATAATGAACTTGGATAGATATAAATCGTGTCTTTCGTATTCAAATAATTGTATGGAATCAAGTTTTCCTTTTTTGATTGAACGATTTTTTCTTTTACCACTTTTCCATTTTCGACAACATAACTGAGTTCCAGTTTACCTTCAGAATTGTAATAACTTCCTGAATAATTAGTTGTGCTTGAATCTTTGAAAAAGGCTTTAAAACTCGGTGTGCCATTTGAATGGTAGCGCGATAAACTATCAATATATTGTTTCTTCGTAAAAGTTCCTTTTTCTATGAGTTTGCCCTCAAAATATCTGGAATAAGATCCATTTGGTCTTCCGTTTTCAAAATTTCCGATTAAATATGGGTGAATGGTGTCACATTTGTATTTTTTCCAAACACCTACTAGTCTTGATTCCTTCATGAGACCTGATAAAATAATAAAGCATTCTATTCTTTCGTCATAATATTTTATTTTTTGAAAACCATTTTTAGGCTCCCGACCATTTATCGGTCCATCAACATTTTTTTGTGAAAACGTGATTGACGTAAAAGAAAACAGAATCAATAAAAGACAAATTTTCATAGTAGAATTATTGATTCCAATTTAGCTATTTTAAGTTAAATATCCTAGTTTTTTGCTAGAGTTTAATATTGCCTATAAAAAGCAACTTGTTTCTCACTTTTTTTAACTAATTTCGCCCCTTAAAATTTAATTTAAAAAAGAATTATGTCTTATTTGTTTACCTCAGAGTCAGTGTCGGAAGGGCACCCAGATAAAGTGGCGGATCAAATTTCTGATGCGTTAATTGATAACTTTATGGCTTTTGACCCTACGTCGAAAGTGGCTTGTGAAACCCTAGTAACTACTGGTCAAGTTGTTTTGGCTGGTGAGGTGAAAACAAAAACCTATTTAGATGTTCAATCTATCGCGCGCGAAGTGATTGCTAAAATTGGTTATACGAAATCTGAATACATGTTCGAAGCGAATTCGTGTGGTATTCTTTCTGCAATTCACGATCAATCTGACGATATCAATCAAGGTGTTGACCGTGTGACTGCAAGTAACGACTTCGAAACGTTGGCGAATGCACAAGGTGCTGGTGACCAAGGGATGATGTTCGGTTACGCTACGAAAGAAACGGAAAACTACATGCCGTTAGCTTTAGATTTAGCTCACAAAATTTTGCAAGAATTGTCTTCAATCCGCAACAATGAGTCAAATTTAATCGGTTATTTACGTCCAGATGCAAAATCTCAAGTAACAATCGAATATTCTGATGATAATGTTCCACAACGAATTGATACAATCGTAGTTTCAACACAACACGATGATTTCGCTGCTGAAGCAGAAATGTTAGCGAAAATCAAAAAAGATATCGTTGAAATCGTAATTCCTCGTGTGAAAGCAAAATTGAAACCAGAATTACAAGCGTTATTTAACGACCAAATTACTTACCACATCAATCCAACAGGGAAATTCGTAATCGGAGGACCTCACGGAGATACAGGTTTGACTGGTCGTACAATTATCGTTGATACATACGGTGGAAAAGGTGCTCACGGTGGTGGTGCATTCTCTGGAAAAGATCCTTCAAAAGTTGACCGTTCTGCAGCTTATGCAACACGTCACTTGGCGAAAAACTTAGTTGCTGCAGGTTTATGCGACGAGATTTTAGTTCAAGTTTCGTATGCTATTGGTGTTGCTAAACCTTGTGGTTTATTTGTTAATACTTATGGTACTGCTAAAGTAAACTTAACAGATGGAGAAATCGCTCGTAAATGTGAAGAGATTTTCGACATGCGTCCATATGCAATCGAGCAACGTTTGAAATTACGTAACCCAATTTATTCTGAGTCTGCGGCTTATGGTCACATGGGACGTAAGAATGAAGTGGTAACGAAAACATTTAAGTCTCCAGACGGAACAGTTGTAACGAAAGAAGTTGAATTGTTTACTTGGGAAAAATTAGATTTCGTTGATAAAGTAAAAACAGCTTTCGGAATTTAATTTCCAGCTTTAAAATAATGAACGCCTCACAGAAATGTGGGGCGTTTTTGTTTACTTTAAGTTTTCTCAGACATATAGAATAAAGTCAATGATGAAACTAGTTTGTATAATTTTTCTTTTGATTCCTATTAAGAACTTTAGTCAATCTTTAAAACCAATGCAAATTGAGAATTCAACTTCAGAATTTGGTGATTTAGGTTTAATGTATAAGAATGTTTGGCACTTTGATCGAAAGAAAAGAGTTGTCATTAATGAATCATTCAACAAATTCGAGGGAGAACTAGATACATTTCAAACGATTTATTATTTTAATTTTTTAGGAAGAAAAACAAAAATTGAAACTTTTGAAATTGAGAATTCTAAAGTGAAATTAACTTCATCGAATTTAATAGTCAATAATCAACTCAAAATAGATACTAGTTTGACTAAAGTTTATGAATGGGGTAAATTAATTGTTGATACTGTGATTCAAATTAATAAATCGGATAAAAATTACAAATACTACTACCTTAAGTCAAGAAAAGACTCAATTGTTACAATAGATATTTTGTACTCGATGAATAAAGATGAAGTACATTACTCAAAGAGTTATATTAAAAATGATCCAACATTATCTAGATGTTTTACAATTGAAGAATGGGAAAAAGAAAAAAACAGGTATATAAATCCAGATTGTCCACAAGGAGAAGTAATTGAAGTTTATAATAAAAACAAAGACATTCAACAAATTGATCATTTTGGTGATGGAGAATTGGTTTATTCTGAACGATTCGTTTACGACAAGCAAAACCGTCTGATTTTTAAAGGACAATATTACCCAACTGACACACTGATTGAGGCTGTTGAATTCATCCAAAAAGGCGATACTCTTATTGAAATCAGAAAAGAACAAAATCAATTCTCAATTATGATAACTGTAGGTTTAAATCAGTTTTATACAAAATATTCTGCTGATTCAATTCCCTATCAAATTGGATATATGCAATTTGATAAAAAGAAAAGACTAATAAGAGCTGATTATACTGGAGTAGATGGGCATACTCCTATAAATTTCACAAATTTTCTAGCTGGACAAACACTTACATATTCTTATCCAAGAAAACGTTTTTGGTGTAGGGAATTATGGAAATAACTTATTTAAATTGAATCGCAACACATTTATCAATTCCTTTTTTATTGAAATCAAAAATTAATCCATTCGTATTTGGATATTTCTTTTTAGCTTTTTTGATTAAATTATCTCGAACGGATTGGTATTGTGTGTCACTAGAAAAGGATAATTCGACCACTCCTAATTCGTCGTACTGAGACAAAGGTTTACTATCAGTAAAAATAGATACTCCATCTATTATTGACACTTCAGCAATCGATTTAGAAGCTTCTTGATTACTTGATTTTTGGAAAGACAATAAGCTGCAAAAACCAAATCCTAGTAAAAAGAAAAATACATTTTTTTTCACTTTAGTAATTTTAAATGAGTAAATCTTGGTAAGAGAGCTG
This sequence comes from Fluviicola sp., assembly GCA_046308455.1. Taxonomy (GTDB): domain Bacteria; phylum Bacteroidota; class Bacteroidia; order Flavobacteriales_D; family Crocinitomicaceae; genus Fluviicola. The sequence continues at coordinate 28,266 of JBKDZA010000372.1, forward strand.
TGGGTTATTAACGATTATTAGAACACTGCACATCCACAACTCTCTCTTTCTGAACCAAGGAAGGATCTTTATTTCTTGTCTGTTGTTAAAACAACAACTAGTTAAAGTTTATTGAAATTCAATCATTTTGTTTTGATGTATGTGAAAAGTTGGTGTTTTGACGAATGATTGTATCAAACATTTTATTTGAAGCGACAATTGGAACAGAATTAATTGGAACAGTTGGACCAAATTCAGCTTCAACAAATGCGACGATATCATTGAATAAAACAGAACGAGTTTGAGCAGTAACAACACTATAAGTTTCTTCAATGAAATCAGATTCGTTATCAGCTAATTTGTATGAATGATTGTCAAAATCAATAGAAGCTTTAGCAATTAACTTTTTAGTCAAAAGTTGTTTCACTAATTCCATTGGATTTTGTTCTTTTTTCAAATAGATTATTACGTTTATCATCTCGTTTTATTATTGACCTTGACCTAGTGAATAAGCTGCTTTTCCATCAAACGTATATAGGTTTTCACTTTTAATAACCTCTACATTTCCTTGAAGTGCTTGTTGCATTAAATCAATTATGTTTTCTGTTTTAATTTGTGTTTCTTTTGTTGTGAAACGACATCTCCAGTGGTCTGTACAAAATGTTTCTTTGAAACCTTCAGGCCAAACTTTTACACCTCTGTTTGTTATAAGCGATAATTGTAGATTTTCAGTTGTCAATGCACCTACTTTTTCTGCTAATTCATTCGGATTTTCTCCCGCCCAATGAACAAAAAGATCTACTCCAACCAAAGCTTTTGCTTTAGGAGTTTTACGAATATATTTTGGCAAATTCAAAGGTCCGTTGTTTGAATAGTTTACGGCTTTAAATTGTTCTGGCTTTTTACCTAAATTACCAATAACTGCTTGTGTAAACTCTTTAGTTCCAACTTTTCGTTTACTAGTAGTTTCTGAATAAATATCAGCAGTATGAGTCCCATCTTCGAGTGTTTTCAACCATGCATTTTGAATTTTTTCAGCGACAGCAAATTCTCCAATGTGATTGAGCATCATAACCGCTCCTTGTAACAAACCAGAAGGATTCGCAATGTCTTTTCCTCCAATGTCAGGTGCCGTTCCATGTATTGCTTCAAACATTGAACATTCTTCACCAATGTTTGAAGATCCAGCTAAACCAACCGAACCAGTTATTTGTGCTGCGATATCAGAAATAATATCTCCATACAAGTTTTGCATAACAATCACATCGAAATCCTCTGGAGTATCTGCAACTTTTGCTGCGCCAATGTCCACAATCCAATGATCGGTTTTGATTTCTGGATATTCTAAAGCTATTTCATTAAAAACTTGGTGAAACAATCCATCTGTTTGCTTCATGATGTTGTCTTTTGAGAAACAAGTAACTTTCTTTCTGTTTTCTTGTTTAGCTAATTCAAATGCGTAACGAATGATTTTCTCACAACCAGGTCTACTAATTAGTTTTAAGCACTGAACTACTTCGTCTGTTTGTTGGTGTTCAATTCCAGCATATAAATCCTCTTCGTTTTCACGTACAATAATCATGTCCATAACGGGATGTTTTGTACTTACGAATGGATGAAGACTAGCACATGGTCTTACGTTTGCATAGAGACCAAGAAATTTTCGAGTACTAACGTTTAAACTTTTGTAACCGCCTCCTTGTGGAGTTGTAATTGGAGCTTTCAAAAAAACTTTGTTTCGTCGGATAATATCCCAAGATTCTGTATGAATACCAGAAGTATTTCCCGATAGATACAACTTTTCTCCAATTTGAATTTCATCGTATTCGAGTTGCGCACCTGCAGCTTTTAAAATTTCAATTGTTGCGTCCATGATTTCAGGACCAATTCCATCTCCTTTTGCAATAGTAATTCTTTTCATTTTATTTTTTTTGGCAAAGTTTAAACTTTAAATTGATATATTTTTATTTATATAAAAAATGAATATCATAATTTATATTTATATATTATTGTTCGATAACAAAAGGTGTTTTACCTTCAGTAATAATTACTTTACTGTTAGGTGATTTTGAAAGTTCAAGTAAAGCCTCAATACTTCTTAATCTTAGAATTTCTTCTGTTAAACCTTCTGAGAGTATTTTTTGTGCATCTTTTGTTCCTGTAGCTTCAATTCTTTTACGGTCAGCTTCTAATTTTTCTTGATCCAAAATGAAAACCATACGCATTGCATCTTGTTCTGCTTGTAATTTCTCTTCAATCGATTTTGAAAGTCCACTAGGTAATTGAATGCTTTTCATAAGAACTGCCTCTACAATAATTCCTTTGTCTTCAAGATTGCTCGCCATTTTTTCTTTGATTGCTTGTTCAATTTCTGAGCGCATTCCTGAATGCATGTCTTTTGCAAAATAGTTGGAACATACATCAGCGGAAGCGGATCTAAAAACATTTGAAATAATGTTCTCGTATTCTGGACCAATATTTTTAATGACTTTCGACACACTGTTTTGTTCAATTCGGTATAAAATTGAAATTTGTGCAACGACACTTAAACCTTCTTTACTTGGTAAGCTCAAGGATAATTCAATATCATTGATTTGGATGTTTGTTTTTATGACTTTTGTCGTAAACGGATTGTACCAAACGGGACCTTGCGTATGGTTTTTATCTGATAGTTTTCCGAGTTTTTGTTTTACACCAACTTCTCCAGGTCGAACAACTGTACAACTATTCATTGATAACACTCCTGCGAAACCAAAAATTAAAATTGAATTTTTCATGACGTTTATTTTTCTTTCGACCAAAATAATCGTTCTAATTCATAATAATATATAAATGTTGAATATCATAATTATAATAATTATTTATATTGATTTAGTTTAACCAGAATTGGTAGGTGTTTTACAGTTTTTTACGGATTAAAAAAAGTGTTTTTGACTCTATTTATTTTAGAAAAATTAACAAACAAATTCTCTATAAATAAAGATTTTAGGTGGAAATTGATTGTTGAATTATAGTTTAAAAAAAAACCACTTGAAGTTATTCTCCAAGTGGTCGAAAATATTTTTTGCTTTATAAAATCGAACTGAGGTTAATACTTTTTTAGATTTTTATTCTTTGATTTTAAATTGATTAATTGCGGCTTTCAAATTTGAAATTGAAAAAGTCATTACTTCGTAATCATCAGTTAAAACAAACAATTCTTTAGTTGTTGGATTGTATGATAGTCCTTCTGCATCACTGATTTCCTCATGATAATTTTCATTATCTACAGTAGTTGATTTAAATGTCGACAGATCCAATATTTTCGTTTCAAAACTTCCTTGGAAATAGATTTTTTTGTCAGCAATGAAGTAATTTTCAAAAATTGCAATGTCGCTGTAACTTACTTCGAAAAGACTATTCAATTTAACAACTCCATAAGGAGCAATTAAGTATTTTATTTTGTCAATCAATAAAAAGTCAATATCAGAACTGGTTGTGTAATAAATTTCGGCTCTATATGGAATACTGTGGGTAATTGAACTTTAGTTTTCCAGCAATGAAGTAAATCATATTGATGAAGTTTTGTGTATTTCGATATCCTCTAGCTCTTTTCTTAGCTAATTGTATTTTCGAGTTTATTC